>VXPH01000102.1 GCA_009839615.1 Nitrospinota bacterium
CATCCTGTTCGGCGACGTGAACCGGGCCGCCGTACGCGCTCTGGCGGCGAACGGGGCGCGTGTCGCCTTCCCCGCCGCGCAGACGTGCTGCGGCGCCCTGCAGGCGCACGCCGGGGACAGGGAGGCCGCGCGGATCCTGGCGCGCGAGAACATCGACGCCATCGACGCGGGCGGGTTCGACGCCGTCATCCTGGCCGGGGCAGGCTGCGCGGCGATGCTCCATGAATACAAGGATCTGCTCGCAGGGGATCCCCTCTACGCGGGCCGCGCCGCGGCGTTCAGCGAAAAGGCGATGGACGTCACGGTGTTTCTCTCGAGAATCGGCGTCCGGCCGGCGCATCACCCCTCGCCCAAAAAAATCGCCTATCACCACCCCTGCCATCTGTATCACGCGCTCAGGGTCCGCAGCGAGCCGCTCGAGGTTCTCGCCGCGATCAGAAACCTGGAGATTGCGCCGCTTGAGGAGAGCGAGTGGTGCTGCGGCTCCGCGGGAAGCTACAACCTCACGCATACGGAGATTTCCATGGGGCTTCTGGACAGGAAGATGGGGCACGTGAAGGACTCAGGCGCGTCCGTGGTCTGCACGGGCAACCCCGGTTGCCAGATCCAGATCGCGTTCGGCGCACGCGAGCGGGGCATGGACCTTCGCGTCGCGCATCCCCTCATCCTGCTCGACGAGGCCTACGAGGCGGATGGCGTGTACCGGGGCGCGGCGCTTCCATGACATCGTAAGCGGCCTGGAGCATGGCCCCCGCGAGGGTCGTGGAGAAGGGCGCCGCCCTGCTGCGCTGCCGGCCCGCCGCAGCCACCGGGGTACTTACAGCCGTCCACCCGCCGGCGGGGGTCCGACCCGGCCGGGGGAGGGTTTGACGTCCGCCGCCCTGCTGCGCCGCCGGCCCATTGCAGTCCGGACTCGGGACTGCCGCTTCCCGCCCCGGCAGCCCCGCCACCGCCACAGGCTCCGCCAGGGTCTGCGGCATCGCCGAATTGACAACGCGTCCGGGCCGTTCTACTTTCCTCCTCTTTCACCAGCCGGAAGGCGCAACAAACAGAGGACCCGAAGCCATGAAAACCACGCTTCCCGTGAAAATCGCGCTCTTCGCATCCCTGCTGCTTCTCACGGCGCCCGCCCTTGCCGATGAGCCAAAACGCGGCACCCCCGCCCAGGCGCAGGCCATGGTGGCCAGGGCCGTCGCCCTGTTCGAAGAGGCGGGCATGAAGGCGGCCTTCGACCGCTTCACCAACCGCCCGGGCGCCGACTTCAGACACCTGGACCTCTACGTTTTCGTGCTCAAGGCCGAAGAAGGCGCCCGCATCGTCGCTCACGCCGTGGACCGCTCGCTCGTGGGCACGAAAGCCTCCACGCTCATCGACCCGGACGGCCTCAACATCGGCCGCGCCGCTCTCAAGAAGGCCACGCCTCAGGGCGCGTGGGTCGATTACGGGTGGAAAGACCCCCTCACGGGCAAAGTCGTTCCCAAGTCCACATGGGCCGTCCTCCACAAGGGCTACATCTTCGGCTGCGGCATCCACAAACCGTGAGTCGAACCCGATCGTTGCGGGAGGGGACTGCGCAGAACGCTTGACACTTTCATCCCAGGCAAGCGCCCCGAACCCTCATCTTGAATAGGCGCGCAAGCGCCGTATCGAAGGATGGGGATGCGAATTTCGCCTTCGATACGCGGCTCCGCCGCTACTCAGGGTGAGGGGAACGCACCCGCTCCCAGAGCCGGGTTTTTCAACAATCCCCATGAGCGCCGTCCCCCGGATGCCGCGCCGCCCGATTCGCCTCGGTCTGCCCACACCTAGTCCATCCAAAACCCGTACCGGGCGCGCCCGGTCCCGTCCGTCTCCGGTTCGACCCGGCGGGGGCCGAGACCCTTAACGCTCCGTGGGCGGTTCTCACCGGGTGAGAACCTCCCCGGAAGAGTGAGAGCGAAGCCTGGAGCCGGGCGAAACGCCCGGAGGGGAGAGGGAGACGGTCTCCCTCCCGCGCCGGGCGCGATAACCCGAGAGGAGGCATGGCCATGTACGAGAACGACTACGACATCGACGTTCCCACCCCGGACGAACTGCTCGCGGAACTCGGACTCGACGCGTACACGATTCGCAAGCTGCGCGCCGAGGCGCAAGGCGAGGCGGAGGAGTTTATCGGCGTATAGGACGAACCGGGGGGCGGGGAGAGAGACTCTCTCCCGTCATTTTCACACTCACACCGCGAAGGAGAATCATCATGGCATTCGGACTCAACAGAGCGGAACTGATCGGGCGCTTGGGCGCCGACGTCACCATCAACCATCTCGCGAGCGGGGGTCGCGTCGCCAATCTTTCCATCGCCACGGACGAGGGCTACGTGGACAAGCAGAGCGGCGACCGGGTGGAAAAGACGGAATGGCATCGGGTAGTGACCTTCCAGCCGGGCCTGGTGGACATGCTCGAACGGCATGCGAAGAAGGGCCGTCTGGTCTACGTCGCGGGCAAGCTCCAGACCAGACGCTGGAAGAAGGACGAGGAGGACTCGGATCGGTTCTCGACCGAGATCCTCGTAGCACCCGGCGGACGCGTGCAGTTCCTCGAAAAAATGAACGGGAACGGCAATGGCAACGGCGCGCACGCCGAGACGGGCGACGTGGCGGTGGCCGCAGGCGTCGTCGGGCAGGAGATTCCATTCTGATCACCACGGGGGGTCGGCGTCACGCGCCGGCTCCCCTGTTTTTCTGCTCCGGATCCCGAGGAAGTCCGCCCGCCTGCCCCTTTCGTCTACCGGGAGCTCCTGATAAACCTCCGGTTCCGTGAACGATGAACCATGTTCACGGAAGATGGGGTAATCGGGTTGGCCACCGAACTACCACGTGTGGCGGATGTTCCTCTGCCTTATGATCGAGGCGAGGCCGGGATGGTCCGGTCTCTACGCGCCCGGAGGAGGAACAGCGATGAACCATTTTGCAGGACTCGACGTGTCGTTGGAGTGGACGAGCGTGTGCGTGGTGGACGCGGAGGGCGGGATCGTCCGGGAGGCGAAGGTCACGAGCGAACCCGCGGCCCTCGCGGCGTTCTTCACCGGGCTGGACTTCGGCGTGACGCGCATCTGCCTCGAGGCGGGGCCGCTGTCTCAGTGGCTCCATGACGGCCTGGCCGAGGCCGGGCTCCCGGTGGTTTGCGCCGAGACGCGGCAGCTGAAGGCGGTGCTCTCGGCGACGGTGAACAAGAGCGACCGCGACGACGCGCGCGGGATCGCCCAGCTGGTTCGCGCGAACCTGATTCGCCCGGTGCACGTGAAGACGGTGTCGAGCCAGGAAAAACGCATGCTCCTCGCCAACCGCAGGTTCATGCTGAAGCAGTTGTGCGACGCCGAGGCCCACATCCGGGGCACGTTGCGCAACTTCGGGCTGAAGATGGGTAAGGTCACCCGTCGCGGGCTGGAGGCGCGTGTAGGGTGTCTGGTCGCGGAGCGCCCGGAGCTGGCGCGCCTGGTGGCGCCGATGCTGCGGGCTCGCTCTGCGTTGCTGGCGGAATACGTCCGGCTACACAGGATGATGCTGGAGGCGGCGCGAGCCGATCCGGTCTGCCGTCGCCTGATGACGGTTCCCGGCGTGGGTCCGGTGACGGCGCTCACCTTCCGGGCGAGCGTCGACGTGCCATCGCGTTTTGCGCGCTCGCGCTCGGTGGGCGCGCACTTCGGGCTTGCGCCTCGCAAATGGCAATCCGGAGAGGTCGACCGAACGGGCAGAATCTCCAGGTGCGGCGACGCGATGATGCGTACGGCGCTCTACGAAGCCGCCAACACCTTGCTCGCGCGCACGACGCGGTGGTCGTGGCTGAAAGCCTGGGCGATGGGTGTGGCGAAGCGCCGGGGCAAGGCGCGCGCGAAGGTTGCGCTCGCCCGCCGGCTCGGCGTCATCATGCACCGCATATGGGTGGATGGAAGCGAGTTCCGCTGGAAACGCGACGGCGTGGATGACGTAGCCGCCTGACATCGGGAATCCAGAAGGAGAAGAATCGGAAAACCAAGGTAGCTTCCGCTCTGGCGGAAGATGCTCCCGTGGGGACGAGGGACGAGGTGAGTTCGTTGCCGTTCTAGCTTCGCTCCGTCGGTGACGGTGCGAGGGCGTACGGAAGATTGTTCCACCTCGTTCTCCGATCCCATCCTGTTGACGGCCCCGGACCGGGAGCCGATCACGAAGAGAAGCGAGACCCCCATGGAGCATCGTCTGAAGCCAAAGGCGGAACACATCTGAAAAACCAGGTCAGAGGAACTAGACCTGCTCGTCCCGATTAGAGAAGATCGGCTTGCGTCTGCAATCATTCCAATATTCAGGAAAGTGGCTCGATCTACCCCCCGCTGCGGGAATTTCGGGCCGGAAAAAACGGCCCGAAATGACCCTTTCCGCAGCATGAGGGATTGTTTCCCGATGAGCTTCGCCTTCATCGTGAAACCCAAAGGCTCCTGTGTCCCGGTAGCGGTACTGATGTCTCTCTCTTAGCGTCCCCATTTTAGCACGCACGGCGCGGGGTCAAGGGTGCTTTTGCAAATAACGCAAAAGCATCTTTTTTTCAGAAAAAATCGGTGAAGCGTGGATTTTTTCCGCTGCGCGCCCTCCGGGTGAAAAAAAGACTGAAAACCGCCCCGGACACCCACGCCTAGCACGTGCTGAAAATGGGACGCTAAGAAGCGCATCCGTTAACTCTCTGCGAAGGAGAAAGGCATGGATACCACCGTGGTGAACCTGAACGACTACCTCGAGGAACAAGGCAGCGGCTTCCTGGTCAGGATCGACCGCATGACCAAGTGGGGAAACCCCTTCCGTATCGGACAGGACGGCGACCGCGACGCCGTCATCGAGAAATACCGAAGGTGGCTGTGGAAAAAAATCCGGAACGAGGAGGTGGACCTCTACCAACTCGCCGACCTGCAAGGCTGCGATCTCGGTTGCCACTGCCATCCCCTCCCGTGTCACGGCGACGTCCTCGCTCGCGCCGCCGAATGGGCCGCCAGGTATCTCGACGGGATGCCCAAGGAAGTGGGGCGGGGCGAGCTTGGCTACGCTCTTCCCGAATTCAACCATCCCCTCGCTTGAGGACAACCAAAGGAGTGAACGATGACTTCCACACACGACCACAAGGAGATCACCATGCACGAGAACGGCCACGACGATGCGCAGCATGAAACCTTCACCGCCATGGTATGCGAGCAGGCCGAACTCTTCGGCGCGAC
>VXPH01000265.1 GCA_009839615.1 Nitrospinota bacterium
CCCCTACCCCCCCTTGTCAGGGGGGTATAAAAAAGCGATATCCCCGCGCCGGATAGAGGGGTTTTGTTTTTTCTTGCCCCCCTGACAAGGGGGGGTAGGGGGGTTGCCTTTATGGGAATTCCCCCTCAAGGTGGGAGTGATTCTCTCTTTGCTCGTCATTCCGGCGAAGGCCGGAATCCAGAGCCGATGAGGATCAGGATGCTCCGGCCTTTCATGTTCTCACCGCTCGTGTGGGAAAAGGGGAAAAGCAAAGACGAAAAGGCAAAGTCCCTGGATTCCGGCATGCGCCGGAATGACGATCAAATCCACATTCACCCATAGCAGGGCGGCCCGCTATGGCCGCCCTGACCCCCTGTGGCCGCCCGTATTGGATATATCCATCCCCTTGGTTGCGCTTCGCATGGACAGGCACGGGGGCCTGTCCCTACAAACCCTCTATTTGCAAGGCCCTGTGCAGGGTTTTTCAACAACCTCCTCAAGGACCGGCTATCAGGAGGTCTTCAGGCCGTCCGGGAGGCACTCCGCTCGCTTGTTGCGGCGATCTTCCTCTTAAGAAATTCCCTCGTCACGCGGATGAACGCTTCGGGTTCGTCCATGAAGACGTGGTGGTGCGCGCCCGGGATCACGGCGGTCTCCACCTGGGGAACCTTCCCGCGCACCCATTCGAGGGAGTCCGATTTCAGGCGGTCCGATAGTTCTCCCGCCACGAGCAGTGCGGGGGTCTCGACGCGCAGCCAGCCGGCGCGCTGATCCGTCTCGGGGCGGGTGGCGTGGAATCGCCTGTCCGCCTTGACCGTCCAGGTGTCGTCGCCGTTTTGCCGCACGGCGTGGCGCGCGATGTGGGCGATCGTTTCGGGATTCACCTTGTCCGACGCGGGCAGGAGCCGGAATTTCTCCACGAACAGCTCCCGCGACGCCCAGGGCCTGGCGGGGCGGTTCCCGAACGCGCGCACCTCGGCGAGAATGGCGTCCGTCGTTTTAAGGAGGCGAACCCACGACGATGAGGCCCTCGATATCGGGCGGCTCCAGCGCGAAGAGGTTGAGCGCGATGACGCCGCCCATCGAGTGGGCCAGCAGCCAGGGTTTCCGCCCGCTCTGCGCTTTCGCCCATTCCACCCAGGCCGCCACGTCGTGCAGAAGCTCCTCGAAGGGGTATTCGTCCTGCCAGCCGGTGTCCCCGTGGCCGCGATGATCCGTCGCCACGGGCCGGAGCATATCCGTATAATGCGGCGCGATGTGATCCCACCAGCGCGCGTGGGCCGCCGCGCCGTGCAGCAAGAGGATGATTGGCTTGTCTTCCCCCTCGCTCCCGTGGTCCAGGGCATGAAGCCGCACGCCGCCTCTTTCGATGAAAACGCTCTTCGGTTCCGACATTTGGGTTGACTCCAGATTTCGTTACGCCGTTTCAGATTTCGGGGGAGAATCCACCATCGGCGCGGGAATGGCAAGCCCGCTTGCGCATTTGGCGGTGTTTCAGGGGAGTGGACGGTATCAAGGGCTGTCGAAAAAGATCCGAATAGGAGGGTTTGAAGCGATGGGTTGTAGGGGCGGTTCGCGAACCGCCCCTACGGTCGAATGCGATTTTGCTCGTCATTCTGGTTTTTCATTAGCACCTTCGGAGTGTGCGTTCGCATACCAGGCGTCAACGCTCCCCGGGCCAGACGGCGTTCGCGAGGCGCCAGCCGCAGAGCGCGCCGATAAACTGGGCGATGATGAAGGCCACCGCGTCGAACGGCTGGATGCCCGAGAACGTGTTGGTGTAAACCCGCGCGACCGTGACCGCCGGGTTGGCGAAGCTGGTCGAGGCCGTGAACCAAATGGCCGACATGATGTACAGCCCCACCATCGCGGGGATGAAGGCGGGGTTCGTGCGCAGCCCGCCCAGGATGACGAAGATCAGCCCCGCCGTCGCGACGACCTCCGCCGACCACTGGCCGATTCCGGCCCGTGTTTTCGTCGAGACTTGGGCGATGTCCAGGTCGAACATCAAATGCGCGGCGAGCACGCCCAGGATGCCTGCCAGCATTTGGGTGGCGACGTAGGGCGCGGCCTCGCGGCGTTCCATCTCCCCGTTCAAGGCGAAGACCATGGTGACCGCCGGGTTGAAGTGCGCACCCGAGACTGGTCCGAGCAGGGTGATCATGACGAAAAGGATCGCGCCGATCGCCAGTGAATGCGGCAGGAGCGCTGCGCCCGCCTGCCCGTTCGCCAGGGCTTCGCCCATGATGCCCGAACCCGCGATGGCGGCGAGCAGAAACGCGGTTCCAACGGCTTCGGCCAGGAGTTTTCGGCTCATCGGTTCACCTCCTCATATTCGGGCGATGGCGTCCAGGCGCGTCTTGATCGCTGCGCGGTCCATGTCTTCGAAATCAAGGGCTAAGAAGGCGTTTATCCAGGGGGGCTTTTTCAACGCTCCAGGATGCGCACCTGCTCTCCGGCGAGGCCCACTGCGACTTCATCGCCCACGGCGAAGGCGCGGCGGCCCGGGTGGTGGGTGTCGTCCACCAGCAGGATGTCCTCGCCGATAGCGACGCTGTAGCGAAGCAGGTTGCCGAGGAACTCGCGGTGCTGCACCCGGCCGGTCAGGACGATTCCGGGAAGCGCCTCGCCAGGGGCTGCGATGGCGATGTCCTGGGGCCGGAACACGGCGGTTCGCTCCTCGCCCGCCGTATGGCTCTGGTCCATAAGCGGCACGACGATGCCGCCGGACGCGGCGAAGCGCGCGCCGTCCGCTCCCGTTTCGATTCGCCCGTCCATGAGGTTCGCCGTGCCGAGGAAGTGGGCGACGAAGCGGTTCACCGGCTCGTCGTAGAGTTCCATGGGCATTCCCACCTGCTGGAGGACGCCCTCGTCGAGCACGGCGATGCGGTCCGAGATGGTGTTGGCCTCTTCCTGGTCGTGGGTGACGAAGATGGTGGTGAGCGCGAGTTCGCGCTGTAAGTCGAGAATCTCGCGGCGCATCTGCACGCGCAGGTTGGCGTCGAGGTTCGAGAGCGGCTCATCGAGCAGGAGCACGCGGGGTTCGACGACGATGGTGCGGGCGAGGGCGACGCGCTGCTGCTGACCGCCGGACAGCTGAGAGGGACGCCGCTCGGCAAGCTCCAGGAGTCCGACCATGTCGAGTGCGGCGTCGACGCGCTTCGGGATCTCGGCAGAGGGCGTCCTGCGTTCTTCCAGGCCGAAGGCGACGTTCCTGCGCACCGTCATGTGCGGCCACAGCGCATAGGACTGGAACACCATGCCGACGTTGCGCCGCCAGGGCGGCAGATGCGTTACGTCGTCATCACCGATCAGGATGCGCCCCCGGGGCGCCGGCCCGAAGCCGGCGACGGCGCGCAGCAGGGTCGATTTGCCCGACCCCGAGGGACCCAGGAAGGTGAACAACTCGCCCGGTTCGATGCGCAGGTTCACGTCTTTCAGCACGTCGGTCGTATCGTAGGCGAGGCTCAACTGCTCGATGACGACGCCGGCGGCGTTTTGCGATGTCATTCTCATACTCCCGCGACGATGGCCATGTCCGGCGTCTGGCTCGTCTCTTTGCGCTGGATAAAGCGGTGCGAGACGTAAGTCGCGACGCCGACGATGAGCACGGCGATGATGCCGAGCGCAGCGCCCGGGCCGCGGCCCGCCGCAGACTGCATGAACTCGTAGATGCCGAAGGCGAGCGGGGCGTCCGATTCCTGCGATACGAGCATGATGGTCGTCGAAAGCTCGACCGCCGCGGTGGCGAAGCTGGTGACGAAACCGGCCACGATGCCGCCCGACATGAGCGGAATGACGACCCGGTAGATGGTGCGGCCCTTGGTCGCTCCCAGGTTCTCGGCGGCCTCTTCGAGCATGACGCTCAGCTGCTGCAGTGCCGCGAAGCAGGCGCGCAGCGCGTAGGGCAGGCGCCGGATGGCGAGGGCGACCACGATGATGACCCACCAGGACGCCAGGGGCTTGTCGATGATCGGCACGTTGAAGGCGTAGAAGGTGCGCAGGTAGCCGATGCCGAGCACCACGCCGGGAATCGCCACCGCTCCCATCGCGGCGTAGTCCAGCCATTTCCGGCCGGCCAGGCCGGTGCGCAGGACGATGTAGGCGATGGCCGTGCCGAAGATGACGTCGATTCCCGCGGCGAGGCCGGCGTAGAGCAGCGTGTTCGTGATGAACTCCGATGATTCCGAGACCACGCGCAGGTAGTGCGAGAAAGTATAGGCGTCGGGCAGCACGCTGAACGACCAGACCGTGCCGAGGGAGAGGATGGCGAGGCCGAAGTGCGGCGAGAGCACCAGCAACAGGATGAATATGACGACCCCGTAGCAGCCGGCCTTCTCCCAGGGCCTGAGGTCGCGCTTCATCAGTCCGCCGCCGCCTTTCTGGATGGTGGCGTAGTCCTTGCCCCGCAGCGCCAGGAACGAGATCCAGAGCGCGAACAGGGAGAATATGACGAGGATGACCGATATCACGTAGCCCATCGGGTCGGAGATGCCGATGGAGGCAATGCGGAGATACGCCTGGGGCGCGAGCATGTTGTTGATGTTGAGCAAAAGGGGCGTGCCGATGTCGTCGAACACTTTCAGGAACACCAGGGATGCGCCCGCGACGTAGCCGGGCATCGCCAGCGGGAACACGATGCGCCGGAACAGGCGCACCCCGCTCGCCCCCAGGTTCTGGGCGGATTCCTCCATCGCGCGGTCGATGCTGTTGAGCGAGGCCGAGAGGTTCATGAGGATGAACGGGAAATAGTGGATGCTCTCCACCAGGATGACGCCGTTCAGCCCTTCCATGAAGGGAATCGTGAAGCCGAACCACTCATCCAGCAGCAGGTTGACCGAGCCGTTCTCCCCGAGCAGCAGGAGCATCGCCACCGCGCCGACGAAGGGCGGCATGATGAGCGGCAGCACGCCCAGGGTCTGGATGAGGATGGCCCCGCCGAAATGAAAGCGCGTCGTGAAATAGGAGAGCGGAAGCGCGAAGATTGATGCCAGCACCACCGCCATCAGGGCGACGTAGATCGAATTGATGGCGGATTCCTGGAACAGGCTGTTGCGGAAGAAATCCACGAAATTGATGAGCGTCAGCGCGCCCGTGTTCGGGTCCTGGAAGGCGACGTAGATCACGTTCACGACGGGCACGACCAGGAAGACGAGCAGGAACAGGCCGACGATAAGGCCCACCGCCGCCGGCCCCCACTGGCCGCCCGCCCTGGCTGCCAGAGA
>VXPH01000033.1 GCA_009839615.1 Nitrospinota bacterium
ACCCATCTGGTTGTGGTGGGCGTTGTTTTTTTTATATCTATCTGTTTTTTGTTTTTTGTGTTTTCTATTCCCGGCCTGGGCTTTATCCACGGCAAACTCTCCCGCATCGGGCTTTTTCAACAAGCCCGCAGGGGCCGTCCGAGGGTTCGTTGACACAATCGGCAAGAATAAACGATACTTCAAGAATCTTATTATTTCATAACGATCCAGCACTCATCATGAATGAAGACCGCGCCCGGCGCGAGTCCACCCGGTTTCAGGGGAGGAGTCTTTGATGGGTCAGACTCTGGTGATTCTCGATCCCTCGGGGATACCCCCTCCGCTGGAGAAGGTGCGCCCTGCCGCGCGCCCCGCCTCCCATGAGGGGGTTCGCCTGGGTCTTCTCGACAACACGAAACCCAACTCCGACAAGCTGCTCCGCCGGCTGGAGGAGCGCTTGAGCGGGAAATACCCCATCGGCTCGTTCACGCACTACCGCAAGGGAGGCAGCGCGCTTCCCCTGGAGGAGGACCTGATCGATAGGATGGCGGAGGAGTGCGATTTCGTGGTGAACGCGGTGCCCGACTGAGGGTCCTGCACGCCGTGGAGTATCCACGACGCGATCGAGCTCGAACAACGCGGGCTTCCCACGCTCACCATCATCACGGACATGTTCGAGGCCTTCGGCCGCAAGAAGGCGCGGGCCCTGGGCTTCGCGGGCCTGCCCATCGTCTCGATCCCCCATCCCATCACCGGAATACCGCTCGATACGGTGCATACCCACGCGGATGAGATACTGGAAAGCGTGGCGGAGTCCCTCACGCAGACGCCCCCGGAAGACGAAGGATGAAGCTGGCCTCGGTGCGCCACGAGGTGGCGGAATCCCCCCTGGAACTGCTCGAATACGTGATGGAACAGGGCTGGGGCGACGGACTGCCCGTCATCCCGCCGACCGAAGAGCGGGTGGCGGCCATGGTGGAGGCATCGGGGCGTCCGCCCGAAGAGTCCCGCGGCCGCATCCCCCATCTGTTCGGCGACGCCACGATCGAGAAGATCGCCGTAAACGCCGCCATGGCGGGCTGCAAGCCCGAATACATGCCGGTGCTCGTCACCGCCGTCGACGCCATCTTCGACCCCGTATACAACCTGCCGGGGGTTCAGGGGACGACGAACTGCATCGCGCAGCTCATCGTCGTCCACGGCCCCGCCCGATATGCCTTGGGGATCAACTGCAAGGAGAACCTCTTCGGCCAGGGCTGGCGGGCCAACGCCACCATCGGCAGGGCGTTCCGGTTCATCCTGCAGAACATCGGGGGCGCCAAGCCGGGCGATACCGATCGCAGCACCTTCGGCCACCAGGGCAAGTTCTCGAGCTGCATCGGCGAGAACGAAGAGGCGAGCCCGTGGCCGCCGCTCCACGTCGAGCGCGGCCTGGAGCGTTCGGACAGCGCCGTGACGGTCATCGCCATAGACCCGCACATCATGGTCAACGACGCGGCCAGCACGGATGGCGAAGGCGTGCTGCAGTCCATCGCCTCGTCGATGATGCAGGCGGGGAGCAACAACGCGCTCTTCGGCGGGGAGATGGTGGTCGTCTTAGGCCCCGAACACGTGGACATGCTCGTGCGCGACGGCTGGGACCCGCCGCGGATCCGGGCCTTTCTCTACGAGAGGGGCAGGGTGCCGACGTTTCTTTTTGCGCCGGCGAACCTGGAGCGCGCGCGGGGGCGCCGGGATGATCTCATGGCCCGGGAGGACCTCGCGAGCGTTCCCGTCGTCGACGGTGAGGAGGAGATCTGCCTGTTCGTCGCGGGAGGCCTCGGGAAGCACAGCCTCGTCATCCCGACGTTCGGTAACACGCACAGCGTGACGCGCAGGATTGATTTTTCTTTCACCGGCTGAACGCGAGTCGGACTCGACACCGTTTTGCACCCGGTAGTTGATCCTTCGCCTCATGATGCGTTTGCTTGTTGCCTGAATTCTTGAGAATTTTATCGCTCAACGTCACGTGATCCACATGATCGGACGAATATGGGTTTCCCGATTTCTTTGACGGGAGAAAAGAGATGACAGAACAACAGGCGGCGGTGGCTCCGGATTTTACGGCGCTGGTCGACAGGATCCACAAGGACATCGGACAGGATCTATTCCGGACCTTCAGCGTGATAGACGTGGATGAAATCGAGCGGTTTGCGATGACGCTCGAGACGCTTGGCGGGTGGCTCGACGGACAGGAACGATGAGCGATTTCGCGTTCATGACGGCAATCGAGTTGAAGGACCTGATCGCGCGCGGCGACATCTCGCCGGTCGAACTCGTCGGGTCGTCCCTGGAGCGCATGGACGGGCTGGAGCCGACGCTCAACTGTTTCGTCCAGACCTCGCCCGACCTCGCCCTCGAAGCGGCGCGCCAGGCCGAAAAGGCCGTCATGTCCGGCGAAGAGCTCGGACTGCTGCACGGCCTACCCATCTCGGTGAAGGACCTGATCGCCGTGGACGGCCTGAAGCTGACCTTCGGCTCTCGGGCGATGGTGGACAATGTCGCGGCTGTCGACGCGCCCTCGGTGGACCGGGTGCGGCGGCAGGGCGGCTGCATCGTCGGTAAGTCGACGACCAGCGAGTTTGGCTGCAAGGCGGTCGGCGACAGCCCGCTGACCGGGGTGACGCCGAACGCCTGGAATCTCGCCAAGACGCCGGGCGGATCGAGCTGCGGCGCCGCGACCAGCGTTGCCGCCGGGGTCACACCGTTCGCGCTCGGAACCGACGGCGGCGGGTCCGTCCGCATCCCGAGTTCGCTCAGCGGCCTTTTCGGCATCAAGGCGCAGTTCGCGCGCGTCGGGGTCTTCCCGGCGAGCGCCACGCCGACGCTCGCCCATGTCGGCCCGCTCACCCGCACCGTGCGCGACGGGGCGCTCCTGCTGAACGCCGTCGCCGGGCACGACCGCCGGGATCCCTTCGGCGTCGCGCAGCCCGTGCCCGACTTCTTGGCCGCCTGCGAGCGTCCGGTCGAGGGCATGCGCTTGGCCTGGAGCCCGACGCTCGGCTACGCGCAGCCGACCGGCGAGGTGGTCCGGATCGTTGAGGAGGCCGTCAGGGTGTTCGAGGATCTCGGCTGCACCGTGGACCTGGTCGAACAGGTCATGGAAGAGGACCCGCTCCCCATTTGGATGGCCGAGTTCTACGCCGGCGTCGGAACCCGGCTCAAGGATGTGCTCGCCAACAAGCCGGACCTGCTCGACCCGGCGGTTGCCGACGTGCTCGCCGGCGCCCTCGATCAGGAACTGGACGGGTATTACGACAAGGTTTTCCGGCGCTACGACTTTCGCGAGAAGATGCGCCTCTTCTTCGAGGACTACGATCTGCTCTTGACGCCGACGCTTCCCGTCTCGGCTTTCGACGTGAACTGCAACGCGCCCCCGGAGTTGCCCGACCGCAACATCGTATCCTGGGTTTACTACACCTATCCGTTCAACCTGACGGGCCAGCCGGCCGCCTCGGTGCCGGCGGGATGGACCCGGGACGGCCTGCCCGTGGGCATGCAGATGGTTTCGAGGATCCTGCACGAGGAAGACATCTTCCGCGCCGCCGCCGCATTCGAGGCCGCCAGACCGTGGGTCGACCGAAGGCCCGATCTGGCCGCACCGGCCCAGGAATGACTTAATTGAGCAGCTGTCTCGGCAGCCACATGGCGATTTCCGGAAATGCCATTATAAGCGCCAGTCCGGTCAGTTGCAGAAGCACGAACGGAATGATTCCGGTGTAGATCTGCTGGATCTTGACCTGGGGTGAGGCCAAGCCCTTCATGTAAAACAGCGCAAATCCGAACGGCGGCGTATCGAAGGGCGAGAGGCTCGCGCCGTGGCGAGAGTAAACACTCATTCATCAATCGCGTTTGGTCTTCGATATGCGGCTTCGCCGCTACTCAGGATGAGGCGGTGCGGTTTTGATCGTCATTCCCTCATCTCCATACGACAAATCACGAAATCAGGGCTTTTTCAACAACCCCTTCCGGTAAGATTGTATATAATCATCCGAATAAGGGTTTACCGACTTATCTAACGGGAGAAATTCGATGATCGAAAGACAGGCGGCGGTAGCTCCCGATTTTGCGGCTTTGAGGGATGAATTTCCCGTCACCCGGAATTGGACCTATCTCGACCTCGCCAACAAGGCGCCCCTTCCACAATGCGCTCAGGACGCCATCCCCGAATTCCTGCGGGAGATGAACGAACTCGGCGGCCGGGAGGCCTTCTCCAAGCTCCGCGTGGAGGAGGTTCGCGCCTCGCTGGCATCGCTGCTGGGCGTTGAGCCGGGGACAATCGCGTTCATCAAGAATACGTCGGAGGGCCTGAACATCGCCGCGCAGGCGCTGGATCTCAAGGCGGGAGACAACGTCATCCAGGCGGAGATGGACCACCCGAACCAGGTGTACGCCTTAAAGCGCCTGGAAGAAAGAGGCGTCGAACTCAAGTGGGTGCGTAACGGGGAGGGCTACCCGCCAGTGGAGGCGTTCGTCGAGGCGATGGATGAGCGAACGCGCGTCGTGGCGGTCTCCTACGTGACTTTTGGCATCGGTTGCCGGGTGGACCTGCCTGCTCTCGGCGCAGCCTGCCGCGAGCGCGGAATCATATTGATGACGGATGCGATACAGGGGGTCGGGATTCTATCGGCGTCGCTGCCGGCCCTCGGGGCGGACATCGCGGTCTGCGGCGGGCACAAGGGATTGCTCGGCCTGCCGGGTACGGGTTTCCTCTATTGCCGAGAAGACCTGATTCCCGGGATGACGCCCCCTTTCTTCGCCCGCGCCAGCATGGTGCCTGAAGCGCGCCCCCGGATGGAGGTCGAACTGGCCCCGGATGCCGGTAGGTTCGAGATCGGAAATCAAAATTACCTGGGTCTATGGGTGCTCGGCCGCTCGGTCGAGTTCCTCAGCAAGGTGGGGCTTGCGCACGTCGAGGAGCGCGTGCGGGGGTTGACGACGTATCTGATGGAGTTGCTGGAGAGGCGGGGTGAGAAGATTCTGACGCCCCGCCCCTGGGAGGAGCGCGCCGCCATCGTGAGCATCGAGTCGCCCGACCCGCCCAAGGCGGCGGCGCAACTGCGTGAGAAGAGGATCATCGCCAGCGCGCGCAACAACGGCCTCCGCTTCGCGCCGCATTTCTACAACACCGAAGAAGAACTGGAGCGCGTGGTCGGTCTGCTGTAGGGACGGGAATGATA
>VXPH01000230.1 GCA_009839615.1 Nitrospinota bacterium
GGGTAGGGGGGGTTGGTTTTCCAGTCGAGAGGCGCTTCTCCTCCAGCCCTGAAAAGGGGGCTTTTTCAGCAACCCCCTATCAGCAAAGCGAGCGCAAAAGGGATTCCCTGTCCTCGAGCCTCCAGACGCCCCCTTCGAGCCGCTCACGCCGCCTGTCGGCATGCCATTTGCGATACGCGATCACGCGGGGGGCGGAGATCATCTCGCTCTCCATCAACTGGGCCGCGAGTTTTTCGGGGATGGGTTCCGCGCTCCCGCCCACCGGATAGCCGAACTCGACGAGCAGATCCCTCATCACAACTTCCAGCGCGGAAACGTCGTCTGCCGGGAGCCGCGTTTTATACATCTCGCAGTACTGCGTGGAGATGGGCCGCCCGCTCTTCACGTGGTTGGGAAGGGAACTCCAACTCTTCGAGGAATCCGTCTCGTGGTGGGCCAGCATCTGCGCATCGAAATCCTCACCCAAAAATTCGCACAGTTTTTTCAGCGCATTCTCAGGCTCTGCGCACAAGTCCTCATAACGGATGACATAGTAATCCGATTCCCCCATGCGTTTTCCCGATTCGTGCGCCGCGCCCGTGAAATCCTTCCAGACATGGGCGCCCGAGTATACGTTCTCGGGCAGCATCTCGGACGAATCGGCGATGTCGACCGCCATGTCTCGCCCATCGCGCACGATGTGGACGAACTGCGCATCCGGGAAATCGCCTTTGATCTCCTCCATCCAGAACGAATTGCGGGGGGATTTCTCGCCCCACCGCTCCTTGCCCGTGCTCTCGGCGTAGTGGCGGTGAAGTGCGTCGTAAAGCCCCCGGAAGGTAGGCTCTCTGGAGGCGGAAACGAGGTCTTGGGCGGTGATGTCGAGCTTCATGTTCTTGATGAAGGGACTCTCGAAGATGTCCTCGGCGAGCGCCGTGAGGTTCTCAGGCATCGAGAGGTCGCCATAGCTGTAGAGATAGGGGTAGACCATCTCGTACAGCCAGGCGGGTGAGGGTACCGCCAGGCGCGGGTGGGCGTCCAGGATGAGCCGGAACAGGGTCGAGCCCGACCGGGGGGCGCTGACGATGAATACGGGTCTTGAGAAATCCGGCATGTTCCCTCCTTGTGGGCCCTTCGGGGTGTCCTCGAAAGGCCGGGTGCACGGGCTGTATCCGCGCCATCGCGATTGTGAAGTGTGGGCGCATTATACTCGCGCGCGCGCCCGGAGCCTAATCAGTTGAGGTGGCCATCGAATGAGGGGTCAAACGCGAGCGAGTAGCGAGCATCCGTATTCGTCATTCCGGCGAAAGCCGGAAGCCAGAATCAGAAAGAGCGACCCTCACAACCACTCCCCCTTTGAGGGTCGGTCTATCCTCCTCGGGTAGACCGACGAAGAGGCCGAGCGTTTTGTGCGAAGGCCGATTCGGTGGGGGGAGCTTTTTCTGTGGCATGTCCCCCCACCAACTCGCCTGCGGGCTTCGCCCTTGCCTCGTTGTCGGGCATTCCCCTCGGGATGCCCGACCCTCAAGGGGGGAGTGAATTTCAGTGCGCTCCTTTTGTGGGCTTTTTCAGCAACTCCGAGAAACCCCCTCGCTTTTCATCCTTGCAACCACGCGGTTGATGCGATTTACTGAAACCCCTGATCCTCATCGATGAAAACGAGCCGGAAAGGAGAGCCGGATGGACAGATTCGCCTTCGATTTCGTTCCCCTCCCTGCGGAGCGGAGCATGGTAAAACCCAGAACCAGCGGGATCACCATGATGATCGACAAGGGGGAGACCATCGAATATCTCCGGGGGCTTTTGCGGATGAGCGGCCCGTTCATCGACCTGGGCAAGATCGCGGTGGGCACCTCGCGCCTGTATCTGGAGGATTATTACCGCGAGAAGCTCGAACTGTTCAAAAGCCACGATATCAAGCCCTTCATCGGCGGGCAGTTTCTGGAATTCATCTTCGCCACGCAGGGCTGGGGCGGGGTGGGGCCCTATTTCGAGGCGGCGGCGGAATACGGGGTGGAGGCGATAGAGGTTTCAGACAACTGCGTCGCCCTGTCCGACGGCGAAAGGGAGCGCATGGTGCGCTCGGCGTTGGACGCAGGCCTGGAAGTGCACGGCGAGGTAGGCTCCAAGACCGGCAAGCAGGACGCCGCGGCGTTGATCGCTCAGGCGAACATCTGCATGGAGGCGGGCGCCTCGGTGGTGCTTTTCGAGGCGGCGGAACTCATGCCCGGCGGG
Source organism: Nitrospinota bacterium (assembly GCA_009839615.1). Lineage (GTDB taxonomy): Bacteria > UBA8248 > UBA8248 > UBA8248 > UBA8248 > Bin107. The sequence continues at coordinate 2,215 of VXPH01000230.1, forward strand.
GAGGCCGACCGCGCCCTGATCGATTCGATACGCGAGCGGATGGACGTCCGCAAGGTGATTTTCGAACTCCCCGGCTGGTGGATCGAGGGCACGACGAACAACGTCATTTACGAGCTTCAGAAATTCCTGCTCACCGAATTCGGCCCCGATGTGAACATCGGGAACGTGCCCCCTTGGATGACGTTCAATCTCGAGGCCCTGCGCTGCGGCCTCAGTTCGGTCGGCCCGACGGAGCGGGTTTTCGAGTCCGCAAGATAAGCGAGTTGGATTGCAGGAACATTCTCTCGAACAAGAGGAGATAGACTTGACTTGGGCAACGTGGCATATGCGGCGTGAACACCATGAATCACTCCAAAAGCGCAATAAGAATCTCTTTGTAACCAGGCGTGAGTGAAAATCTGGTGGTGACGCCGCATCAATATCGAAGCCTCAGATATTGAAAAAGACCAGGATTCCGTTTGATGGTTGTCGAGTTGATTGAAGCGATTCCATCTAGATTGAACGCGAATCGATATGCAATTCATCCGGGTTGAAAATTTCACGCCAATATGAAGATTAGGCGCATCCTTCTCTTCCGCCCGTTTGCAGACAGTGGGGCATTCCCCACGAGGGCGAAATCCTTGTAGATTGTTGAAACTATTTCGGATATTTGTTTTTCGAATTTTGACCGGGATTCATTTTTTCGAATGTGCAACCAAAACGGAAGCGGAGAAAATATAACTCCCGTGCATGTCAGCAAGTTTGTGGCGAACTATTGCGTCCCGTCCACCAAATTTTGATCCGCAAGAACTTCCTCATGATTATTCTTTAGAGCCCGCTAGCGTTGGCGCTGGGACGGCAAGGGCGCGCCTCGTCTCGGCGCGGGTGCGTTGAAGAAGCGCCTCAACACAAATTCGCTCATAATTACTGCGCTCTATCCTTCGCTTCTTCCTCTCCCGCGCCATCCGGCGTCGGCCCTCGGGGTTCCTCCCCCCCCCGGTCCCCGGCGGCCTTGCCTCTCACGCAGCGGGCGCGTATGACGCTCAGGCGTTGGAAGCTGGCTATCGTAAACCCTTGCAAACGGGCGGTTTTTGCCTTATTCCCGTTCTGGATACAGGCGATGCGAAACGCGAAGGAGGGATGCGGATGAACGAGAGTCGGGGGAATCGCCTGAGGACACCAGGCCGCTATCGCTTGGACTCCCGGGTGCGCCGCCTGATCGCCGCAGCGCTCACGGCGGGGCCCCTGGTGGACCCGGACCTTCACCAGATTCTGCGGTGATGCGATGCGTTACGTCTACATGATCGGCCCTCTCGCGGGGCTTGTGCTGCTCTTCGCGTGGGCCGGCTCCGCCGCCGCCGGCAACTTCTCGCAGCGCCCCGGGTTCGCCGAGTATTTCGCGACCAACCCTCCGGCCGACGACGCCGGTCCGGCTGACCGGGCCCTGGCCCGGCAACGATGCGCCACGGCATGACAAGCGCCGCCCTGCCGGGTAACATGAGTCTCTAGGTTGTTGCGAGAGCGCGGTTCTTGATCCGGAATCATCGAAAGGCGGCATTCCGCCCGAATGGAGGGGGCAATAATGAGTGGTTCCGCGCACCGGGAAGCTCCGGCGATCAGCCTCGGGGTGGAGGAGGAGTTGTTTCTCGTCGACCCCGACACCCGCGACCTTCTGGCCGAACCCGACCCGGGCATCCTCGCGGCTTGCGAGAGCAGGCGCGGCCCTCACAAGGTGGTGCCCGAATTCCTTCGCGCCCAGCTCGAAACCAACACGCGCGTCTGCGGCTCGGTGAATGAGGCGTGCGAGGCGCTGCGCGAGACCCGGCGGGTCGTCATCGAGGCGGCCGAGGAGCACGGCGCAGCCGTGATGGCCGCCTCCACGCATCCTTTCGCGCAATGGCGAACGCAGCTGGTCACGCCGAAGGAGCGCTACGAGCGGTTCGCGGCCACCTACCAAGAGAGTTTCCGCCGGATCTGCCTGACCGCCATGCACGTCCACGCCGGCTTCGGCGACCCGGAATCGCGCATCCGGGTCATGACGGCTCTCCGGAGGCACCTTCCCCTTTTCCACGCGCTCTCGACGTCCTCGCCGTTCTACGGCGGGGGCGAGACCGGCTTGAAGTCCTGGCGGCTGAACCTCCTCGGCGTACTTCCGCGCACCAGTATTCCCGGTCCGTTGCGCACCCGGGCAGAGTACGACCGCATCGTGGACGACTACCGGCGCATCGAGGTCATCAGTGACGGCAGCGAAGTGTGGTGGGACATTCGCCCCTCCCACGCCCACCCGACGGTGGAGCTTCGCATCTGCGATACCTGCCCGCGCCTCGAGGACGCCGCGAGCATCATCGCCCTCTACGCCTCCCTGGTCCGCTGGCTGGCGCGCCTCGACGGCGAGGGCCGCCTGCCGCCCGAACCGCCCACGGAGATTATCGCCGAGAACCGCTGGCTCAGCGATACGGCGTGCTGGCCTTTCTCGGCGACATGGACCTTGGAGGGCGGGTGGACATCGAGGACTACGCAACGGAGCTGATCGAGAAACTCGCCCCCGACGCCCGGGCGCTGGCGTGCGAGGATGAAATGCGCCACGTGCTTACCATCATCCGGGAGGGGAGCAGCGCGGACCGGCAAGCCGATCATTTCCGTCTTTGCCGCCTGAATGGCGACAGCCGTGAAGAGGCGATGCGCTCCGTGGTGGATATGGTGCTCGCCGAAACCCGGGAAGGTGTCTTCTGAACGACCGGACGGATCGAGATGAATCGAAGACCTCCTCTAGTGCGCACCCCGGTTTTGGTTCCGATAAAAACAAATCTTCCGAAGGCCCGGACCTTCTCCAGATTCCGCGGTGATGCGATGCGTTACGCTTACATGATCGGCCCTCTCGCGGGGCTTGTGCTGCTCTTCGCGTGGGCCGGGCCCCGCCGCCCCCCCCGGCCGGCCCGCCCCCCCGCGGGTGCGGGTGGGGTTTGAAGAAAGAGCACAC
>VXPH01000228.1 GCA_009839615.1 Nitrospinota bacterium
GGCCGCGGGGGTTCGGAAGCGGCGGAAATTCGATACATCGAGGATGCTGATACAATACTTGAATTATATATCTCAACCTATTGTTATCGTTGGCATATAAATTTTTTTATTTCGTCTCGGAATTCACGAGATATATCCCCGTCGAGATCAGGACCGCACCGCCGAGCATGAGGGACGTGAGGGGTTCGGCGAGCAGCAAGGCGCCCGTCAGGACCCCGAACACGGGGGTTAGGAACATGAACACGCCCACGCGGCTCGCCGGGTAGTCCGTCAGCAGCCAGAGCCAGGGGATCATGGCCAGGCCCGTGCCGATGAGGCCGCTGTAGCCCACGCCGGTGAGCACGTTGGCGTCCGTCAAGTCGGGCCATGACTCGCCCAGAAACGAGGCCATGACGAAGAACGGGAGCACGGCGAGAATCTGCGTCCAGGCCGTGATTCTGAAGGCGTCGAAGCCCCTCAAGCGCATCTTCAGGAAGACCGACTGCACCGCCCATATCACGGCCGCCACGACGACGACCCCGTCCCCGTACCAGGTGGAGCCGCCCGCCGAGGAGAGCCTGTCGCCGAAGAGGAACACCATGCCCAGGCTCGCGGCGATGAAGCCCGAAACCGCGCGGACGCCCACCCTTTCGTGGGGCAGAATCCACGCCGCGAGCGCCGTCAGGAGCAGCGGCTGGGAGTAGAGGAACAACGAGGCGCGCCCGGCGGTGGTGTGGTCCACGCCGTGGTAATAGGTGATGAACATCAAGTTGTGCAGGCAGGCGTTGATCCAGAAATCGCGGCTCTCCCCCCGCCAGGACGGGCGCGGCGGCAGGACCGGCATTTTCCGGGCAAACATGATCAGAAAAACGCTGGCCGCGGAAATGATGCCCCGCAGCCAGAGGAACGTGAAAGGCTCCACGCCGCGCAGGCCTATCTTGGCCGCCGGGAAGCTCAGGCCCCAGAGAAATGTGACGGTGAAGATCAAGACGAAAAATCGCAATTCCTGCCTGCCCTTTCAGCGAATCCGCTCTATATCGGGAATCACACAGCGGGGGAAATCCGCGGAAAACAAGTGTTTAGCTGTCAGATTCTCTTTTCCTGGGAAACGGCTCCAGGTCCTGCAAATCCACTTTCTGCTCGAGTTCGTCGTGGCAGGCGTCACAGCGCGGCTGCGCCGTCGCCGCCACCATGAACCCTTTCGCTCTCTCGCCGCCCAGGCGGTGGCCGTTATGGCACTGGACACAATCCGCCTTGAGCTCCGCGTGGTCCGAGATGGCGTGAAACGCGTCGTCGGCCAGCTCCAGGAGGCGCTCCTCGTCGTGGCACTTCACGCAGTCCTTATCGAGGATGGGATGGAATACGCGCGAGGGCTGCTCGTAATCACCGATGATGAATTTGTACAAATCCTTGTTCGCGAGAATCGTCGTGCGGATCATCCCCGTAATGCCCTCCTCCCCGTGGCAGGAGATGCACTTCACCCCGCCTGCGCTCTTGTGCCATCCACCCAGCGTCTTGACCATGTTCTCCGCGCGTGCGCCGTCGTCGAGATAATCCTGGTGATCCTGGAGGTGGCAGACGGTGCAAAAGGGATCGTAGGACTCCACGGCGCGAATCCCGTACAGGCTGCCGACCCCGAGCAAGGGGGACAGCAAGACGAGCAGGATCAGCCATCGCCACCAGCGTCTCCGTGAGCTTCGCATTCAGGTTCTCCTCGGCGCAAGCATTCCCCCACTCGCGCTCCCCATCTACCAGGATATCGGAAATACCACACGATCTTCCTCATTATAGCGCGATTTGCTAGGATGGTTCTTGACGATGGGAGGTTGATTCGATGGCCAGAACGAGATTCAGCACAAACAGACGCCGCCCCGGACGCAGGAGCGCACCACAAACGCCCGCCTCCACCGGCGAAAGCGCCAAAGAAATCGCCGCGCGCCTCAAGGCCTCGGCGAGCATAGGCAAGAGTGCGCAGGACTACAGGCGCAAGTCGCTCGATATTCACGGCTGGTTCTGCGCGAAATGCGGCCGGGATTTCGATGAAAACAACCTCCACATCCTGACGGTCCACCACCGCGACGGCAACCACAAGAACAATCCGCCCGACGGAAGCAACTGGGAGAATCTCTGCGTGGATTGTCACGAGGATGAACACTCCCGCGACATGCTGGGCCGCTACCTGAGCGATGATCGCTAAAATCCGCCGCCAGACACGCTCATCATCATGATATTGTCGATCAAACCATCCATAGCGAAGGGAACCAGCGGCGTTCCCGGCTCGAAATCCCACTCCATACGCGCCGTCGCGTTCGCATCCCTGGCATCAGGGAGGAGCGTGATTCTGAATCCCCTCGATTCTGCGGACGGCCTCTCGGCGGCGAGCGTTTACGGGAGCTTCGGCGCGGAAATTCACAAGGAAAAAGAGGCCTGGTCGGTGGAAGGCTTCGGTGCCCGGCCCGAAGCGCCGCAGGAGGTTCTGGACGTAGGCAATTCAGGAACCACCTGCCGGATGGCGCTCGGCACCGCCGCCCTTTTGCGGGAGGGCGAAGCGCGCTTCGACGGGGATTCACAAACCAGAAAACGCCCGATGGGGCCGCTGCTTGATGCGCTGTCGAACCTGGGCGCAAGGGCGCAATCGACAGGCGGCGGCTACCTCCCCGTCACGGTGGGCGGCCCGTGGCGCGGCGGGCGGACGAAAGTCGACGGAACGACCAGCCAGTTCACATCCTCTTTGCTCCTGAATGCGCCCTTCGGCGAAGAGACGACCACCATCGAACCGATAGACCTGAACGAACGCCCCTACGTCGAGATGACGCTGTGGTGGCTGGATCGCCTGGGATTGGAATACGAGCGCGATGAATACAGCAGCTTCACCGTCCCGGGCGGTCAGGCACTCTCGGGATTCGAGGTTACCGTTCCCGCCGACTGGAGTTCCGCCGCCTTTTTGGTGGCTGCCGGCGCGCTTCCGGGCGGCGATGTGACGCTCAAGGGCCTGGACCTCGACGACTCGCAAGGCGACAAGGAGGTTCTCCGTTTCGTCGAGGAAATGGGGGCGGATGTTCTCGTATCAGAAGCCGGCATCCGAATCCGCGGGAAGGCGCTGCGCGGCGGGGAATTCGACCTGAACGCCACGCCCGACCTGCTGCCCGTCATGGCCGTGCTCGGCGCGTTCGCAGACGGGGAAACCAGGCTCCTCAACACGCCCCAGGCCCGCATCAAGGAGACGGACAGAATCTCCGCCATGCGCGAAGTCATCGAAACGCTGGGCGGCGAAGCGAGGGAACTGGCGGACGGCATCATCATCCAGGGCGGCGGGCTTAGAGGCGGAGTCGCTCATGGTTTCGGCGATCACCGCATCGTCATGTCCGCCGCCGTTGCCGGGCTCGCCGCGCCGGAGGGAGTATCGGTCGACACGGCGGAGGCGATGGCGGTAACATTCCCTGACTTTTGCGAGCACATGGCGTCGCTGGGCGCCGATATGGAAACGAGGGATTCACCCGATGCCGATCTATGAATACGAGTGCAGGGAGTGCGGTTTCATCTCCGGCCACCTGGTGATGAAGCCATCGGACAGGAGGAAACTCACCTGCCGCGCCTGCGGGAAAAAGAGACTGAGAAAAATCATGTCGCGCTTCTCCTCGCATCAGACCGAAGCCCAGCGGCTCGAATCGTTCGACCCTTCGAAGCCGCAGGACGGGTCTTTCTACAAAGACGATCGCAACATCGGGCTCTGGGCCCAGAAACGCGCACAGCAGCTGGGCGTCGACCTGGGCGATTCTTTTGGTGAAACCCTGGAAAAGGGGCGCTCCAAGAAAATTCTCGATAACCTTTGAGGCCACGTTGAACCCGGAAACGAAGATGAGTGAGGCGCTCCGCGCAGAAGCGGAGCCGCTCTGGGAAAAAATTCATGCGCACCCCTTCGTCCGGGGCATCGGGGACGGCACCCTGCCGCTGGAGCAGTTTCGCTTCTACATGTGCCAGGACTACATTTTTTTGAAGGAATACAGCCGCGTCATCGCCCTGGCCGTCGTGAAGGCCCCGGAACTGGCGGAGATGGGGCGTTTTGCGGATCTTTTGAACGCCACGCTGAACACCGAGATGGAACTCCACCGGGGTTTTGCGGCGAAATTCGGCATCTCGGCGGATGAGATAGAGGCCACTAGACCGGCGCCCACGTGCAAGGGATACACCGATTTCCTTATTGAGGCGGCCTATTCGGGCACGTTCGGGGAGGTCGCCGCCGCCATGCTCCCCTGCCAGTGGGATTACGCCATCATCGGCGAGATGCTCGCCGCCAAAGGGGTTCCCGAAAACGCGCCGCTCCACGCCGAGTGGATTGAGACCTACGCGTCTGAAGAGTTTGCGCAACTGGCCCGCTGGCTGCGCGAGATGTTCGATGAGGCCGCATCGACGGCGGGTTCCGCCGAGCGCGAGCGCATGCGCGCGCATTTCCTGATGGGCACGAGATATGAATACCTCTTCTGGGATATGAGCTGGAAGATGGAGGAGTGGCCCCTGTAGTCCCGAACCCCGCCAGTCGAGAGAATATATGTCCCCCAGAACGCGAAAAGACATCCCCAATCCTGCGCGATGCCCCTGGGCGGAGGGCGACCCGGTGATGGAGAAATACCACGACGAGGAATGGGGATTTCCCGTACGAACGACCCGGAAACACTTTGAACAACTCACGCTTGAAATCTTTCAGGCGGGACTTTCCTGGCGCACGATTCTGCACAAGCGCGAAGCGTTCAGAAAGGAATTCGCGCGGTTCTCACCCGAAAAAGTCGCCCGTTTCACCGAGAAGGACATCGAGCGCATCCTCGGAAACCCGGGCGTCGTGCGGAACCGAAAGAAAATCGAGGCGGCCATCGAGAACGCCCGGAGGTTCCTCGCCATTAAGAAAAAGCACGGCTCGTTCAACCGCTATCTCGCTTCGCTTCCGGACGATCTGCCCTCGCTGCAAAAGATTTTCCGCGCGGAATTCGTCTTCATGGGACCCAAGATCGCCGAAGCCTATCTCGAGAGCGTGGGCCGGATACCCGAACCCCACGACCCGCGCTGCTGGCGCGCAAAAGAAAAATAAGCAATCGTTTATATATCAATATAT
>VXPH01000151.1 GCA_009839615.1 Nitrospinota bacterium
TGACCGGGGGGGGGTCGCGCGAGACCCCGGCGGTTTTTATTGGCAGGGCTTATTTCTTCTTCACGCCGATGCTGGCGAATATCTTCCCGAAACGCTCATACTCGTCCGCGATGTCTTTTTTGAGTGCCTCGCCGTAGAGCGGTGTGGGCACTTCGCCCATTTTGCTGATGAGCCTGCGGTAGGACTTGTTCTTCAGCAGCTTCTTGAAACCTTCCACGAGAAAGTCGACGCGGTCCTGCGGGATGCCCTTGGGCCCGATGTAGAAGCGCTTCGACGCCAGCAGGAAGTCCACCCCGTTCTCCTTCATGGTCGGGACCTTGGGGAACAGCTTCACCCGCTTCTCCGAGCAGACGCCCAGGATGTTCAACTGCCCGCGCCGGTAGCGTCCCAGCGTGCCGCCCGTGGCCGGAAGCGCGCCCGCGCTGTCCACGTGGCCGCCGAGCATGGCGCGGAAGGCGGGGCCGCCGCCCTTGAAGGGAATGTGGTTCAGCTTGATGCCCGTGTCGGCCATGATCTTGAGGATCATCAGGTGCCCCGTGCCGTAGATGCCCGAGGAGCCGTAGCTCACCTTGCCGGGGTTTTTCCTGGCCGCCGCGGCGAATTCCTTGAAATTCTTCCAAGGCTTCGACGCCGGGGAGACCATCATGTAGTCCGCCTTGTTGATCATGAAAATCGGCACGAAGTCCTTGAGCGGGTCGTAGCCCATGTTGCGCACGTGCGGGCCGATGGTGAGGTGCGAGGCGGAGGCCAGCATGATGGTGTGGCCGTCGGGCTTCGCGCGCTTGAGCGCCGTCATCCCGATCTTGCCGCCGCCGCCCGGCATGAGCTGCACGATCATCGGCTGGCCGAAGTAATCGTTGGCCACGCTCGCCACCGCGCGGGAGTTCATGTCGTGCGAACCGCCCGCGCCCAGGGCCACGATGACGCGGATGGGCTTCCAGGGAAACTTTCTGGCGGCGTCGGCCGGCGCCGCGCTCGCGAGGAAAACGAGTGCGAGCGCAAGCGCGAGTCCTGCCGGGAGCATTCTGGGGATTTTCATGTCCGGTCTCCTTTTGGGGTAGGCATCTATTCGCCCCCGGGCGTCGCCCAGGGCCGCTTCCAGATGCTCATGAAAAGAATGAGTGCAGCCAAGAGAATAAAGAACAGCGAAATCGGACGGGTGAAGAACACCGAATAATCGCCTTGCGAGAGCAACAGCGCCTGCTTGAAGGAGCGCTCCGCCATCGGCGTGATGATGTAGGCGATCACCAGCGGCGCGAGCGGGTAGTTCATCTTTCTGAGAAGATAGCCGAACACGCCCGCGATGAGGGAAAGCTCCACGTCGCCCAGGTTGTTCTGGAAGATATAGCCCCCCACCACGCAGAACATGATGATGCAGGGCAGCAGCAGCGACTGCCGGATGGTGACCACCCAGGCGAATATGCCCGTGAGCAGCCAGCCCTGGATGAGCATGATGGGGTTTCCGATCAGGAGCAGGGCGAAGATGGCGTACATCGTCGTGGCGTTTTCCTCGAACAGCGAAGGCCCGGGCCGCAAGCCCTGCGCGATGAACGCCCCCATCAGGATGGCCGCCGTCCCCCCGCCGGGGATGCCCAGCGTGAGGGTGGGGATGAGGTCCGCCCCCGCCACGGCGCTGTTGGCCGCCTCCGCCGCCGCCACCCCTTCGTAGCTGCCTTTACCGAATTCCTCGGGTTTTTTCGAAGCCCGCTTCGCCGCGCCGTAGCCGATGAAGGTGGCGATGGAAGAGCCCGTCCCCGGAATCGCGCCGACGATGGTGCCGATGATGGAAGAGCGGAAGATCGTCCGGCCAGACGCCGTGAACTCCTCGAGCTTGAGCGAGCGCCCGCCCCGCAGATGGGAGGTCGGCGGTTTTTCGGCGAGTTGGGATATCTTCTTCTCCGCCTGGATGAGCACCTCGCTCACCGCGAACAGGCCGATGAGCAGGGGCACGAGGCCGATGCCGCCCTCGAGCGTGGGCAGGCTGAAGGTGAAGCGCTCCGCCCCCGAAATGGCGTCGAGCCCCACCAGGCCGAACATCAGCCCGATGAGGGCCGAGAGGATGCCCTTCGACACCGAGGCGCCGGTGACGCTCGATATGACGGTGAGGCCCATGACGAGCAGGCCGAAGAAATCCGCCGGCCCGAACTTGAGCGCCATCGCCGCGAGCGGGATGGCCGCGACGATGAGCGCGATGTCGCTGAACGTATCGCCCAGGGTGGAGGAGTAGAGCGACATCTGGATCGCGCTTTTCGCCTCGCCCTTTTGCGCAAGAGGGTATCCGTCGAGACAGGTGGCCGCCGCGGGCGGCGTGCCGGGCGTGTTGACGAGGATCGCCGGAATCGAGCCGCCGAAGAGCGCGCCCTTGTGCACGCCCAGCAGGAAGGGGATGCCCAGCGTGGGCGCCATGAAGAAGGAAAACGGCACGAGAATCGCCGTCGCCATCACGCCGGTGAGGCCGGGAATCGCGCCCACGGTGATGCCGGCGAAGACGCCGATCGCCACCATGCCCAGCGCCTCGAAGGTGAGCGCGATCGAGATGCCCTCGAGGATTTGCTCGATCACGGGAACAGGCTCCCCTCGGGCAGCACGACCTGGAAGCTGTACCAGAAGAAATACGTCAGGAACAGCGGGAACAGGATGGCGGCCGAGACGAGCAGGCGCCAGTCCCTGATACCGAGCATGTAGATGATGGCGGCCATGAAAACCGGCGAGGTGTAGGAGAACCCGAAGAGCTTGAGCGCCTGCACGTACAGGAACGTCAGGACGAGGACGGCGCAGACGCGGGTGAGCGAGCCTTTCGCGTCCTCCCACAACCGCTCGCCCGAGAAGTTCTTGAGCGCGGCGCCCATCATCAGCACGCAGGTCACGGCGAACAGCGCCATGGTGAGCTGCGGGAAGAACTCGGGCCGCAGCACGGCGGGCGTGTTCTCGTCGATGGGGATGGAGGAGACGATCTGGTAGGGGATGAGATACGCGAAAGCAACGATGGTGAAGGCGAGAAAAGCGACGCCCGTTATCAGATCGGCCTTGCGCATACCTGGTCCCGTTCTCCACGCGCCATTGGCGATGGAACCGCCCGGCGCTGCGCGCGACCACTCACGGGTCGTTCACTTTCGAGCGTCGCCCGCCTTCCGGTAGATTTTCTCTTTATGGGAAATAATGTATCTTCATTGCTCGCTTCGCGCAATCGAGACGAGGAGGTCGGCTCCTCACCGGGTTGCGCCCGTGAGGAGGGGAATATGTTCGAGACGACGCGCGGCGGCGTGGACGTGGGGCTTTCCACGAGAAATATCGCCGCGATGAAGAAATTCTACACCGAGGCGCTGGGGCTCGAAGAAGCGGCGGTCATCGAGGTGCCGGGTGATTTCGTGCGCGCGGCGGGCTTCGCCAAAGGCGGCGTGAAGCTCCACGCCCTGAAATCGGGCGAGGTTCTGATCAAGCTGCTCGAATTCGCCGACCCGCCCGATTCTGGGGATGCGCTCGCGGACTCGGCGGCCGGGTTTCGCTACCTCACCTTCTGGGTGAAGGACATGGAAGCGGCCGTCGCGCATCTGCGGGATGCGGGCGTGGAACTTCTCTCGGACATTCTGTCCCGCGTCCCCGAGAGAAAGACGATCTTCTTCAAGGACCCCGACGGCAACCTGCTCGAACTCAACTGGGTGGATCCGGCGGTTTGAGGTAAGAAAACAAACAGGCATTTTCAATCCATACCCAACAGGAGAAAGAAATGAAACTGACGTTCGATCACATTCATTGCGTGCATACAGACGTGGACGAGGCGGTGGCCTTCTACGTGAACATTTTCGGGGCGACCGAGACCAACCGCATCGACAGGGGCGGCGCGCCGCAGGTCTATCTCGACGTGCACGGGGCGAGCATCATCATCCGCGGCAAGCGCGACGGCGAGGAATTAGCAGATGGGCCGGGCGGCTGGCCGCGCTACAGCATCGATCACTACGCGTATTGCGTGGAGGGCAAACTCGCCGATGCGGTCGCCGAGGTCCGCGCGAACGGCGGGAACGTCATCGCTGAAGGCGAGGCGGATGAGCTCTACTTCGCCTACGTGGAAGGCCCCGACGGCGTCGTGGTCGAATTGATGGAGATGAAGTAGCGAGCGAAGGCTTGGTCGAGGCATCTACCATGTTCCAGAGAATCTTTTTTGCGGCTGTCGTCTCGGGCGTGATCGCGGGGCTGTTCGCCACCGCCGTCCAGTCGGTTCAAGTCATCCCGCTCATATACGAAGCGGAAAAATACGAGAAACGGGAACCCGTCCCCATCCCTCAAACCCATGAGGATCACGCGGAAGAGGGAGGGGATCCCTCGCGCTTGGCGCTCACCCTGGTCTCGAGCGTCGTCTCGGGTGTCGGTTTCGCGCTCCTGCTCGTCGGCTGTTTCGCCCTTCATGGAAACGTGGACTGGCGGCGGGGAATACTCTGGGGGGTGGGCGGCTTCATCGTCTTCTCCCTCGCGCCCGCGGTGGGCTTGCCGCCTGAACTCCCCGGAGTCCCTGCGGCCTCCCTGCCGCACAGGCAGCTATGGTGGATAATCACCGTGGCGGCGACGGCGGCGGGCCTTGCTCTCCTGGCCTTCAAGCCGGGGGCGGTCTTCAAGGCGCTGGGCGCCGTCCTCATCGTCCTGCCGCACCTTATCGGCGCTCCCCACCCCGAAGCGGGCGGCGGACTGGTTCCACAAGCGCTTCTCGAGAGATTCATCCTCACGGCGCTCATGGCCTCGGCCGCCTTCTGGGTCGTCCTGGGCCTGTGCGCGGGCTATTTCTACAGCCGCCTGAAGGGCTGAGAGCCGGTTCCCAGACCCTGAAAGGGACGATGGGACAGGTTCGGGCGGTCTTTCCTCCTCGGGGTTGTTGAAAAAGTCCCGGAAAACGATTTTGGGTTGCGCGCACGCTTTTGAAATTCACTCCCCCCTTGAGGGTCTGGCTTCCCGAGGGGAAAGCCAGACGGCAAGACGAGGGCGAAGCCCGAAGTCGCGCCGGTGGGGGGTAGAATTCAGAATGGCGATCAAACACGTTTTACCCCCCACCGAATCGGCCTTCGCACAAACCGC
>VXPH01000154.1:0-653 GCA_009839615.1 Nitrospinota bacterium
AAAACCCCCTCTACCCATCACACGAAAAAAGTCCCCCCGGCAAACGGGCAAAAGTAAAACCCCCTCTGGCCGGCGGGAACGCATCGCCCTTTTATACCCCCCTGTCAAGGGGGGGTAGGGGGGTTGGTTTTCCCTCGCCTCAATCGGGTCTGATCACGCATTTCCCCGCAGTTGCGCGTCGCACCGAATCCGCGCGTGCGTTCAGAATACACCACGGGCCGCGCCCCGAGAAAGGGGGCGTTTTCCCCACCGGGAGGCCGGTTCCGGCGCAGGAAGAAGAATCGCTCGCCGCCGATGAAAGAGAACTCGCCCGGCGCATCGTTTCAGAACCGGGAGTCGGCCATAAGGCGAATCAGCCATCCCGGAACCCCGGCGCATCGCCGCCGGACACGGAGAACGCCATGAGACGAATCCTTTCCCCGGAGATTTCCGGCACCCGGCCGCAGCATCCACGGCGGCGTCTCTCCTCCGGCGCGCTTCGCCGGCCGGGGATTCCCGGCGCCCACCCGGGGCGCCCGGGAGCGCCTCTGCCGGGGACTCGGGAATTTCCAAAAAATTCGATAAATATCGATAAATTCACGAGGTTTTTCGATAAATTCCTGAAAATCATCTTCTTTTCAACTGATTGTAATAAAAGGAGTTGTCTTATAAAT
>VXPH01000154.1:663-5048 GCA_009839615.1 Nitrospinota bacterium
ACTCAGATCCGGCGGTAAAAAAAATTTTTCGGCTCCCGCGCATTTTCCCGCAACTGCCCGCATTTCCTCTCGGGCCGCATCGCGCCGCAAACCCTCATTCATCAATCGGGATTGAGGATCCTGGACGGCAGGCCCCCCAGCTCGCGCAGCACCTCGTAGAAGGCGACGGTGTCCTCTTCCGCGTAGCCCCGCTCGTAGGCCATCTGCAGGACCTGCGACCAGACGTTCGTGAACAGCATGGGCGAGCCGTGGAGGCGCCCCTGCTCCAGCATGAGGCGCGAATCCTTGAGCGAGGTCTTCACCTGGCCCTGCTTCGAGTAATCCGCGTGAATCATCTTGGGGCCCTTGTCGATCATCGTCTTGGAGGAACACGCGCCGTCCTTGAGCACTTCGAGAAGGGTATCCATCTCAAGGCCCACCTTCGTACCGAGCATCAGCCCCTCGGCCAGGGCGAGCCGGTTGCCCGCCAGGATCATGTTGATGACGAGCTTCGTCCGCGCGCCCGAACCCACCGGCCCCATATGGTAGGCCGCCCGGCTGAAGCCGGCGAAGACGGCGCAGCAGGCGTCGAAATCCTCCGCCTCGCCGCCCGCGATGACTACGAGGTCCTTCGCCACCGCCATGGTGCTCGTCCCGCTCACGGCGGAGTCGAGGAAGCGGATTCCGCGCCCGGCCAAATCTTCCGCGAGACGGACCGAATCCTCGGGACGCGAGGTCGTCGTATCGAGAAGGTAGAGGCCCTCTTTCGCTCCCTCGGCGACCCCGCCTGCGCCCAGAGCCGCCTCGCGCACGACGTCGCTGGTGGGCAGGGAGGTAATCACGAAGTTCACGCCATCGGCCGCGGCTTCCGGCGTCTCGACGGGGTGGCCTCCCTTCTCGCGCAAGTCGTCCATGCGCGTGGGGTCCACGTCGAAGCCCTGCACCTCGAAGCCGGTCTCTCGCATGTTCTTGATGAACGCCTGACCCATCAGCCCCATGCCCACGATACCCACGCGCTGCGACATTCTCGTCTCCCCTTAAATGGCGATGAATTTTGCCCCCTTTTAGGGCTTTCCCGCACAAAGAACAAGCGCCGCGGCCCTCGCCTCGCGACCTGGAGGCGCTCCAAATCGCCAATGGCGCTTTCGCAGCCACGCCCGCCGTTGTATTCTCTTCCCGGGAGCGCATCGGTGCTGGTGTGCCGCCTGGACTTCAAATCCAGTGGACGGGGCTAATCACTTCGTCGGTGGGTTCGACTCCCACGCGTTCCCGCCGGTTAAACCCCCTGCATCACACGATCGTCAAACCGCCGTCGAGCACCAGAACCTGGCCCGTCATGTAGGACGAACGCGGCGTCACCAGATACTCGATGGCGTCGAGCACCTCATCGACCCGACCGAACCTGCCCATGGGGGACTTGCGGTAGCGCTCCGCGAGGTTCTCGGGATCGCCCTCCCCCTGGGATTCCCTGAGCCTCGTCAGCACCGGCCCCGCCGCGATGGCGTTCACGCGGATGTTCGAATCGGCCAGTTCGACGGCCAGCGCGCGCGTGAGGCCCTCGACGCCTCCCTTGACGGCGACGTAGACCACGCGCTCCTTCGCGGGCGTGCGCGCGTAGAAACTCGACATGTTGACGATGGCGCCGCCGCCTCGTTTTTTCATCTCCGCCGCCGCGCGCTTCGCGCACAGAATGCCCCCCTTGAGGCCCACGCCAAGCGCCAGGTCGATCGTGGCCTCCTCGACCTCCGCCAGGGGACCGTTCCCCCGGATGACGGCGCAGTTGATCAGGAAGTCCACGCCGCCGAATCTCGCCACCACCGCGTCGAAGGCGTCCTCGACGTCCTTCGGATTCGAGATGTCCACGCACACACCTAAGATTTCGCCCCCCGATTCCGCTTCGAGGCTTCGCAGACCCTCTTCGTTCACGTCCAGGGCCGCCACATGGGCGCCCAGTCCCGAAAACCTTCTCGCGGCTTCCGCGCCGATTCCCCGGGCCGCGCCCGTGATGACGAAAATTTTATCCTTCAATTCCATAGCAGTTTTCCCGCGGTTCGTCGCTCGATGAGGGGTGTAATCCGCCCGTTCACAGTGCCACCACCCCTTCTCCCCCGGAAATGTTGATCCTTGTCCCCAGCTTCTCCGAGAGCGATTTCAGGGTATCCAGTATTTCCGCCGATCTCGGCTCTTCAGGGCCCGGAATCCGGGGGCTGCCGTCCGCTTCGATCAACACGGGCGATACCGCCGCCGCCTCAAGCACTCCGCCCCTGTGAGTCAGCTTGAGGCAAATCGACTCGCGCGCGGTGGGCAGGAACATCGGATGGTCGTGATCCAGAACGAAGTTGCCGAGCGCGTAGAAAACGGGCCTGCCGCGGTACACCTCGACCCCCTGCACGATGTGGGGATGGTGGCCGACGACGACGTCCACCCCCGCCTCGATAGCCGCGTGCGCCGCCGCCTGCTGGGAAAGGGTGAGCGTGCGGCTCTGGCTCGCGCCCCAGTGGAACGAGGCCACAAGGAAATCGACCCTCGGCCGCGTGCGTTCGACATCGGCGACCATTGCCGCCAAATCCTCTTCGTTGACGTAGGGAGGACCATAGAGCGCATCCTGCCGGATGGGCGCGACGCCGGGCTTCGTCGGTCCCGCTCCCCAGCCCAGGGGAAGTTCCAGCACGTAGGACAAGAACCCGTATCGCACGCCCCCTCGTTCGATGACGGCGGGCGTACGCGCCTCCTGGATGTTCCGGCCGGCTCCCGAATATACAATTCCGTTTCGCTCGAGCAACGCCATCGTCTCGATGAACGGTTCGACGCCGTAGTCCATGCAGTGGTTGCTGGCGAACGCCAGGACTTCGAAGCCGCCTTCAAGATAGCCCTGAATCATCTCCGGGCTATGGCGCATCACGATTTTGCCGCTGGCGGGCGCGCCCAGATGCGACATCGACGCCTCCAGACCGCCGAAGCGCAGGTCGGCCGCTTTGAGATATGAAGCGACCTTGGAGAAAGTGTTCCGAGGCTCGGGGCGGTCGATCTCCATGTCGCCCACCACGACGAGGGTGGACTCTTTATCCGCTATATCTTGCGCTTCATCCGGCAACAGCCACCCCCCGCTCTTGAAATACCGCGCATCCCTGCCCCCTTCCATTCAAAAGGACGAAGGAGGTGTCCTATTTCTTGTTTTCTCGTTCCAGGTAGGAGAGATACACGGCCGCGCTGTCCAATTCTCCATTGCCTGCGCGTGCGCCTTCCCTGTACAGCGGCGCGCATGCGTTGCCTACCGGCGTCACGGCGCCGTATCTCCTGGCCAGCCTGAGACCAAGCCCGATGTCCTTCCGGATGACGTTCAGGGTGCTCCGGGGACGACGATACCGGCCCCGCACCATGATGCCGCCGTGGCCATGGAACCCGCTCGAGTCGCCCGCACGGCTTCTCTTGAGCGTGTCGAACAGAAAATCCTTCCCGAATCCGCTGCGCATCCCCAATCGCAAGCCCTCGGCGATGACGCAACGACCCATGGAGGTCATATAGTTCACGACCACCTTCATCGCGGCCCCAGAACCCGATGGGCCGCAGTAAACCTGATCGGACAGCATCGTCTCCAAAAGCGGCGCCACCTTCTCGTAGGCCTTCTTGTTCCCGCCCACCAGAAACAAGCCTTCCCGATTCGATACGTGGTCGCTGTTGCCGCTCACGCTTGCGTCCAGATAAGGGATTCCCTTCTTCCGGCAAAATTCGGCGTGTTTTTTCGAATCTTCCGGATCCGAAGTCGTCGTGTCGAGCACGACTTCCGGCGCGGATTCCAGGGAACAGGCCAGATAACCGTTTTTCCCACGTGCGGTCTGAAGGGATATCTTCGAATTGGGAACCGAGATGAACACCACTTCGGCGGCTTCGGCCACGGCGCGGGGCGATTCGAGGGTCTCTCCCCCCAGGCGCTTGAACTTGCGCATCGCCCCCGGCAGCACGTCGGTTCCGACGAGGCGATGGCCGTCTGCGATGAGATTCCTGGAAAATGCCTGGCCCATGAGGCCCAGGCCGATGAAGCCGATGGTTCTTTTCGTACTCTTCTTTTTGGGCATCTTGCCCCTCCCATCCAGCGATAGTTTGGAAAAGCGCAAAGCAGGAGATACGAGGGACTACTCGCTCACGAGTTCCACTCTGTATCGGTGCTGATCTCCGCGGTAATAGATCTGGGAGAATTCAACAGGCTCTCCGCTTTTGCTGCGCACGAAGGTTTCCACATACAATACCGGCGCCAGAACGCCGATGGAAAGATGGCCCGCGACGTCGCTCTCGGCGATGCGCGCTTCGAACGTCTGCTGGATCTTGCCCAGCGGGATATGCAGTCGACTTTTGAGAATGTGGAGCATGCTGCGGGTGCGGATATCTTCTTGCGGAATGTCTTTTGC
>VXPH01000246.1 GCA_009839615.1 Nitrospinota bacterium
GTTGCCTTTCCGTCCAAGAGGGCATCCCTCGATACGGCGCTTACGTGCCTACTCGGGATGAGGCGGTGGGGGCTTTTTCAACAGCCCCGACAACGGGGGTTGAGGGGTTCGTAAGGTCGCATATGAGGTTGTTGAAAAAGCCTCAAGGGGGGAGGGCATCCCAATCATCGAATTGTTCACCGTAGCCGGATAGGCCTCCGCGCCTGTTCGGGGCCTCCGTGCCTGTCCTGACGAAGGAAGACCACGGAGGGCGGGATGACCCCGAGGAGGGTTGTCCCGCTACAGAATCATCGCGCTCTGCGCAGGGCCATCCGATGGACCCTCTTTTCCTCCCGGACAAGTTTGCCCCTTGCCGTCATTCCGTCGAACCCTCATTCATCAATCGGGTTCGACCTCATTCATCAATCGGGTTCGACCTCCCTGCTCGGTCGGCTCCGACGCCGGAATGACGGCAAAACCTCCATCTTCGGACTTTTTCAAGCCCTCTTGGGAATCCCCGTTTTCCCCGTGTTATATTTTCGGCGTTGATGCGCGCGCGCTCTGGCGGGCGCTGCGGTTTTTTCCGGGAGGAATCCATGCGGGCGGTTTTTTTCGGCACATCCGAATTCGCCGTGCCCACGCTTCGGGCGCTGACGGCCTCGCCCGTCGAGGTGGCGGCCGTCTTCACGCAGCCGGACAGGCCCTCGGGCAGGGGCCGCAGGCTCACGCCGCCGCCTGTCAAGGCGTGCGCGACAGATGCCGGGCTGCCCGTCTTACAACCCGAGCGAATCCGCGCGGCCGACATCGCGGATTTCCGGCCCGACGTAGGCGTCGTGGCGGCCTACGGGCAGATTTTGAGCCGGAAGCTGCTGGGCGTTCCCAGGCTGGGGCTGTTGAACCTACACCCCTCGCTTCTTCCGCGCTGGCGGGGCGCGGCGCCCATTCAGCGCGCCCTCCTGGAGGGTGACGCCGAGACGGGGGTCTGCGTGATGCGTGTTGCGCCCGAGCTCGACGCCGGCGCCGTGCTCGCGCGCCGATCGCTGCCTATCGGGCCGAGGGACACGTCCGGTGCGCTGCACGACAAGCTGGCCGTCCTGGGGGCCGAGCAGATGGTGGCGACCCTGCTCGCGCTCGAAAAAGGCGAGGTCGTCGAGGAGCCGCAGGATGAATCCCTGGTCACCTATGCGGAAAAACTCCAAAAAGATGAAGCGAAACTCGACTGGCGCTTGCCCGCGAGCGG
The DNA here is from genome assembly GCA_009839615.1 of Nitrospinota bacterium. GTDB lineage: Bacteria > UBA8248 > UBA8248 > UBA8248 > UBA8248 > Bin107. Next base: position 1,220 of record VXPH01000246.1, read on the forward strand.
CCTCGACAGGCTGATCCGAGGGCTCAACCCCTGGCCCGTGGCGGAGACCTCATGGCCGGGCATAACGAGCGGCCCGGTGCGGATATGGCGGGCCTGGCCGGTCCCGGAAGGATCGGGCGGAGCCGCCGGTGAGGTTCTGGGGCCGGGCGAATCGCCCGAGGGCGCGGGAATCCGCGTGGCGGCGGGCGAGGGAGAGTTGGTGATTCTGGAAATTCAGCCGCCGGGCAAGAAGAAGATGGATGGGGGCGCATTCGCGAGGGGGTATCCGTGCCGGCCCGGCCTCATGCTCGGAGAGGGCGCGTGAGCCGGAGCTCCGCGGTTCGCGGGAGGAGCGCGCCTTCCGCCGACCTCGTTCGCCGGGCGGCGCACGCCGCTCTCCTTTCTTTCGAGAAAACGCCCGCCGCGGCGGACCTGCTGGTCGAGCGGTTCTCCTCGAAGGACTTCGGCGCGCGCGACCGCGCGTTCTTGCGCGAGCTCGTCTACGGCGTCCTGAGGTGGCGGGGCCGCCTGGATTTCATCTTCGGCCAATTTCTGAGCAAACCGAACGTGGCCCCTCCCGTGCGCGAAGCGCTGCGGCTGGGCGCCTATCAGCTCTTGTTCATGGACCGCGTTCCCGCGCACAGCGCGGTGGACGGCGCGGTTTCCCTGCTGGATCGCCGGAACCTGGGCTGGGCGAGGGGATTGGTGAACGCGGTGTTGCGCAAGGTGGCGGAGCATGAGGTATCCCCGCCCGAAAGCCGCGAAGATTACCTCACGATATGGGAGTCGCACCCGAGATGGCTGGTGAGACGCTGGATGCGCGCGCTCGGTGAAGAAGAGGCGCAAAGACGGTGCCGGGCGAACAACGAGGAGGCGCCCGTCGTCTTTCGCGTGAACACCCGGGTATCCGATACCCGTAGTCTGGCGGCTGAACTCGCAAGCGAGGGCGTCGCCACACAGCCCGGATGCGCCGACCCCGATTGTCTGATATTCCTGCCGGATGAGAGCGCGCCCGGTGCGCGCTTCAGCGATGCAGCGGCCTGGCGCGAGGGCAAATTCGTCGTCATGGATGAGAGTTCGAGCCTGGTGTCGCGTTTCGCCGGGGCCGCCCCCGGAGAGAGCGTTCTCGATGCCTGCGCGGCCCCCGGCGGGAAAACGGCCTGCCTCGACTGGGCGGCGGGAGAGAACGGGCGCGTCGTGGCGGGGGAGCGGTCGTCCCGCCGCCTCGCTCTTCTCCAGCGCAATTGTGCTAGGATTCGGGCGGACGCGCGGCTCTTGCGGATGGATGCGATGAAGCCGCCGTTTCATGAAGCGTTCGACCTCGTTCTCGTGGATGCGCCGTGCAGCGGGCTGGGGGTTTTCAGGCGGCATCCCGATGCGAGATGGCGGTTTCGGGAAGAGGATCTGGCCGCGCAGGCGAAGCGGCAGAAGGAGTTGTTGCAGGGCGCCGCTCGCGCGGTGCGCCGGGGAGGCAGACTGGTGTATTCGGTTTGTACGAACGAACCCGAAGAAACCGGGGAGGTGGCGGCTTCGTTTCGAGAACCCGGCTTCGTCCCCATGCTTGAGGGGGGCGCTCTCCCCGAAGACGCGAAAAGGTATCTCCAGCCGGACGGGAGCTTGAGGATAACGCCGGGCGACGGGCTTGACGGCTTCTTCGCCATGCGTTGGCGTAAAGAGGGCGGAAATTGCTGAAAGGGATACTGAAGGGCATTTTCTGGGTTGCGCTCCTGGTCGCGCTGGGCGGCGCCGGGGGCGCCGTGGGCCTCTACGTCTTCCGTAGTGGAGAGGGCGTCTTCCTGCCCCAGGTCACGGGCCTCGACGTGGTTCGCGCGCTGGAACTGCTGGGCGAGAAGGGAATCCCCATGCAGGTCACCGGGCGCGCCTTCAGCGACGCGGTGTCCATGAACCACGTCGTGAGTCAGAATCCGCCCGGCGGACGCCGCATCCGCAAGGGAAGAATCGTATCGCTCGTCCTCAGCAAGGGTCGGCGGGACGTGGCGGTGCCTCCGGTCGTGGGCAAGAACCTGATTCGCGCGGAGACCCTCATCCGCCTGGAGGGCCTTCGCGTCCGGCTGGTGGAGCGGTTGTATGATCCCGTACGCCCCATCGATCAGGTTTTGGGCGTCTGGCCGGGCGAGGGTGAAAACATCAGGCGCGGCGAGGGCGTGGTGCTCGTCGTCAGCCAGGGTCCCAGAGAGCGGGCGTACGTCATGCCTCCCCTGATCGGGGAGCCCGTCAACAATGCCCTCGACAAGGTTCGCGCGCTCGGCCTGAACGTCGGGCGCGTGCGCTACGTGGATCGCCCGGGATCGCTCCGAGGCTCCATCGTCTCGCAGATACCGCCGCACGGGCGGCGCGTTCTGGCGGGGCATCGGGTGCATGTGGACGTGGCGCGCGGCGCGGACCAGATGGCGGGAAATTTCATCGTCCTGCGCTACCGCGTGCCGCACGGCAAGCCCCGGCGCGCGCTTCGCGTGGAACTCGAATCCAGCGGCGAGACGCGCGAAGAGCTCTCCCGCGAGGTGAGCGCGGGCGAGGAGATTCACCTGCTGGTGCGGGTGAAGGGCGAAGCCAGGGCGCGTATATTCCTGGACGGCCGTCTGGTCGAAGAACAAACGCATTAGGGAAGGAATCGACATGGCGAAGCCCGATATGGCGCCCGGCGAAATCCGGGTCGCGCCCTCTCTGCTGTCCTGTTCTTTCGAGAGGATGGGCGAGGAGATCGCGGCGGTGCGCGAAGCAGGGGCGGACTGGCTGCATTTCGACGTGATGGACGGGCATTTCGTCCCCAACATCTCCGTGGGGCCTCTGGGCGTCGAGGCGGCCAGAAGGGCCGCGCCCGATATGGTGCTCGACGTGCACTTGATGATCGCGGATCCGGACCGCTACGTCGATGCGTTCGCGGATGCGGGCGCGGACATCCTGACGGTTCACGTGGAGGCGCCGAGGCACATCCACCGCACCTTGCAGAGAGTTCGCGGGCGCGGCCTGGGCGTCGGACTGACGCTGAACCCCGGAACACCGCTTTCGGCGGTAGAGGGTCTGCTCCCGGAGGTGGATATGGTCCTCGTCATGAGCGTCAACCCGGGATTCGGGGGCCAGAAATTCATTCCGGCTTCGCTGGAGCGGATTCGCCGCCTGCGGGGGATGATCGATGCGGGCGGACTGTCGGTTCTGATAGAGGTCGACGGCGGCGTCACCCCCGATAATGCGGCGGAAATACGCGCGGCGGGCGCGGAGGCGCTGGTAGCCGGTTCCGCCGTATTCGGAGCGGGAGACTACGCCGAGGCCATACGCGGCATCCGGGGCGGGTGAAATGCCCTGATTTCGGGATTCGGCGTATTTAGAAGACCGATGAGAGAAGAGACGATACTCTCCTCTAAGCGGGGGAGTCACCTTGAATGCCTGGTTTTTCTGTAGGGACAGGTCGCGACCTGTCCCTACAACTTCGAGAGGCGCGGGACGGGCCCCTTCGATGCAAACGCTCTTTTCTCGGGGCTGTTGAAAACCCGCCCCGCTCATCCTCTCCTTACCTTGAAAACCAACCCCCCCTACCCCCCCTTAACAGGGGGGGTATAAAAAGGCGATGCTTTCCTGCCGGCCAGAGGGGGCTTTGTTTTTTCTTGCCCCCCTGTTAAGGGGGGGTAGGGGGGGTTGCCTTTACCCTGCCAGGGGCATTATTCAACAACCCCATCCGCACCCGGTTGACACTCGCCGCACAAAATCCTTATAAGTTGGGTTTCCTCACCCGGCATTGCGGGTGGAAAATCGAAAACATATTGAATATCAATCAGTTGGGGTGTTCGATGTTTGACGGCTTGAAGGAGCGCCTGGGCGGAATCTTCAAGG
>VXPH01000208.1 GCA_009839615.1 Nitrospinota bacterium
CCAGAACTGGAAGCTCGCGAAGATGCTCTGCCACTTCACCACCGGGGAGCAGCGCGCGGAGTTCCTGCCCCGCTACATGGACGTGGACACCTCCACGATGGCCATCGGCATGACGGAGCCCCAGGCGGGCACGGACAACATCATGCCCGCCACGAACGTCGACGGGGGCGCGCAGCTCTCCGCCGTGAGGCAGGGCGATAACTGGATACTGAACGGCAAGAAGCACTTCATCGCCTGCGCGGCGATGAGCAACATCAATTTCATCGTGGCGAGAACGAACCCGAACGTCCCCGTGAACGAGGGCGCCACCATGTTCATCATGACGGACGAGATACCCGGCTTCCGGCGCGGGGTCGTCCACGGCAAGCTCGGCGCGCGCCTTCTGATGAACGCCGAAATGATCTACGAGAACGCCGAGGTGCCTGAAAAATGGCGGCTCAGCGAGGTGGACGGCGGCCTGCCCTACATGGCCCGCGTCTTCTCGCGCCACTCGCCGACCACGGCCACCTTCGGCGTCGGCATCGCGCGCGCCGCCTTCGAGGACGCCATGACCTACGCGAGGGAGCGCGTCCAGGGCGGCAGGCCCATCATCGAGCACGCGCGGATTCGCGAGATTCTCGCCGACATGTACGTGAGCATTACCGTCGCGCGGGACACCGTCTGGCACGCCGCCTGGCACGCGGATACGGCGGGGGATGATGAGTACGACCACAAGCAGGGCATGCGCGCCGCCCTGTTCGCCTCGGAAATTGCGCCCCAGGTCTGCACCAGGGCGATGAACATCTTCGGCGGCAACGGCTACATGGACACCCACCCGGCCGAGCGCCACCTGCGCGACGCGATGATGTGCTACCACATCGACGGGCTGAACGACACCACGCGCCTGAAGCTCGGCCGCCTGCTGGCTGGGGAGGCCTTCGCGGGCGCGCTGTAGGGAGACCTTGGCCTGCGGCGAATGCGGGCAGTTGCGGGCAAATGCGGGTGCGGCGAAAAACTTTTTTTGTCGCCGAATCTGAGTATAATGCGCTAAGATTTGAAAGTAACGAATTGTATTATAAATAGTTATCTCGATAATCCCTTTCAGAAATTTATCGAAAAACCCCGTGAATTTAGCGATATTTATCGAATTTTTCGGTATTTTATCGAAATTCATAGCGCGGCCGTTGCGGCTCATCCCCGCGCGCGAAAGGTAAAACCCGACCAATGCGGGAGGGTTTATCCCGGCCGGGGAGAGAGAAGCCGCCCACCGGTGAGAGGGAGCCGACGTTCCCCGGTGAGGGGCGAAGCGCCGCTTTCTCTTTTTCGTGTGCTCCGCGTCCATCGGAACTTTTCCTCTATTTTCTCCTGCGGGAGATTCTCACGCATCCCGGTGAGAGGCGATAACGGCAAATGCGGGGAGATGCGGGGTCAAACGCGATTGACCCCCAACACCCCCGGATAGGGCTCGAAGATCGTCTGCGTCGCCAGGTATTCGGAGCCGAAGCGCGTCGTCCATTCACGGAGGGTTTCGAGCGGCCCATCCAGCGGGATTCTGCCCTCGCGGTATTCTTGGAGCGCATCCAGAAAACGCGCCTTGTCGCTCTTGTTGATTTTTTCGGATAGATGCCCCATCGCGTGGGTCAAGGCGTTCACCCATGAGGCTTGACCGGGCGCGCGGGCGAGGAGTCGCAAGAGCGCATTTTCGTATAAGGAGACGACTTCGCCGAAGGAGTGTTTTTTATGATTCGCCGCGATCCGCCCCATCTCGCGCATGGTCTCCTGGTGGCAGGCCATGAACAGGAGCTTGTTCTCCGCGTGGTAGCGGACGAGGCGGGCCGTGCGGCCCGATTCCCTGACTTGCCGGAAGGCGGCGAGGGCGAAGATTTTCGTGAGAAAACCGACGCGGGCGCTAGGTTCGTTCAGACCGGCCTCGTCTACGAACGCGCGGGAGCCGAACGCTTCGAGCGCGGCGCCGGCGAACAGGCCGGCACCCTGGGCGATTTGCTCCTCCGAGTCGGGAGCGGGAAATATCCTGGCGTCGGTGATGGCGCAAGACGGCGATTTCGCCTTGAGGATGAAGCCATCCACTTCTTCGAGGCCTTCCAGAAACCGCCCCGAGAAGGCGTTCATCTTCCTGGTTAAGTGTCTGCGCGTGCTGGGCTGGTAGAGGGCCTTCCGCTCACCTTGCAGATAGATTCGTATCGGGTCTCTCGGCGTGCCCAGGCCGATCTCCACCTCGGGGCACACCGGCCGGAAGCGCACGTGGGGTTCGAGCCGCCCGATGAAGGATGCCGAGATTCGCTCGCCGTTGTAGCGGCACGCCTCGAACTCCAGGCACTTGCTCACCACGACGACGGGTTTTGGGAACGCGCGGCTCATCGCCTCTCTCGTGGGATTATGGGCGTGGCGGCGATGCGCATCGTGGATTCCGGGGCGGCTAGCGAACCCGCCTATCCGTAGTCATAGAATCCCTTGCCCGTCTTTCTTCCCAGCCAGCCCGCCGAGGTCATCCGCCGCAGGATGGGCGGCGCGTAGAACCGCGCCTCGCCCAGCTCTTCCGCCATCGAGTCGGCGACGAAGGTCTGCACGTCCGCGCCGACGAGGTCGATGAGCGTGAGCGGCCCCATCGGGTGGCCGAGGCCCATGCTGATGGCCTTGTCCATGCTCTCCCTGTCTGCGAGGCCCTCGTCATACGCATGGGCGGCGTGGTTGAGGTAGGGCACGAGCAGGCGGTTCACCAGGAATCCGGGCCTGTCCTTCACGGGAATCGGCGTCTTGCCGATGCGGTGGCAGAACGCGACCCCGAACTCGGTGATCTCGGGCGCCGTCTGGACGGCCTCGATCACCTCGACGAGCCGCATCGCGTAGGGCGGGTTGAAGAAGTGAAGGCCCACCACGCGCTCAGGATCTTTCGTCTTGGCCGCCATGGCGGTCACCGAAAGGCACGAGGTGTTCGACGCGATGACGGCCCCTTCCTTCGCGATGTTCCCCAGCTTCTCGAAGAGTTCGAGCTTGGCGTCGAGGTTCTCGACGATCACCTCGATGATGAGGTCGCAGTCCGCGAGCGCCTCGAGATCCGTCGAGCCGCCGAGGCGCGCGAGCGTCGCCTCTTTCCGGGCTTCGTCCATCTTGCCGCGCTTGACCGCGCCGTCCAGGTTCCGGCGGATGCGGGTGAGGCCCGCTTCGAGCGCCTCCGCGTTCACCTCGACGCCGGTTACGTCGAGTCCTGCGGTGATGCAGACCTGCGCGATGCCCGAACCCATGGCGCCGAGGCCGACCACGCCCACTTTTTGCACCGCGTCCGCGATGGGCTGTCCCCGGGAGAGGTCGCGTGCATTCGCAGCGTCTTCTTCGGGTTCCGCGACGCCGAACACGCCCGCGGACTTGTAGGTGTAGAACCCTCGTCCGGTCTTGGCGCCCAGATGGCCTGCGTCGATCATGCGGTCCACCAGCGGCGGGGGAATGTAGCGCGGGTCCTTGAGCTGTTCGTACATCGAGAGCGAGACCGTGCGGTGGATGTCGAGCCCCTCGATGTCGAGCAGGCGCATGGGGCCCATCCTGTAGCCCAGGCCGAGCCGCACGCCCGCGTCCAGGTCCGCCGGGTTGGTGTAGCCCGACTCGATGAGGCGGATGCAGTCGTTCTGGAACGCCACGAGGAAGTAGTTGATCACGAAGCCCGGCCAGTCCTTGACCGTCACGGGCGTCTGCCCGACTTCCTCTAGGAAGGCGGTCGTCGCGGCCGTCGTCTCATCGCTCGTGAGCAGGCCGGGGGCGACTTCCACGAGCCTGTTGAGCGCTGCCGGCAGGCAGAAATGGGTGCCGATGGTCTGGGCGGGCCGCCCCGACGCCGCCCCCATGTGGGAGATGGAGAGCGTGCTCGTGTTGGACGCGATGATGGCGTTCTCGCCGAGCACGGCGTTCAGGCTCCTGAGCAGCTTGTTTTTCTCCTCGCGGTCTTCGGTGATGGTCTCGATCACCAGGTCGCAATCCTCGAAGCCCGTGAGCGATTCGGCCTCATGGATCCGGCCCAGCATCGCGTCCCTCTCCTCGGGAGAGGTCTTGCCCTTCTCGACGCCTGCGTCCAGGAAAGCGCGCACCCGGCCCATGCCGGCCTCCAAGGCCTGCGCGTCCGCCTCGAACACCACCGTCTCCTTGCCGCCCCGGGCGCATACGATGGCGATGTTCGAACCCATCGTTCCCAGACCGACGACGCCTACCTTTTGCACCTTCATGGAATTCTCCTGTCATTCTTCATGAGCGAGGCGCGTTTCCCCGCGTGGATTCATTCAGTTTCAGACCGCATTTCCGGTATGAAAATTCTTCGAAGAAGGGCTGTTGCTCGTCTCCAAAGTGTTCGCGCGTGGGTCTCTTTGTAGGCTTCGCGCCGGATTCTTGTCAATCCGGCCTTGGGGGGGGGTTGCCTTTATCCTCTCAGGGGCTTTTTCATCGGGCATTCCCCTCGGGATGCCCGACCCCTCAAGGGGGGAGTGTATCTTTTCTCTCGTCTGTCGATTATATACGCCGAATCACGAAACCAGGACTTTCCCCAACACCCCTTGCAAGTTCGCCGATCCGGTTTATCATTTTCCTCATCATGAACATGACGCGCGAGAAACTGGAGCAATTGATTGAAGAAGCCGCGCAGAAGGGCGAACCGCTCTCCCTGGAGGGGGAAGACCTTTCCTGGGCGGACCTGAGCGGATGCGACCTCACCGACGCCAACCTGAGAGGGGCGAGCCTGGTGCGCGCGAACCTGAGCGGCGCCGACCTCTCGGGCGCGGACCTGCGCGAGGCGGATTTCAGAAACGCCGATCTGGAGGGCGCCGTCCTGCGCGACGCGCTCCTCTCTGACGCCGATGTGGCGGGGGCGAGTTTCCGCGAGGCGGATCTCGTCGGCGCCGATATGGAAGGCGTGAACTTCGATGAGGCGATCGTCGAGGACGCGCAGTTTCTGTAGGGGCTGTTGAAAAAGCCCATAAAAGGAGCGTACTGAATTTCACTCCCCCCTTGAGGGTCGGCCTTTCCTCCTCGG
>VXPH01000086.1 GCA_009839615.1 Nitrospinota bacterium
CGGTTTTGACCCTGACACTGGGGGGTAAGGGGGGTTGCCTTTATCCTGTCAGGGGTTTTTCAACAGGCCCGTTAAGGGGGGGGTAGGGGTTACCGTCCCGACGAGGGCTTTTTCACCAACCCCGACCCCACGGGGCGCAGATACAAGAAGAATTCGATCTAGAAATTGTACGTGACGTTCAGGGCCACGAAGCTGTCCCGCCTCGTGTCATAGATGATGTCTTCCTCGTCAACGTCCATCAGAACGATCGCTTCGAGCTTCACGGACCACTGATCCGAGAGGCGGCGCTTGAGTTCGATGCTCAGGGTGCGCGTCGTATGGTCCGCGTCGGCGAGAACGCCGGCGATGACCTCCGTGCTCTGGGTGTCGTTGAGCGCCAGGCGCACGGCGTAGAAGAGGTCGTTCTGGAACTCGGAGTTCGAGCGCTCGCGGCGCTCGTCGTAATTCCATTCGGCGAGCAGGCCGAGGTCGGCGGCCGAGCCGAGAATGGAGTTGAAGGTGTACTCACCGCCCATGACGAAGGCGGCGTAGTCCTCTTCCATGCCCAGGAGGTTTCGGGCGCCTTCGCGGTGGAGGGCTTCGAGCTTGAGCAGCCACGACTCGATGGTGAGCTGGGCGTCCACGCTGAACTGGCGGATCTTCTCGTAGTGCTGACGCAGGCTCACCATGCCGCGCTCATCCACGTGCGGGGTGATGAAGGGATCCCGGCTGGTGCCGTCGAATACGCTCAGGCCGAAGTCGAAGGGCCCGAGACTGTGGCTGTAGCGGGCGGCGAGGTCCACGCGCCACTCGCCGGCGGCGCTTTCGTACGAGACGTGCTCCTCATCGATGGGAATCGCGGAGCGCAGGCGGCCGTGGCGGCCCGGATAGGTGCGCGCGCGGTGATAGGTCAGGGCGAAGAACTCCAGGATGCCCCACTCCGCCGACCAGGTGAGGTGGGCCATGGGCTGGCCCAGCTTGCTTTCCTTGTTGGGATGCTCGACGAGGTCGGTCTGGTTGATGATGTCGACCAGGTGCTGCGATTCGGTGACGCCCCAGAAGACGCGGTCCACGCCCAGGCGGAGCTCCCATTCTCCCTCGCCGATGGCCCCGTAGGTCAGAAAGTAGGCTTCGCGCAGATCGGCGTGGGTGCGGCGCGAGTCCGCGCCGTCGTAGCGGACGAACGGCGCGACCGTGAGGCTCCACTCGCCCGCGCCCTTGAGGTGGAGTTTCGGTTCCGCGGCGAAGCCGCTCGCGTGCGCGCGCTGTTCGGGGTGGGCGCCTGTCTGGGGATGCCACCGGCCGTCCAAGTCCAGGCTGCCGGAGAGTTCGTGCTCGATGCTTTCGGCCCCGTGGCTCGCCCCGGCGAAGAGGAAAACGGCCAGTACGGCGGCGGCGAGCACCGCGCGGCGGACAGCGGCGCGAAGCGGCATCAGCGCACCCGTTTCAGGCCGGTGCGCGTGAATTCGCTGGCCTTGAGCCTGGTGCGGAACTTGAAGTCCTTCCAGCTCAGCACGGTGCTCTTGCCCGTCAGGTGGTTCACCATCGTCATCTCGTGCGCCTGCCAGTACTTGCCCAGATACTGCTTGTAATTCTTCACCGTGAGCGTCTTCAGGTGCGAGTTCTTCCGGTCATAGTACTGGACCTTCCAGGCGCGGCGCTCGCTCTTGTCCTGCCAGACGATCTGGCGCCGGTAGCCCGACCTCCTGTTCGTCGGGAAGCGCTCGACGACCGTGCACGTCAGCTTCGCGCAGGGCTCGTCGCGCAGGTAGCGGTAGGTGAATTTCTCCACCTCCTGGGTGCCCATGTCCTCATAGGCGAACTCGCTGCCCATGAACGAGCCCGACTGGTTCGAGGAACTGATGCGCTTGACGCGCTTCAAGGCGGGCAGGTAGAGCCACTGGTCGTCGTTCTTCTTCTTGTGGGCATGGACGAGCAGCGCGGTTCCCCGCACGTCGCGCGGGCGGTCGAAGACGAACAGGCTCTTGTTGCCTCCCCCGTCGGTCTCGAGCACCTTCACGCGCAGTTGGCGCCGGCTCTCCTGCCCGTGCTTGTTGCGCAGCACCATGCCCTGCTCGGCCGTGAAATTTTCGAAACCCCTCCCTCTCTCGCGGGTGTCGCGCGCGATTTGAAGCCCCTTTTCCTCGGGCGTCGCGCCCTCGGCGCGCGGCGGTGCGGACGAATCAAGCAGAGCACAGGCGCAGAACGCGAGAAGCAGGAAAGCAGTGCGGACGAGATGAGCGTGCATGATCGTTCCCTCCGGTCGAGAGTCGCGGGCAGAGTCGGCGGAACCAGAAAACCGGCCGCGGTCGTGACGGCAATCGTCATCCCGACCGGGAGCCGATGATGATTGTAATATCGATTCACGCCTTTTTGAAGCGCCGGCCGTACATCGTGCGCCCGTAGAAGTTGAACCACTTCCTCGCTTCGGGATCGCTGAACGGATAGTCCGCTCCCATCTGCCTCGCCGCGGCGAGGCCGGAGACGAAACAGGTCTCCTGGCTGTTGATCAGCGTGTGGGCGCCGCAGTGCCACGTCCGCCGCCTGCCCTGGACGAAGCGGAACATGGGCATGAGGAGGGCCACGTGTTTCACGTCGTGCACGATGTGCTGAAACCACCACCGCTTGATGATCTTTCCCTCGTCGATGCGGCTGATCGGGTTGTACGTCACCAGGCACGGCTTGTCCGATCGCCTCACCCAGGGCTGCTGGTTGTGCATGATGTAGGTGATCTCGTAGTTGTCGGGCCGCGCGCCGTATTGTTCGATGTGGTTGCTGCGGGTGGCGAGCGGCTGGACGTCGTTGTCCGGCAGCACCGAGGCGTCCGAATGAACGACCGTGTGGTTGTGCAGTTCGCTCTCATACCGTATCGAGGAGAGCAGCCAGCTCTCGAAGCGCGTCGGTTGGTCCAGCATCATCAGCGTCTGGTTCGCGTTGCACGCGAAAACGACGTCATCGAACGTCTCTGTCCCTCCCTCTTCATCCTCCACGACGACTTCAGATGCGCTCCGGCGCACCTTCCGGACCGGCCGGCCCAGGTATATCTTCCCGGAAAAGTCCGCCGAGAGTTCTTCGTAGATGCGCCGCGTGCCGCGCTCCCAGGTATGCATCGGCGTGGCGGTTTCGATGTCGAAGAACTCCAGGTACCGCGAGAACAGCGATGCGGGCATGTCGAACACGTTCGTGGCCATCAGGAAGTTGACGAACATGGGCTTCAAGACCTTGTACCTGAAATCGCCGGAGAATCTTCCCAGGTTCAAGACCGCGCCCATGCTGACGTAGTTGAACGGGTTCATGGCGGCCAGCGCTCTGGAGCGCGAGCGGCTGAGCCGGCCGAACCACTTGAGCCGTCTTAAGAGTTTCTGGAATTTCTCGATTTCCGGCTGCAGCTGCCGGCGTATGTCGGAGTCGAAATCGTGCGCATAGACGCCGCCCCGGTACTTCACGCTGTAGCTGAACCGGGTGTCTAGCAGTTCGACCCCGTATTGCCGCATCAGAAGAAGAATGTGGTGGTACACCGAGGGGATGCAGGCGGTGACGGAGATATCGAAGGGAATCGAGGTGCCGTCGTCCTGCGGCATGTCGGCGGTGATGGCGTTGCCGCCGACCTGGGCCTGCGCCTCGTAGAGCCTGAAATCGAATCTGTCCGGGTGGCGGTTCAGTGCCCAGGCCGCTCCCAGTCCCGAGACTCCCGCACCGATAATGGCAACCCTTTTCGGCATCGCTGCGCGCCTCGCCTCGCTCATGGCTCCCACTCTACCATTGGCTCCTGGCCGGCTTCACTCTTGAACCCCACGAGATGCCGGAACGAAGCACCGCGCCCCGGCCGCCGCACCCGCGGCAATGGGAGTTTACTCCTTCCGCTTGAAGAGCGAGGTGCCCCCCTGGAGCGCCTTGTTCCGCCTCGCGTAATCAAGCGGCGTACGGCCCGATTTGTCCTTCAGGCCGGTATCGGCGCCCGCTTGGATGAGGGTGCGGACGACGGCGGGGCTCTTGCCGAACCACGCCGCGAGGTGGAGCGGCGTCCACTCCCCGCGCGTATCGCGCGCGTTCACCCTCGCCGCCCCCTTCAGGAGCGCGCGCACGACGGCGGGAGAATCCCCCTGCGCGGCCAGATGGAGCGGCGTGCGTCCGTAGTTATCACGCGCGTTCACCTTTGCTCCGGCCTTGATGAGCGCCCCCACGGTGGCGGAGGAATTCCCCTGCGCGGCCAGATGAAGCGGCGTGCGCCCGACCCCCGTCTTCGCATCCGGTTCGGCGCCCCCCTTTGCGAGCGCGCGCACGACGGCGGGCGTCTTGTCGAAGGCCGCCGCGAGGTGGAGCGGCGTCCACCCGCGCCGTTCCTTCGCCTCGGTTTGGGCCCCGGCGGCGATGAGCGCGGCTACGATCTCGGGCTTCTTGTTGAAGTTCACCGCCAGGTGCAGCGGCGTCATCCCGTTCGCATCGCGTGCGTTCGTCTGAGCGCCCACTTTCGCCAGGGTTCTCACCAGGGCGGGCGTCTTCCCGAACCCCGCCGCGCGGTGCATGGGGGTAAGGCCGGCCGCGTCACGCGCGTTTGCGTCTTTCGTCTTGAGGCAGCGGGCGACGTCCGCCGCGTCGGCGCGGATGAAGAAAACGAGCGTGTTCCAGTACTCGCACGATACGGTCGCCGCGCCCGCGAGTCCCGGAATCATGCCTGAGGCGAGCGCGAACGCAAGCGCCGCCCGGCGCACCCTGATGCGAAGAGTCATTCCCGTTTCTCCTCCTCCGGGAATGGTCGTTTGTCTGGTTCGTGGTATTTGGCCTTGCCGTCCGATTCTACCATCATTCCGGCGCATGTGAAATCAGAGTCGGAATAGTTCGGGACGAGAGGAGCCGGTTTCGGTCGCGGACTTCACCGCCTCTTGTCGACGCCCCCCCCCATTATCGGGGTTGTTGAAAAAGTCCCGTTGACGGGAAAACTCCCCGGGAGCAATCCCCTAGCCGCCTTGTCAGGGGATAAAGGCAACCC
>VXPH01000180.1 GCA_009839615.1 Nitrospinota bacterium
CGCGTGACCCGCCATTCCTCCCGCTTCCGAAACAGGGTTTTTCAACAACCCCGAGAAAGGAGCGTTTGTATCAAGAGCCTGTCTTGAGCCTCTCGAAGGGGACGTCCCTGCCGTTGCTCTACGGGGAATGCCTGTTTCACGAGAGGGCGGACACACGGGTTCCCGTCCCCGAAACCACCCCCCCTTAACAGGGTCAAAACCAACCGAAGAGGGGTTGTTGAAAAAGTCCTCGTCGGGGTCGCATACATGGACCTGTTGAAAAAGCCTCTGAGAGGGTAAAGGCAACCCCCTTGAAAGGGAAACCCCATAAAGGCAACTCCCCCTACCCCCCCTTGACAGGGGTCAAACGCGAGTGAGGAACGAGCGTTTGCGGAAGCCATTGACGAGAAACACATCGGCTCGCAAAACCTCCCTCTTCGGTCGGTTTTGACCCTGTCAAGGGGGGGTAGGGGGGTTGCCTTTACCCTATCAGGGACTTTTTCATCGGGCATTCCCCTCGGGATGCCCGACCCCTCACAAGGGGGTTGAGGGGTTCGGAGGGAATAATGCTTCACCTGCTCCGCTCACCCTCCCTCGGCGAGGGGTTTTCCAACAACTCTTTGAGGGCCGGGCTTCCCAAGTCTTTTCCAACAATCCCGCGCCCGCGGCCTCACCGTGCCCGCTTCCCCGTATGCGCTGATTAGTGGTATGAATGGCGCGGCTCCATCGTTCAACCATTCCCCCACGCTGGAATTCACATGAGCGCCTACGCCAACATCCTCATCATCGCGTCGAGCCATTCGGTGAACTCGCTATACAACCGGATACTGACGCCCATCCTCCCGCTCATCATGGCGGATTTCGGCCTGAACTACGCGCAGACGGGCCTCATCGCCTCGGTCTACGCCCTCTCCAGCAGCCTGTTCCAGTTGCCGATCTCCTTTCTGGGCGATTTCACCGGGAAAACCCGCCTGATTCTGGGCCTCTCGCTTCTCTTCAACGCCCTGCCCGCCTGGTTCTACGGCTACTCGACCACATACGCGGCCCTGCTAACCTTCGTCTTCCTGAGCGGCCTGGGCTGTTCGGCCTATCACCCGGCGGCCGTTTCGATGATCGCCAAAGAAAGCCCCAAGAACCGCGGCCTCGCCATGGGTCTCTTCAAGGCGGGGGGTGATTTCGGCAGCATCCTGACGCCGGTGGCCATGGGCTGGCTCACGGTCTATCTCGCGAGCTGGCGGGCGGCGGCGCAGTATTTCGTGCTGCCGGGCATCGCGTGCGCGCTCCTCATCTGGCTTCGGTTCCAGGACGCGCCCGGCAGGCGGCAATCGATGGCGAAGGAGGCCAAGTCGACTTTCAGCGAGTTGTTCCGTGACAAATTCATGATCCTGATGACGCTGCTCTCCTCCTGCCGGGTGATGGGGCTGCGCGGCATCATGACCTTTCTGCCGCTTCTGCTCGCCGAGGGGCTGGGGCTCGGCACCATCGAGGTGGGCTGGGCGATCACGGGCTATTTCCTCGTCGGCACCGCCTTCGCCGTGATATGGGGGAAATACACGGATCCGAAGAACGAGACGCGCATCATCCTCTTCATGATGGCGACGAGCGCGCTCTCCCTCGCTTTCCTGTCGCAGGCCGAATCCGTGATCATCTTCTTCGGCCTGCTCGCGCTCCTGGGCGCGTGCCTCAATCCCTCCCAGAGCCTCATGCTCACGCTCACCACCGGCGTGGTCCGCGAGAAGAACCGCACGAGCGCGGTCGGCCTCATGTATACGGCGAACGAGGCGGCATCGGTGACGTCGCCCTTTCTGGGGGGCCTCATCGCCCAGGCGGTGGGACTCAGGCAATCGTTTCTCTTCTACGCCGTGCTCTGCCTCATCGCCACGAGCCTCGCCTGGCTCATCCACGCGGAGCAGAAAAGACGCGCGCGCTCAAGCACAGCCTGAAATCTTTACAGACAAGCGCTGTTCGAATAGACTGGGGAAACATCCAATTCCTACAGTCGGGAGTCTCTCCCGGATAAGAGAATCTTCAGCAATAGGAGTTCACCAAAATGAGCACGAAAAACACTCTCGATAGTCTGGAAGTCGTACCGACGGGAGGCGCGCTGGGGGCCGAGATCAGAGGGGTCGACCTGTCCGCACCCATGTCCGAGGAGGTAAAGCAAGCCCTGCGCGACGCATGGACGGAGCACCTCGTGCTCCTGTTCCGCGATCAGGAGATGACCGAGGAGCAGCACCTCGACGCCACGCGCATCTTCGGCGAGGCCGTCGCGCCCGCCGCCAAGGCCTATTACGACAAGGCCGGGAAACAGCAGACATGGGCGGCGAAGTACCCCGAGATCACCGTCGTCCACAACCTGGACGAAGACGGCAATCCCGTGCAGCAGAACGAAAGCCTGGGGTCCGGCGAGGTCGTCTGGCACAACGACAACTCCTACGCCGAGAAACCCCCCGCGGGCAGCATGCTCTACGGGCGGAGGCTGCCGCCATCGGGCGGGAACACCTGTTTCAGCAACCAGTACACGGCGTATGAGACCCTGCCCGAGGACGTGAAGCAGAAAATCGAGGGCAAGACCGCCGTCCACGACGCGAGCAGAAACTCCGCCGGCACGCTGCGGCCGGGCGTCAAGCTGCCCACCAAGCCCTCCGAAGTTCCCGGGCCGCACCATCCCCTCGTCTGCACGCACCCCGAATCCGGAAGACGCGCGCTTTATCTCGGCCGAAGACGCGCGTATCCATCGCAATACATCGACGACATGGAGGAGCAGGAGAGCGAGGCGCTTCTCGATTTCCTCTGGGAGCACGCCTGCCGCGATGAACTCGTCTGGGCGCACGTCTGGCGGCTCGGCGACGTGCTGCTGTGGGACAACCGCTGCACCATGCACTACCGCGAACCCCACGCGGGCACGCATCCGCGCCTCATGCACCGCACCCAGATTGAGGGCGCACAGCCGGTGTAGGGTTCGGGGCGAGTTCAAAGAGTCAGCCTCATCTCTGTAGGGACAGGCCTCTGTGCCTGTCCTCACGAGGGACAACCACGGAGGGTTGTCCCTACGAACAGTTCTGCTTTTTTGAGGACTGCTCCAAAGTTTCCAACTTCACCATTTCGAATGTTCACCGTCATTCCGGCGAAAGCCGGAATCCATTTGTTTTGCCTTTGATTTTATTTTCTGATTGGTCCCCGTTAACGACGCGGAGATGAAAAACCGGTGTATCGTCATTCTGCATCAAAATGGATTCCGGCTTTCGCCGGAATGACGGGGTGAAATCTCGATTGTAGGTCGGATATATATGTCCGACATATATGCGACCCGTGACGGGCGGCGGAAAGGCAGGGCCGCATATATGCGGCCCCTACACCTACACCGTAGACATCACATGGGCGCCAGGAGGGTTCGAATCCTTCTTCCTCCGCCCACGCTTCGCGCCGAACGACCCGGCCCCGCCGCCTGGACGGGGGTTTTTCGCTCAATCCGGGATGTAGGCCGCCAGGGACGCCAGGATCCGGCATCCGGGCACGGGCATCGGCGTGGCGGTCTGCGCGCTCATGTTCACCGGCGGCGCGTCCGCGAATGCGCCGCCCCATACCTCGAACGCGCCGTGCAGATCGGCCATGTCGTGGAACACGGTCTGGCTTCTCACGACGTCAGCGAGGCTCCCCCCCGCCGCGCGGCAGATGGCGTCCGCGTTCCCCAATATGTATTCGGTCTGGCGCTTTACCGGCGAGGAATGCCAGGGGAGCCCGGGGTTCACGCGGACTTCGGGCGCGAGGCCGTTTTCGTCTGTGGCGATCTGCGTGGAAAGCCAGAGATACGGACCCGTCTTGACGGCGTGCGGCTCGTGGAACAGGGGGGGCGGGGCGTCGGGCGACAGAATCGTCCGGCGCTCCAGACCGCCGCCGGGGCGCAAGGAGATGGAGCTGACCTCGATGCGGGCGCCGCCGATGGCCAGATCGTCGCAGGGGATGACGCTGCGCGCGGGCGGGTCGTCCGCGAAGAACTCGCGCCACACGTAATCCACCGCGGGCAGATCCTCCATGTGGGTGAGGTAGACGGAAGTCTGGACGATGTTCTCGAGATCGAGGCCCAGTTCGTTCAGCACCTTCCGCTTGGTGCGGAGGATGTACTCGGTCTGGCGCTTGATGGCGGACTGGTGCCAGAAGGTCGGGTCGACGCGGGCGTCGGGGTGAATCCCGGTCGCGTAATCGGTGGCGATCATCCCCGGCATCAGCACGAAGGGCCCCGCGGACTGCGCCGCGGGGTAGCCGGTCAGCGATTTGGGCACGAGTTCCAAGTCGTGCGTCTGTTTCTCCCAACCCGAGCCGGGCTTGAGCGCAAACCCGTCGCATACGATGAGCGCGTCGGGCACTTCCAGGGCCTTCGCCACCACCCGCGTGCTGGTCGGGTGCGCCCTGGCCATGTAGGCCTGGCGCGTCGCGGAGTACCACGCGGCCTGCTCGCGGCCGGTGATGAACTGCTCGATGCGGATGAGGTCTTCGTACCCGAGGCCCGCGCTTTCGAGTATCTTTCCCATCCGCGCGAGTATGACGTGGGTCTGCCGCGCCATCGGCGGCGGGCCGGCGAACGGGTTCTCCGGGTCCACCGCGGCCTCGGGCGCCACGCCGGCCGCGTAGTCCGTCGCCATCTGACCGGCGAAGAAGAGCAGGTGTTCGGTCTCGATCGCTTCTGACTGCGCCTTGGGGGAGGCCGGGCAGTCTTGTGGAACGATCACGCGCTTCATGGTTTCTCCTCCGAGTGGTTTTCTCGAACAGGCCGGCGAGGCCGCCGTGAACGCCCCGGTTCTTCCGGGCCGGTTCATGGATCGGCGCCCATCCGTATTCTTATCATTATCCCGTGCCCGGATGATACCACGACGCAGGCGCGAGCGATGTGGGGGGGAGGGC
>VXPH01000199.1 GCA_009839615.1 Nitrospinota bacterium
GTCAAGCGCCGTCCCCTGGCCAAGAGCCTGGCGGATACGGGTGCGGTGGACATCGAGGGGAAGACGGCCAAAGCCTCCTCCCGGGTGGAAATCGGAGACGTGCTGAGCCTTAAATTAGAGAACAGGACCCTGCGGGTGCGCGTCCTGGGGGAGGCGAGGCGCAATCTGTCGAAAAAAGACGCATCCGCCCTTTTCGAGATTCTGGAGGAGTCGGCTCACGCTCCCGATGAGAAAGAAAGCCTGTCGGGTGCGCCGCTGGATTTTTTGAAGCGCGCCTGAATTTTCCTCTTGCTCTTTGCCGGAAAGACTGCTAGTTTTCAGGAAATCGCCCGGCCGGCACTTCGCCGGGTGGAAACAAACCGGTGATAGAGAAATTCCCCTTTAATGTCGTCCCGTGAGGCGGCGAAGGAGGAAACCCAGATGCTTGCCATCTTCTCGTTTGATTTCCGCACTCCGTGCCCTGTGGGCATGGAGTTTTTTTTGCGCCCTTTTTGACCTGAAACCGCCCGAAGATCGGATTTCGCCCTGATGATGCAGCAACTCGACGCCGAGCAGCTCAGGCGCACCCTGAGGCGCCTCTCGCACGAGATCATCGAGCGCACGGCCGATCTGTCGGACCTCGTGTTCATCGGGGTCCGCACGAGGGGCGTGCCCCTCGCGGAAAGGCTGGCGCGCGAGCTTCAGTCCTTGGTGGGCGTGCATCCGCTCGTGGGCGCGCTCGACGTGACGCTCTACCGCGACGACCTGAATCAGGCCGGCGGGGGGAGAACCGGCCTCAAGAAGACGGACCTGCCCTTCTCCTGCGAGGGGAAGGACGTGATTCTCGTCGACGACGTGCTCTACACGGGCCGCACGGCGCGCGCCGCCCTGGCCGCGCTCATGGGCTTCGGCCGGCCCCGCAGGGTGCGCCTCGCCATCCTGGTGGACCGGGGAGGACGCGAACTGCCCATACGCGCCGATTTCGTCGGGAAGAACATCGAGGCGGTCCATCCCGAGGAGGTGCGGGTGCACCTGGAGGAAACCGACGGCCAGGACGCCGTTTTCAAGCGATAGACGAGCCCGATGGACCGGGCGTTACAGGGGGGGGAATCACATGAGCCTGGAGACCTACCGAAGAAAGGATTTGCTCTCGATCCGCGAACTCGAGCCCGGGGAAATCACGTTCCTGCTCGATCAGACCGACTCGTTCCGCGAGATCAACGAGCGCGACATCAAGAAAGTGCCCACGCTGCGGGGAAAGACCATCGTCAACCTGTTCTTCGAGAACAGCACGCGCACGCGCGCTTCGTTCGAGATCGCGGGCAAGCGCCTCTCGGCGGATGTCATCAACCTCTCCGTCTCCACGAGTTCGGCGGCCAAGGGGGAGACCCTGCGCGACACGGCCCGGAACATCGAGGCGATGGCCACCGACGTGCTCGTCGTGCGGCACTGGGCGTCGGGCGCGCCCGCCTATCTGGGCAGGGAGCTCGATTGCGCCGTCGTGAACGCGGGCGACGGCTGCCACGAGCACCCCACGCAGGCGCTGCTCGACCTCTATACCATCCGGGAGCACAAGAAGAAGTTCCAGGGCCTGAACGTCTCCATCGTGGGGGACATCGCGCACAGCCGCGTGGCGCGCTCGAACGTGGCTGGCCTGATGAAGCTGGGCGCGAACGTCACCTTCTGCGGCCCCTCCACCATGCTGCCCGCGGAAGTCGACTGCCTGGGTGCGCGCGTGACGACGCGGCTCGATGAGGCCATCGACGGGGCGGACGTGCTCATCGCGCTCAGAATCCAGCTCGAAAGAGGCGCGGGAAGCGCCTTCCCCAGCGCGCGCGAATACGCGAACACCTACGGGATCACCAAGAAGAAGCTCCAGGGAGCGAAGCGCGACCTGCTCATCATGCACCCGGGGCCCATCAACCGGGGCGTGGAGATGTCACCCGACGTGGCCGACGGGCCGTTCTCCGTCATCCTGGAACAAGTCGAATACGGCGTTGCCTGCCGGATGGCGATCCTCTATCTCCTCTCGGTGAAAAAAGAAGAAGAGCCGGGGGATGCGGAGACGGAAGAGGCGGACGCCGGGGAGCCCAGGAAATCGCGCAAGGAGGTGCGAGATGCCGTTGCTCATTAGGGGAGGCCGCCTCATCGACCCCGCGGACGGCGTCGATGAGGTATGCGACATCCTGATCGAGGAGGGGAAGGTTGCCCACCGGAAGAAGAACATCCTGCCGCGCGGTGGGGATGAGATCATCGACGCGGCGGGGCTCGTCGTCGCGCCCGGGTTCATCGACATGCACGTGCATTTCCGTGAGCCGGGGCAGGAGTACAAGGAAGACATCGAGAGCGGCACCCGCGCCGCCGCAGCGGGCGGGTTCACCGGCGTGGCCTGCATGGCGAACACCGACCCGGTGAACGACACGAGTTCCATCACCGAGCGGATACTCAAGCGCGCGCGCGAGGTGGGCGCGTGCCGCGTGTTCCCCATCGGCGCGGTTTCGGTGGGCCTCGAGGGCGAGGAGTTGAGCGAGATGGCCGAGCAGATGGAGGCGGGCGCGGTGGCCTTCAGCGACGACGGCGTGCCCGTCAAGACGGCCGCCCTGATGCGCGCGGCCCTCGAATACGCCGGAATGCTCGGCGTGAGCGTGCTCGACCATGCGGAAGATATGTCGCTCTCTTCGGCCAAGGTGATGAACGAGGGAGCGGTCTCCACCCTTTTGGGCCTCGCGGGGAACCCGGCGGCGAGCGAGGACATCTGCGTATACCGCGACATCCGCCTCGCGGAACTCACGGGCGGCAGGCTCCACATCCTGCACATCTCCTCTGCGGGCGCGGTGGACCTGGTGCGGGCGGCGCGGGCGCGCGGGGTCCGCGTGACGGCGGAGGTGACGCCGCACCATTTCGCGCTGACCGATGAGGCGATTCAGGGCTTCGACTCCTCCGCCAAGATGGCGCCGCCGCTGCGCGATGAGGCGAACAGGGAGGCGCTGCTGGAGGGCCTCAGGGACGGCACGATTTCCGCCATCGCTTCGGACCACGCGCCGCACTACGAGGCCGAGACCCAGCGGGAGTTCGACGCCGTTCCGTTCGGGATCGTGGGGCTGGAGACGGCCGTATCGCTCGCGCTGGACAGGCTCGTGGACGGGGGCGTGCTCACGCTGCCCGAGATGATCGCGAAGTTCACGGCGGGGCCGCGTGAGATTCTGGGCCTGCCCCACGGCACGCTCAAGGAGGGCGCGCCCGGCGACGTGACGATTTTGGACCCCGAGCGCGAGATCACGGTCGACCCCGACGCGTTCGAGAGCAACGGCAGGAACACGCCTTTCGCGGGCTGGAAGCTCAAGGGGTGCGCCGTCGCCACGGTCGTCGGGGGAGAGGTGCGGATGAGCAGGCTTGCGGGTGAAATGAAAATCTCAGCCCAGGAGGCGCTCACCGCATGAGGGGACGGAAAATCAAACCGGCGCTCCTGGCCCTGGAGGACGGCAGAGTCTTCCGGGGCGCCAGTTTCGGGGCGGAGGCGGAGGCGGACGCGGAAGGCGAACTCGTCTTCAACACGGCGATGACGGGCTACCAGGAGGTGCTCACCGACCCCTCCTACCGGGGCCAGATGGTGGTGATGACGTACCCCCACATCGGGAACTACGGCGTCATCCCCGGTGATGAGGAATCCCGCCGCGTCTGGGTCGAGGCCTTCATCGTGAAGGAAGTGTGCAGGCGCCACAGCAATTTCCGCGCGAACGGGGATCTGGATTCTTATCTGAAAGAACAGGGAATTCCCGGTATAGAGGGCGTCGATACGCGCGCGCTCACGCGCCACATCCGGGAGGCCGGCGCGCTGAAGGCGGTGCTCTCATCCACGGATCCGGACGAGCGGAGCCTGGTCGAGCGCGCCAAGGCGAGTCCGGGGCTGGACGGGCGCGACATGGTGCAAGGCGTCACCTGCAATGCCGCCCACGCATACGGCGAGCGAAAGGGCCGACCGCTATGCGTGGCCTACGACCTGGGGGCCAAGGACAACATTTTCCGCGAACTCGGACAGCGGTTCGATCTCGAAATCGTGCCGGCTTCCGAGACCGCCGAGAGCGTGCTTGCGAGAAAACCGGCAGCGGTGTTCTTATCGAACGGCCCCGGCGACCCGGCCGCGCTGGGCTACGTCGTCGAGAACGTCAGAAACATCATGGGCCGGGTGCCGGTCGTGGGTATCTGCCTTGGTCATCAAATCCTCGCGCAGGCCCTGGGCGGGCGGACGTACAAGCTCAAGTTCGGCCACCACGGGGCGAACCACCCCGTCCAGGATTTGAATACGAAAAAAGTGGACATCACCTCGCAGAACCACTCCTTCGCCGTGGACCCCGAAAGCCTGCCCGCCGGCGTGGCGGTTACGCATTCGTCTCTCAACGACCAGACTTGTGAGGGACTCAAGTCCGAATCCCCCAAGGTGTTCAGCGTGCAGTACCACCCCGAGGCCTGCCCCGGTCCGCACGACGCGGGCGCGCTGTTCGATGCGTTTTTCAGTTTCTGCGTGGGGGAGTGAAGGAGTGCGCGTGATGGTGTTGTAGGGACAGGCCTCCGTGCCTGTCCAGCCCTCCGTGGTTGTCCTTCGTCAGGACAGGCACGGAGGCCTGTCCCTACGGGGAGCAATTCGATGATCGGGAAGCCTGACACTCAAGGGGTTGTTGAAAAAGTCCAAGGAAGCAATTTTGGGTTTTGCGCACGCTTTTGAAGTTCACTCCCCCTTGAGGGGGAGTCGGCAAGGCGAGGACAGAGTCCGAAGCCGCGCCGGTGGGGGGTAAAACGTGTTTGATCGCCATTCCGAATTATACCCCCCACCGAATCGGCCTTCGTCCAAAGGACTCGGCCTCTTCGACTCCCCCTCA
>VXPH01000067.1 GCA_009839615.1 Nitrospinota bacterium
AGCATGAAACCTTCACCGCCATGGTATGCGAGCAGGCCGAACTCTTCGGCGCGACACCCGGGCCGGACGAGTTCGACAACCGCCCCGTGTGGGACGATGGCGAAGCAACCGCCGCCGTCCTCAGAGCCTTCGGTATCCTGGCCCAAGCCGCGCCCGACGGAACACAGCTTGCGGATGAGCGCGGAAACCTCCTGTGGGGCTTCGTCAACACCCTCGACGCCCAGACACAGAGGCTCGACCGCGCCGCCGACAGGCTCATACCCGGCATCCGCGAACTCCAGCGCGAGCAGGATGGCTCCGAGATCCGCTCGCGCGAACTCGAACTCGCGACCGACCGGGCGCAAAACCTCTCGGACCGGCGCGACGCCTTCGAGCAGCTCAGGGACGCCGCCGCAGAGGCCTACCGCGCCGAGACCGGCGAGGTATGGAGGCCGAGGCGAGGATCACACGTCTCTCAGACCGGCAAGCTGACCTCCGCCGTGATCGAGGCGCGCGATTTTCAAAGAGCGAAAAAGGACCGCGAGAACACCGCTCATCTTCCCCAGGGAACCCTCGTCGCCGTCGCGGGAGGAAAGGAAGCAAACGATGCGGGCAAAATCATCGCGCATCTCGACAAGGTCAAGGCCAAGTACGCCGACGTCGTCCTCGTCCACGGCGGCGGCCCCGGCGCCGAGAAAATCGCGGCGGGATGGGCCGAGCGGAACGGCGTCCACCAGATCGTCTGCAAGCCGGACTGGCAGGCGCATGGACGGGCCGCTCCCTTCCGCCGCAATGACGAGCTCTTGAACCTGCTCCCCAAGGGCGTGGTCGCGTTCCCTGGCTCGGGCATCACCGACAACCTCGTCGACAAGGCGAAAACCCTCGGCATCCCCGTACAGCGCGTCGCCGCCTGACGTGAACGCTCGACGGGTCGCGTCTCCGCTTGCGCGGCCCGTCTTCTCGCCTTCGCCTTCTCCTGCACTTCTCCTCTCCTGTTTGCTCCACTCATCTCCTGCCGCTCAAGCGCCGCGAAGGCTCCCGCTCGCCTTCTTCTCCGGCGCAGATTCCCCCGTCGCTTGTCCCGCAAATTCGGTGCGCCCGACGCCCTTCGGCGCTTCGGGTTGCACACCGGAACGCATCGCCGATGCAGGTGTAGTCAAGCGCGAGCCTGTCGTGCAGCGCATTACTTAAATGACGACAAGTCCCGCCTCCTCTATGTCGGAAAAAGTAATACCAATTCGGTAGTAAGATCACCTTTTGAAATCCAAGCACTTAAAATTGGCGTATGCTCTTTGTCATACGGCGTAATACGAGGATTTGCTACGCGTATGCTGATCGTAATACGGACGAGCTTGCGCACAGCTATGACGACTACCATTCTGGTATCTCATGGACCGGGGCATTTTGGGGACGTCACCACTCCAAAATGGAGTTTCCCGATATAAAGAAACGGGTTTTTCCGGTCCGTTTTGCGATCAACCGAAGTGAAAATCTTCACGATAGGAGGAACAAAACGAATGGCGCAGACGGCAGAGAAGAACATCAGGGTCACGCCCGAGCAGTGGAAGCGCATCGAAAAAGAGGCCGAAAGGCGCGAAAAATCGCCCAACAGGCTCGTGGTAGAGCTCGCGATGGAGGCCCTGGAGCGCCGCGAATGGCCGCGAACCGAGGCCGAAATCCACTTGCTTCGCTCCGCCATGTTCGCGGCGCAGGCCATCGTTCGCGACATGGAGCGGGCAGGATGGGAGGAGGCAATCGCTAAAATCAGCCGCAATATCTCCGAAGGCGCGCCGGAAAAGTCGCGCAAATCGGAGAGAGTTTGGTTTGCGGGAGCGATATAGATCTCCTCGTCGAATTCGAGCCGGAAGCCCGAATCGGCTTCATGAAGCTGGCCAGGATGCAAAGGGAGTTGACGGCCATCATCCACCGCAAGGTGGATCTGGTTCCCCAAGATGGACTGAAGCCGAAAATACGAACGGAGGCGCTTTCGGGCGCGGAAGTGATCTATGCGGCGTGAGGAACTCTACCTCACCGACATGCTGGAGGCCGCGGACGCCATCGGCCGATTCCTCCTGGAAACCGAGCAACATTCGTTCATCGCGAACGAACTGCTGGGCAACTCGGTCCTGCACAAATTGGCGGTCATCGGGGAAGGATCAGCGCGGTTGCCCGAGGCGTTTCGGGCGCGCCATCCCCAAATCGAATGGGGAGACATCGTGGCGTTTCGCAACATCATCGTTCACGTCTGATTTTCTGTGGATTGGCCTATCGTCCGGGTGACGGCGACACAGGACGTAGCGGAACTTCGGCGTGGAATCGCCCGGATACTTGCGCAAGAATATGGCGACCGGGAGGCGCGGTAGCTCTCCTTGAGTCGTGCAGAAACAATACACGAGATGTACTCGAAGAGTAGAACGCTCCCGTCAGGCGGATATAACGTCCCACCTCTGCACTCTCAAACGCTCTTGTCCGCAGGCGGAGTGACTCCGATTCCTCCGCGCAGGAGGTGCCTGAAGGCCGCCAGCCACCGGAAATCGTGCGACACGTTGCTCACGATACGCCGCCACTTCCCCGATACGACGCCCTCAGCGCGTTTGTGTTCGGTGCGCGCGAGTCTGTGGTCGCGATCGAGTCTGTGAGTCGTCCTGTTCGTCGTGGGAGACGAAGGGCGGGTCAACCTAGAACACGTTCAGCCCGTTTTCCACGACTTCACGCATGATCTGGTTATGATTCATCGAACAGGCAATCTCGGCATCGGCCAAGAGCCAAAGTCCCAGCCGCCGCCTGGTTTGCCTGTCGACTTTCGAATAGGTTTTCAGAGTGAAATCTCGGATGTCTGCGGCGGGTTGAAACGTCGCTTCGAGACCCAGCACCGCGAACTGCTCCTCCATCCGGTGGCGGCGCTACCCGACCCTTTCGAGATTCTCCTCTCGCCGCGTTCAACCGAATTCATTCTCTCGACGGATGCCGCTTCGTATCTGGTCGGGGAAAAATCAGGCTCCGAAGAAATCCTCATAGACGGCGAGACCTAAAGAGTGTCGGTTACCCTTCGGAGCGGGTTCCGGAACCGGTGGGAATGGTTCGTCGAAGCACCCCTCCTCATGCACCGAGACTACGTCTTCGACTCGTTCATCGAAAACTGGCACGATTTTTTCGGCCTGCCCCAGAGCGGCAGGGACGAAGCGCCGCGAGCCCGCCTGATTCTCTTCTATCGTGACGGCGCGCAAACCCGTTTCCATATCCGCGAGAACGCCTTCTCCTTCGGGGACCTCAGCTTGGGCGTGAGCTATACGCCTGTTCGGAAGTTTTTCACGAACGACTCTCTGGCGATTCGGGCCACTGTCAAGCTGCCGACCGGCGATGAAGACCTGCCTGCGGGAACCGGTGAAATCTCGGCATCGATCTGGGCGGAAACCTCTGGCGCGCTGCCCGGATCCGTCGACTCGCGCTGCTGGCTCTACGCCGCTAGCTTGGGGGCGCTTCTCGCGAAGACGCCGCACCATCCGCCACGCTTTGATCGTGAATTCATCGCGTTCGGCCGCTTTGGCGTAACCTGGCGGCCCCTGCCGCACTTCACCCTGACGGTCCAGTTGGACGTTCATACCTCGGGTTACGGTTCTTCACGCGTGCCTCCTCTCTCCGACCCGAGCGTCATGCTAGGCATGGGCGGCGCGCTGCGCCTTGATGAGCGCACGACGCTTGAAATCGCCGTAACCGAAGACGACGGCCGCGGTTCGCCACACCCGATATCGGCCTGCAGATTACCTTGCGCCGGATGTTTTGAGGCGATCAAAAACCATGTCACGCGGCGTCCGGCTCGCAGGCCAATGGGTTCATACGGTAAGACGGTCGTCGCTCCAGTGTCCCAAATGAAAGGTCGAAAAACAGGATTGGATAATGCAGTCACTACCCGGCCGACCTTTTGACGACCTCCCGAGGGGCGCAGCAGGCGCAGTGCGGCTATCCCGAAAGCCGCCGGAATCGGCTGAATTCCTCACGCCGGGCCGCTAGCACTAAGCAAAGATGTCGCCGCCGTCCGAAACCAGGGCACGCTCGATCAATTGATCGGTGACGTCCTCGAAGTAGCTCTCGAGCTCATCGTGGAGGAGGTCGAATTCCGGCAACACCACTTGATCGAAGAACTCCCGTCGGGCGCGCACCATGACGGTCGTCCGCCGCTGCCGCGAATAACGGTAAGGATGCACGCCGTGCTTGCGGCAGATCGCCAGGAACAGCCGGACCGACCACATGTCCGGCAGTGAGAACTGAAGCTCGATCTCCGGCTCGCGGTCCTCGTCGGATGCGCCCAGACGGCCCTTCAGCCGCTCGAGCGCGGCTTCGGCCGCCGCCCGCTCCCCCGCGCTGCCGGCTCGCTGGAACAGCGCCTCCACCTTGGCGAGCTTCGCCCTCAGTCGTTCGTCGTCGAGCACTCAGACCACCCTCGAATTCCCTCGCCCTCCCTTTGGGAGGAGTCCTGCGTCCGCCCCCGCGTTTTTCGGTGAACACATCGTTTCTGTTTTTACACGCCCATGCGATCGCTACGCAACCCATTGGCCGCAACGCTTCCGATCCAAGCAGAAATCTTCAGTGGTATGCCAGGGTTTTCCGTTCCAAGCACTTTACAACTTGGTGGGAGTGATGTTTCCGTTTAAACGGTCACGGTCGTCGCAGGGCCGAGTCACACCCCGGTACGAAGGGCGGCCGAGGCCACCCGCGTCTTCGGGTTCGACGCGCCAGCCGAGGGTGTAGTCGCGCGCCGGTCGAGCGGTTCGGCGAACCGCATGAGCGCGGTTGATGGCAGCGATGCGGCTCGGGCGCATCGACGGGCGGATGTTTCCCCCGGCGGCGGGTTATTTATCGCCTGGCAA
>VXPH01000229.1 GCA_009839615.1 Nitrospinota bacterium
GTCCTGGACGCTCGTCGCCCGCCCCTGTCCCTGGTGGCACACGGTGCAGCCGAATTTCTCGAAGGGGTGCGGCGGGATGGTGGGGTGCCTGGCGAAAGGCTGGTCGGCATCCTTGAACGCCGGGTGTTCGACGCCCCGGTGGCACATGACGCACCTGTCCACGCGCTCGCCGCCCGCCACGATGATCTGTTCGAACTGATCCCCGCTCGCCAGGGCGGCCTTGCGCTCCTCCTCGCTCCCGGCTCTTGCGAAGAGCATCTCACGGAACGTCCGCTGGTAGCCCCGCCATTCGCGGTCGTAATCCTTCCAGACGGAGAGCAGGAAAAACAGCGCCGCGCATACGCTCAGGGCGGCGAAGGCGACCACCCACCCGAGGGGCACCTGGGAATCGTTGTGATTTGAATTCGCCATTCGTCATCCGCCTCAGTGCAGACCCGTCGCCTGCCACGGCCATATCCAGGCCCAGTTGGCGCCGCGGAAGTAAAGCCCGATGAGCGTGTAAATCAGATAAGACGTCAGAAAATAGGAATAGAGCGCCAGCGCCCCCATCCGGCTCGACCCCGTCCGCCGCCAGGTGTAGAGCGACCCGGCGGCGAAGAGGGCGATCAGTATCGTCCCCGGATTCAGGAGGTCGACCCAGATCTGCGAGGCGCCCGGCACCAGTATCCGCACCGCGTAGTGCTCGTTCAGCCATGTCAGGACGAGGACGACCGGGATGACCGCCACGACCGACCAGAGCGTAATGCGCCGGCCCTGGGCCGAGGTGAACCACGCGCCCTGGCCCTCGGGGTTGCGGTCGACGTAGGGGATGGTCATGAGGCCGATGATCGCGGCGGCGGGAACGATGACGCCACCCGCCAGGGCGGAATAGCTCACGATTTCCTGAAGCCCGAGAAAATACCAGGGCGCCTTGGCGGGGTTGGGCGGATGGTCCGGGTTGGCCAGCTCCTCCAGAGGCGCATCGAAAAAGTAGGCGACGGCGGAGAGGACGGCCACGACCCCCACGAAGACGACCAGCATCCGGAAGACCGTGTGCGGCCAGCTCATGACCTCCTCTTCGGGAGCCTGCGCGTCCACCATGGGCGTCTTCCCTTCGGCCAGTTCCACGAGCATGTACGTCTTGTGCGGCGAGAAAGCCGCCGCCTCGCCCCGGGCGGCCTCGGCGGGCGGCGCGGGCGGCCGGGAGAGGCCCCCGTCCTTGCGTATCCGCCAGAAATGCACGCCCATGAGTATCATCATGATCCCCGGCAGGACGATGACGTGCATGACGTAGAAGCGGATCAGCGCGTTCTGTCCCACCGTATCGCCTCCGAGCATCAGCGTGCGGATGTATTCTCCGACCAGCGGCGGGTAGCTGGCGATGCTGGAGCCGACGGTGATGGCCCAGTAGGCGAGCTGATCCCAGGGGAGGAGGTAGCCCGTGAAGCTCATCATCAGGGTCGCCCCCCAGAGGAGCACCCCGATAACCCAGTTGAACTCGCGCGGCGCCTTGTAGCTGGCCGTGTAGAACACCCGGCACATGTGCAAAAAGACGACGGCGACCATCGCGTGGGCGGCCCAGCGGTGGAGGTTCCGCAGGACGACGCCGTAGGAGACGACGAACTGCAGGTCCTTCATGTCGCTGTAGGCGCGCTCGGTCGAGGGGACGTAGAAGAACATGAGCAAGGAGCCGGTGCCCAGAAGGATCACGAAAAGGAACAGGGAGATGATGCCGAGCCCCCATGTGTAGGTGGGCTTCAGGCTGTGAACGTGCGTCCGTGCGGGAAGGACGTGCAGGAAGAAGTTCGAGAACATGACGGCGGCGCGATCCAGATCGTTGTCCGGATAGCCGCGGCGGAAGATCGAGCGCACCACGCGGTTGTCCCTGATCCACGATACGGCTTTTCTGCGTCCTGTTTCCTTGGGGGATTCGGTGACCATGATGGCGGCTCAGAGTTTGAAATGCTCGGACGGAGCGACGACTTTGCGCGTATCGACCACGACGCGGCCGTCCGGCGATTTCGTTACGCGGAAAAAGTCGAGTCCCCGGGGCGCAGGCCCCCCGAGCACCTGCCCCCGCCCGTCGAACGTGCTGCCGTGGCACGGGCACCGCGCCCTCAGGATATCGGGAGACGCGCCGGGCGCCCCGACGAAGGGGCTGATGACGCAGCGAAGATGCGGGCAGACGGCGGTGCAGGCGCGGAATCCGTCCTTCTCGCGGAAAAGAACGATTTTCTTGTCGGCGAAAAACGTGATGGACCCCACGAGGTACTTCTCCAGGGAGTCGAGCTTCAGAACCGACTCGCCCTCATACACGACGTTGGGGAACAGGAACCGCACGTTGGCGAGTACCGGACCCAGCAGGGAAACCAGAAAAGAAACCCAGCCGAGCCCCAGCAGCATCCGGCGCCGGGGGGTCTGTTCATCCACGCTCGCACTCACCTCACCCCACCTCCACCCATTCTTCCTGGAAAGAAAAATTCTCGATGGTGACGGCGCCCGTGGGACAGCGCTGGGCGCAGAGCGAACAACGGATGCACTTGTCCGGGTCCATGATCATCGCCGCGCCCGTCACCGCCTCGACGGCGGACGTTCCATAGCGGGCGCCGATTAAAGCCGCCAGGTCCTCTCCGCCCTCAAGGGTTTCGAGGGGAACCATTCGCAGGCAGCGCGACGGGCACACATCCACGCAACCGCCGCAGAGGATGCACTTGGCGCCGTCGAATATCGGGTTCGCGCTGCAGCGCAGACACCGCAGCCCCTGATCGACCGCCGCCTCGGGCGAATAGCCCAGCTCCACCTCGGCGACGCCGATTCGGCGATCGATAGGCAGGGCGTCGGGGTTTCGGCGGGACGCTTTCTGGTAGCCGGGGTTCACGATGGGGAGGGAAAACCCCTCTCCCGGCTCATGGAGCAGCGCTTGCTGCAAGGGCTCGACGGAGGCCCACTGAAGATTCGTCTGGACACCCGCCTGGCCGCCCGAGAGATAGGTGTGGATGGAGCGGGCGGCGCGGTGGCCGTTCTCCACGCCCTCGATGAATATCCGGGGACCCATGGCGACGTCCCCGCCCGCGTATATGCCCGGAGCGGTCGTGGCAAGCGTTTCGGGGTCGACGCGGATCGTCCCGCGCGGCGTCGTCTCGACGCCGTCCCCATCCTTGATCCAGGAGAGGTCGGAGGCCTGGCCGACGGCCACGATTACCGAGTCGCACGGAATCACGCGCCTGGTGTCCGGATCGAATTCCGGGCTGAAGCGGCCCTCCTCATTGAAGACGCGGGTGCACGCCTGGACTTCCAGCCCGGTTACCTTCCCGTCTTTTTCCACAATGCGGACTGGCCCCACCCGGGGCTCGAGATCGATCCCCTCATCGAGCGCTTCTTCGATCTCGAAGTCCGCCGCCGGCATCTCCTCGCGCGATTCCAGGCAGATGACGTGGACGTTCCTCGCCCCCACGCGCATCGCCTCGCGCGCCACGTCCATCATCTCGCGCATGAGGACGGCGTCTTCCGTCTGATCGCCTGTGCCTGCGGGGGCATCGGCCTCTCCGGCAACCCGGGCGGCGACCCGGGCGGCGTCCATCGCCACGTTTCCCCCGCCGATCACGACGACGCGCTCGCCCAGTTCGACGCGGAAGTTCAGGTTCACGTTCAGCAGAAACTCGACGGCCCGGAAAACGCCGTCCGCGTCCTGGCCTTCCATGGGCAGCGAGCGGCTCACATGCGCGCCGATGGCGATGAAGGCCGCTTCGAAGCCCTCCTCGCGAAGGGTGGAGAGGTCGAAGTCCCGCCCGATGGCCTGGTTCAGCCGAAGCTCCACGCCCAGGCTGAGGATGGCCTGAATCTCGGCCTGAACGAGATCGCGCGGCAGGCGGTATTCGGGAACCCCGAGCATGAGCATCCCGCCGGGGACGCCCTGTTTCTCGAAAACGCTCACGTCATAGCCGAGCAGGGCGAGGTCGTGCGCGCAGGTCAGCCCCGCCACGCCCGAGCCGACGACGGCCACCTTCTTCCCCGCCGTCTCCACCCTCCCGGACTTGCGGCGGGCGGCTTCGAGCACCGAGAAATCGTTGATGGTGCGCGTGGCCGGCTGAAAGCGGAGGTCCCGCATGCTCCTGAGGCTGCGGTGCGTGAAGGAGGATTCTCCCTTGCCGGACGCCAGGTCGGCCTCTACGCCGTAGCGCTCCGTCACGAATCGCTTGAGCGCGCGGATGGCCACCGGCGCGTCGATGTTTCCGCGGCGGCAGGCCGCTTCGCACGGCGCCGCGCAGACGCGCCCGCAAACCGACGCAAAGGGGTTGGGCCCCCGCGCGATGATGTAGGCACGCTCGAAGTCACCCTCTGAGATAGCGGTCACGTAGCCCCGTGCGTCGGTGTGGACGGGACAGGCTTCCTGGCAGCAAATCGTTTTCCGCCAGTGGTCATGGCCTGGCAACTCGACCCGAAAGGAGCGCCCGGGAGGGAAGGGGTCCCGATTCCCCGAATCCATGCCCGCGCTCCTATTTCGCCAGGGAGCGCATGAAGGCGACCAGGTTCTGGACGTCCGCGTCGGAAAGCACCCCGCCCCAGGGGGGCATCAACGGCGATTTCCCGACCGCGACGCCGCCCAGCTTGGTGATCTTGGCGATGTACTCGTCCGAAATGGTCTTCATGTATTCGGCGTCCGTATGGTTTCGCGGCTTCGGGTTGAGCACCTTGGCCGCGGGGCCGTCGCCCTTGCCCGTCGCCCCGTGACAGGAGGCGCAGAGCTGCTGGTATTTGACGTTGCCGGCCGCGGCGGCGCCGCCTTGGGGGGCCGCGCCAGGACCCCCACACCTGAAAAAAACACCCCCGCCCCGGCCCCGGCCGGCGCGAGATGAAAAA
>VXPH01000212.1 GCA_009839615.1 Nitrospinota bacterium
AACAGCCCCGTGTTTCAAAGACGCGATCATTGCGAAGCGGCTCTGTATCGATTCCTCCC
Organism: Nitrospinota bacterium; assembly: GCA_009839615.1. GTDB lineage: Bacteria > UBA8248 > UBA8248 > UBA8248 > UBA8248 > Bin107. Next base: position 60 of record VXPH01000212.1, read on the forward strand.
GCCAGGCTGACAGTCGGTAAAATTGCGGTTGCGCCGCCATTGCGCTTGTCATAGTATGTTTCGCTGCATCACGAGGCATTACGAATGGGTCTTGAAGGATGGTCGGCCGTTCGTTTTCAACCGGCGGGCCGGCCGCTCATCATGTGGGCTTGAATCACCTCTCATAAAAAGGAGAACCAAATGAAACGTCGTGACTTTATGACCGGCGCCGCGGCCGGGACCGCCGCTGCGGTCGTGACGGGCAGCGGGTTGGCCCAGGCCCAGAAGGCGCCCGCCATGATGAAGAAGCGCATCGAGATCGCCATCGTCACCACCTGGCCGCGCGACTTCCCGGGCCTCGGCACCGGGGCGCAGCGCTTCGCCAAGCGCCTCCAGGACATGAGCGACGGCCGCATCAAGGTGAGCTACTTCGCCGCCGGCGAGCGCGTCGGCGCCTTCGACTCGTTCGACGAGGTGGCTTCGGGCAACGCGCAGGCCTACCACGCGGCCGACTACTACTGGAAGGGCAAGCATCCGGGGTGGGCCTATTTCACCTCCGTGCCCTTCGGCCTCACCTACACCGAGTTCAACGCCTGGATCCGCTTCGGCGGAGGACAGCAGCTCTGGGACGAGCTGGCCGGAGGGTTCGGGCTCAAGGGCCTCATGTGCGGCAACACGGGCGTCCAGATGGGCGGCTGGTTCCGCAAGGAGATCAACAGCGCCGACGACTTGAAGGGCCTCAAGATGCGCATCCCGGGCCTCGGCGGCGACGTCATGGCGAAGCTCGGCGCCTCGCCGGTATCCCTGCCCGGCGGGCAGATCTACGAGAACCTCGTTTCGGGCGCCATCGACGCCACCGAATGGGTGGGACCGTGGAACGACGAGTTCATGAAGTTCTACGAGGCGGCCAAGTACTACTACTATCCGGGCATGCACGAGCCCGGCTCGATGTTGTCCGTGGGTCTCAACAAGAAGTTCTGGGATTCGCTCTCGAAGGCCGATCAGACGCTCATCGAGGCCGCGGCCTCCATGGAGAACGACGTCATGATGGCCGAGTACAATGCCAAGAACGGCGCGGCGCTGGCGCGGCTGACGCGCGATCAGGGCGTCCAGGTGCGCAAGTTCAACGACGACGTCTACGACGCGTTCGGGAAAGCGGCCGAGGAGGTCTTCGCGGGCGTGGTGACCCACAGTCCGCTCGCCAAGCGCATCCACGAGAGCTTCGACAAGGCGCGCCGCGAGGTCGGGGCATGGTCGAATCTCGCCGACCAGGCGTTCGTGGCGCAGCGCAACCGCGTGCTGGGCGTTTCGAGCTAGACGTCCGGCGCATAGCGTGACGGATCACTATGGTTTTCCACGGTGACTGAGGATCGGTTCAACGAGGACGAAAAACGGCCCGGCATCGCGGACGCGCTCTACCGCGCGTTCGCGCTGTCGCTGGCCGCGACGACGTTCGTTTTCCTCTTCAACAACTACCTGGTCTTCTGGCATGGCTGGCCGGGCGTCGCGCCCGTCTTAGGCGGCGCGGCGGCGTTCCTGGGATTGCTGCAGCTAGCCGGCTACGTCATCCCGGTCGCCGCCATCAAAGTCTTCGCGCTCAGGAACCGGGAGAGGCCGTTTGCGTCTGACGCGGCGCTTCTCTACGCCGTCACCGCCTACGTCATCGCCGCGGCATTCTGGTCGACGTTCTTCATCGGCATCGTCGACGGCGTCATATCGTTCCTGCGCGTGGAAGGGCTCCTGCCCGCGGTGTTCGGCAAGAAGCTGGCCCAGCAACTGGGCGTCTCGAGTTTCCGCGGCGTCTACGTGCATTTGCCGCTCATGCTCGCGGCGGCGGTGGTGGCCTACTACAGGCGGGGGCTCGACTTCATCTGGCTCGCGCTGCTCGTGGTCGTCGCCGAGTTCCAGATCGTCATCGCGCGCTTCATCTTCTCCTACGAGCAGGCGTTCATGGGCGATCTCGTTCGCTTCTGGTACGCAGCGCTGTTCCTGTTCGCCAGCGCCCATACCCTGGTCGCCGGAGGCCACGTCCGCGTGGACGTGCTCTACACGCATTTCACCGATCGGCGCAAGGCCATGGTCAACGCGTGGGGCTCCATTCTGCTGGGCGTGCCGCTGTGCTGGACCATCCTCGCCGTCGGCATGGCGGGCAAGGCGTCCGTCATCAACAGCCCGCTGCTTTATTTCGAAACCTCCCAGAGCGGGTACGGCCTCTACGTCAAGTACCTCATGGCGGGCTTCCTCGCCGTCTACGCCGTCTCCATGATGACGCAGTTCCTGGCGTACTACCTCGACGCGATGGCGGTCCTTCGCGGGCAGTCGCCCAGCGAACCCGCGCACGAGCCGGCCTGAACGTGGAACTCTTCTTTCTCGCACTGTTGATCCTGGCCATGGCCGGGGCGCTGGCGTCGGGTTACCCGGTGGCCTTCGCGCTGCCCGGCTCGGCCATCCTGACCATCGGACTCGCGTCGATCACCGGCTACCTCTTCGCAGGCGACGCAAGCGCCTTCTTCGCGCAGGACGGCCCCGTCCAGTGGCTCACGGCCGGCGTCACCAATTTCCGGGGCGTCTACTGGGAGGTCGAGCGCGACACCATCATCGCCGTGCCCCTGTTCGTGTTCATGGGCATCATGCTGCAGCGCTCGAAGATCGCCGAGGACCTGCTGGTGACCATGGCGCGCCTGTTCGGGCCGGTTCCGGGCGGCCTCGGCATCTCGGTGGTGCTGGTGGGCGCGCTGCTTGCCGCCACCACCGGCATTCTCGGCGCCACCGTGGTGGCCATGGGCCTCATCTCGCTGCCGGCCATGCTGCGCAACGGCTACTCGCGCCAGCTCGCCACCGGGACCATCTGCGCGGCGGGCACGCTGGGGCAGATCATCCCGCCCTCCGTGGTGCTCATCATCCTGGCCGACCAGCTCTCGAACGCCACCGACCAGGCGGGCACCCTGCGGCTGGTGGACTTCAAGGCCTCCACCGGCCAGTTCATCATGCCCACGGAGTTCGGCATCACCTCGGCCAGCGCGGGCGACATGTTCCTGGGGGCCATCGTGCCCGGCCTCGTGCTGGTGGGCCTCTACGTCATCTACATCCTCACGGTCGCGCTCATACGGCCTGACAGCGCGCCGGCCATCCCCATGATAGGAAGTTTCGACCGCCAGTTCGCCTTCCGCGTGCTGCTGGCGCTCATCCCGCCCCTGGCGCTCATCCTGGCCGTGCTCGGCTCCATCATCGCAGGGGTCGCCACGGTCAACCAGGCCGGCGCCATCGGCGCCGTCGGCGCCACCATCATGGCGGGCTACCGGTTGAGTGAGGGACAGCGCGGGTGCTACACGCCGGCCATCATCGCGGGCCTTTCCCTGCTGGCGCTCTTCATCCTGCTGGCCACCTTCGACCTCAACATACGCACGATTCACGGCGCCTACGAGGCTATCGGCGTGACGTTCGCTGCGGTCGCAGTCGCAGGGCTGCTGGTCGCCGTGGCCTGGAGCGGCTGGCGCGCCTACCGCACCGAACAGATGCTCGCGGGCGTCATGGTGGAGACCGCCAAGACCACGGCCATGGTTTTCATCATCCTCCTGGGCGCGGCCATGCTCACCTCGGCCTTCCGGGGCTTCGGCGGCGAGGAGCTGGTGAAGGAGTTTCTCACCACGCTGCCCGGCGGTTTCTGGAGCCAGTTCGTCGTCGTCATGGCGGTGATCTTCATCCTCGGGTTTTTCCTCGATTTCATCGAGATAGCGGTGGTGGTGGTGCCCATCGTGGCCCCCATCCTGCTCTCGGACCCCTCGGCCAACGTCACCGCCGTCTGGCTCGGGGTGATGATAGGCGTCAACATGCAGACTTCCTTCCTCACGCCGCCGTTCGGCTTCGCGCTGTTCTACCTGCGCGGCGTTGCGCCATCCGACGTGCTGACGACGGACATCTACAAGGGCGTGGTCGCCTTCATCGCCCTGCAACTCGTGGCCCTGGGCATCGTGGGCTTCTATCCTCCCCTGGTGAACTACCTGCCGATGCGTACGTCGCTCACCGGCGAGACCGCGCCGCCCCCGCGGAACCCGCGCCTCCAGAACTGCCTGGAGCAACACCTGTTCGAGCAATACGACCGCGACGGCGAGACGATCCGCGCGAGCATTCGAACCGCGCAGAACCTCGATGCCGGCTATCTGCCCAACAAAATCCGGGGGCAACTGACCGGCGGCATGGAGAAGGCGGCCCGGACCTTCGATCTGGTCGCGCAGGTGCGCCGCGCCAGCGCGGAGCGTGAGAAGTTCGGGGAGACCTACAAGCCCGTACATACCATCATCAGGCGGGTCAACGCGGACGAGAGGCGGATCGACCGCCATATCCGCGAGTTGCGCACCACTATCCGGCGCATGGGGCGCGATACGGACGCCGCGGCGGCGCTGCGCCACGAGATCAACGAGTTAAAGAAACAAAGGGCGCGCGTGGAGGCGAGACGCCCCGAAGGCGGGAAGAAGATGCGCCGTCGTTACCTGACCCTGGAGCGGAAGGAGACCCGCGCCCGGCGCACCTACCGGCGCAACGTCGACGACGCTTATAGCTCGGTGCGCAAGGTGCGCGAGATGCTGGCGAAGGTAGCGGCTCTCGAGGAAGCGGGCGTAAAGCTCAAGGGGCTGCCGGAAGTCCTCCAGACGCAGACGGCCAAAAAGGCGGGTTCCGCCATCCGCGAAGCGGAGCGGGCGTTCAGAAAAGTTCCCGGAACCTACGATTTGCGCTCAGGCCTCTCCAGGGCGCGCGCAGACTCCAGGCGGGGCAAGTCCGGCAAAAAGCGCGCCGAAAAGCGTCTGAACGATGTGCTCACTCTCTTCAATCGCGAAGTGAAGTGGCGAACCCGCGCCGCCCTGGAGCTCGACCCCGGCCTGGCCGCGTATGAGGCCGCCATACGCGGAACCATCGGGGTCCGGCAGCTGGAGCGGCTTCCGGCCCGGCTCGCGAAACCCGTGGCGGCCTGCATGTCGCACCACCGCGACATCTCGCTCAGCTTCTAGGGGAGTTCGGGGCAGTTTTCCCGTCGGCGTCATTCTGGCGTGTATCACGCCGCCCCGAACTTCTCGACCTCGATTTCATCGAGGTGGGCGCGCGCCTGCCAGAGATCGTGAGCCATCTGCAGGCCGAGCCAGGTCTCCGGCGTCGAGCCGAACGCCTTGGAAAGGCGGATCGCCATCTCTATAGAGACCCCCGTGCGCTCGTTGATCAGCTCCGACAAGGTCTGGCGCGCGACGCCGAGACCCACAGCAGCCTTGGTCACGGACAATCCGAGTGGTTCGAGACATTGCCGCTTCACGATTCCGCCTGGATGCGGAGGATTTTTCATCGCCATCACTTTGCCCTCATCAATGGTAGTCGAGGTAATCAACGTCGATTACGTCCCCCTCTTCGAACCGAAAGGTCACCCGCCAGTTCCCCGAGACTACCACGGCGTAATAGCCCCTCAGTTCACCCTTCAGTGAATGGAGCCGGAAACCGGGAATGTCAACGTCTCGTGGCCGTCGGCTCCTGTCGAGAACGGCCAGGATATCTCTCAGCTTCTGGACATGCTCCGGCGCAACTCGCCGCGCCGTTCGACCATCGTAGAGTGCTTTCAAGCCCCGATGTCTGAAGGACGCAATCATTCATCAAGACTAATATGTCAGGTGTCATCTGTCAACTGACGGATTGGCGACAGCGGCAATAACATTGCCTGCCTTTTCGTTGCTTTTTTTAGTAGTGACGATCAAAAACCACACAGCATCGAGAAAGTCCGACGCCCCTTGCACAAGCCTTTCTTTTACCTCCCCTCCCGCGCCTCGAACACCTTGTAGACCGCCGCGCTGTCGAGGGAGCCGAAGCCGAGTTCCTGTCCTTGGGTGTAAAAGGGCAGGCAGAGATCGCCGAGCGGCATATTGGCGTCCACGCTTTGGCCCAGGGCGAGGCCGAGCTTGATGTCCTTGGTCAGCACGTCGAGCGTGCTTACCGGGTTGGTGAAGTCCCCGCTGATCATCCGGGGGCCGCGGTTTCTGAGCTGCCTGCTGTCGGCGGCGCTTCTCATGAAGGCGTCGAGCAGGAGTTCCCCTTTCACGCCCGCCCTCAGGCCCATGCGCAGGGACTCTGCGATGGCGCACCGCTGCAGGCAGGTGAGGTAGTTGATGAGCACCTTCATCGTCGCGCCGTCGCCCGCAGCACCACAGTGGATCTGATCGGAGAGCAGACGCGCGAAAATGTCCTTCACGAGCGCGTGCGTTTGCTCCTCCCCGCCGACGAGGAAGAGGCCCGACCTGTTCTTCACGTTCTCGCTGTTGCCGCTCACGCACGCCTCCATGAAGTCGAAGCCGCGCTCCGCACACAGGCGCGCCATCTCGCGCGTGTCCTCGGGGTCGGAGGTGGTGGTGTCGACCACGGCCTTTGGTTTCTTGTCCGGATCGGCCGTGAGATAGCCGTCCTCCCCCCGCGCGCATTCGAGCGATATCTTCGAGTTCGGCACCGAGATGAAGACGATGTCCGCCGCCTCGGCCACCTCCTTCGGCGAGGCGAGGGCCAAACCTCCCATGTCCTCGAACGCCTCGCGCGCCGCAGCGACCGGGTCCGCGCCCACGAGGCGGTAGCCGTCCTCGATCAGGTTCCTGGAAAACGCCCGGCCCATGAGGCCCAGGCCGATGAAGCCGATGGTTTCTCGTGTGTTCATGTTCGTTTTTCTCTCCTCAAGTCGATGCCTGAATGATTGTCGATGCGTAGTTTTTTATGCGGGAAAGGTTGCCGGAACCAGATGATGGCCGGAAATTATGAAACTCAGCCTTCTTCACGCGGGATGAGCACCACCTTGATGGCCCCGTCTTTTCGCTCGCGCATCATCTCGATGCCCCGGTGGACCATCGAGAGGGGTATCTGGTGGGTGATCATGGGCTTCACGTTCAATTCCCCCCGGGCGGCGAGGTCGATGCAGACCTCGAAGGTGTCGGGATGTCCGCGCGAGCCGATGATCTCCTTTTCGAGATGCTGAAGGTGTTCGAGCGGCACCGGCGCATCCACCGAGAAGGCGCCCACGACCACGATGCGCCCGCCCTTTCTCGCCATCTCGAAGGCCTGGGCCATCGTCTTGTTCTGCGCCCCGCCCACGACTTCCAAGACGGCGTCCGCCCCGTGCCCGCCCGTCAGGTCCTGTACGGCGGAGACGGGATCATGTTCTCGCACGTCTATCGTCTCATCCGCCCCCATCTCCCGGGCGACTTCGAGCCGCTCCGCCACCGCGTCGAGCGCGATGACGCGGCCTCCGGCGTATTTGGCACTTGCCAGCGCGCACAGGCCCACCGGCCCCATGCCGATGATGGCCACCGTCTCGCCGGCTTCCATCCGCGCGCGGTTCATCACCACGTGGTAGCCCGTGCCCAGCGTCTGCATCACCGATGCGGTGGCGTCGTCGAGCGCATCCGGCAAGGGGAGCACGCACCTGGCGGGCGCGACGACGTGGCGGCTGTAGCCGCCGTCGGCGTTCATGCCGATGGAGCGCGAGTCGTTGCACAGGTTCACCCGGCCCATTTTGCAGAAATAGCATTCTCCGCAGTGCACGTGGTTCTCGATGCAGGCGCGCGCGCCGATTTCCACGCCCTCTACGCCCGGGCCCAGCGCGCTCACGACGCCCATGAGTTCGTGGCCCGGCACGACGGGGTATTTCGCGCGCCGCACGTGGCCGTCGATCAGGTGGAAATCGCTGCCGCATATCGCGCAGGCGCCGACTTCGACGAGCACCTCGCCGGGGCCGGGTTCGGGAGTCGGGCGTTCTACGAGTTCGAGGCGTCCCGGTTCATGCAGAAGGGCGGCGAGCGAGTTTTCGGTGCGCAAAGGGGATCCTCCGGTGGTGATTTTCGGTTTTCGGCGATTCGGCGACGCACTATAAGGTTTTATCCACCGCTTCGCCAGAGGAGGTTGTTGAAAAAGCCTTTGTCGAGAGGTCAAACGCTCCTTCCTCGATCGCGTTCGACCCCCAACCCCCCTTGTCAGGGGTTGTTGCTGAAAAAGTTCACAGAAGGAGCGCACCGAATTTCACTCCCCCCTTGAGGGGGAGTCAGTGAGCTAAGGGCGAAAGCCCGCAAGCGAACTGGTGGGGGGAGCTTTTTCCTGTGGCATGTCCCCCCACCGAATCGGCCTTCGCCAAGGCTCGGCCTCTTCGTTGGGCTTTCCCCTCGGGAAGCCCAACCCTCAAGGGGGGAGTGATTTCTCTCTTGTCGGTATGCAAGAACTCACAAGGGGAATGGTTCGGCCTCACACGTATAGGCTTTTTCAACAACCCTCCGCGCGCCGTCGACTTTCATCTTGCGCAGGCCGCCGGCAATGTGTTATTTTCGTTTTTTGTTCTCTTTGGTGAGCCATGCGCCGACCAACCAGACCGAAACGGCTCTATATCGATTTCGACGGCTTTTTCGCGGCCTGCGAGGAGCAGGCGGACCCCGGCCTGCATGGCCGTCCCGTCGGGGTCATACCGTTCGCGGGGGCGCGCAACAGTTGCGTGATCGCCGCGAACGCCGCGGCCAAGAGGTTCGGCGTCAAGATCGGGACCATGATCGCAGAAGCCCGCCGGTTGTGCCCCCGGATAACGCTCGCGCCGCAGCGGCCGGACCTGTACGTCCGGATCCACCAGCGGATTATCGCCGCGGTGCTCTCCGTGCTGCCGATCGACGTCGTTTGCTCGATCGACGAGTTCGCCGCCGTCCTGGGGAACCGGGACCGCCCCGAGGAGGTCGCGGGAAGGATCAAGGCCCGGGTGCGGGCAGCCGTCGGGGAACGCATCACCTGCTCCATCGGCTGTGCGCCCAACAGGTGGCTCGCCAAGATCGCCGCGGAACTGGAAAAACCGGATGGCCTGACGGTGCTGCTTCCCGACGACCTGCCGGGTCCTTTGCTCGGCCTCGGGCTGGATGCGCTGCCCGGGGTGGGGAGGCGCATGCGCGCGCGCTTGAGGCGCAGCGGGATAGCGAGCGTCGAGGACATCTGGAACACCGACCCCGGACGGCTGCGTTCGATCTGGGGCAGCGTGAACGGCGCGCGCTTTTGGTACGCACTCCACGGCTACGCCGTGGAACCGCCGGTGACGAGGCGCGGATCGATCGGCCACGGCCGGGTCCTGCCTCCCGGGGAGCGCAGTGCCGGGTCCGCCCGGCCGATGGCCAGGCAGCTGGTGGTGAAGGCGGCCCGGCGCCTGCGCCGGGAGGGGTTCTTCGCCCGGAGGCTCACCCTGTCGGCCGACTGTCTCGATGCGCCCTCCTGGACGGCCTCGGCGGCCGTCCCGAGAGCGAACGACGATCTGACTTGCCTCGATGTCCTCTCGGCGCTCTGGGCCGCGCTCACCACGGCGCGGAGCCGGGCCGCGGTGTTCCGGATCGCCGTGTCGTTCGACCGATTCGTCCCGTCGGATGAAGCGCAGCTCGAACTGTCTCTCGGCGAGCCGGGCGAGGGGCGCCGGCTGGCGAGGCTGAACGCCGCCGTCGATTCGATCAACGCCCGCTATGCGCGCACCGTCGTCGGCTACGGCGGGTGCGCTCCTCCGGGCGGCTACGTGGGAGCCAAGATCGGGTACGGCCGCGTTCCCGGACTCGAGGACTTCCAGTAATGGCGCTTCGCCTGGGCGATTACGCCGAAGGAGGCTGGTATTTCATCGCGGGGTGCAAGGCCTGCGGCCGGGAGACGGCCCTGGAACCCGCCGAACTCCTGGCCCGGCCGGGGAGGGGACGAGTGCACCGCGGAATGCGCGTGGAAGACCTTGAACCCCTCTTGCGATGCCGGGAATGCCGCTCCCGGACGGCGCGCATCGAGCCGGTCGCCAGAACCCGCAAGCAGGGTTTCGTCGGCGGGATGATCTGAGAGGCGAGGCGCTTTCCGGGAATGCCGGGCGTTCCATCTCATGCCGGTTTCGCCGTGAGAGCCCTGCGCGCCTTGCGGAGCGCGGGGCGGGAATGTAGGATTCGCCGGATTTCAGGGAGAGATTCGAGATGGTGATTCAAAAGAAAGAGGTCGGCGTCGGCCTGATCGGCGCGGGCAAGATCGGCTCGCTCCGCGCGCATCTGGCGGCGACTTCGCCGGTGGTGAATTTTTTCGCGATATCGGACATCGACGCAGAACGCGCCCGCGCCGTCGCCCAACAGAACGAGGCGGCCTTTCATACCTCGGACAATAGAGAGGTCATCGAACATCCCCAGGTGGACGCGTTAATCGTCTCGACACCCGAGGGTGAGCACACCGAGGCCATCTGCATGGCGCTCGAAATCGGCAAGCCCGTCCTGGTGGAGAAGCCCATCGCGCTCACGCTGCCCGATGCGGACAGGATCATGGAGTCCAAGGCCAAAGGCGGCGCGGAGCTCTACATCGGCTACACGCAGCGGATCAGGCGGAAGTTCCTGGCGATCAAGGAGCACATCGACGCGGGCCGCCTGGGCGAGGTGATGACCGCGCGCATGACCATCTACAACACGCGCCCCACGGCGCGCCAGGTCTACCTGCGCGCTCCTCACGCGAATCCCTTCACGGACGAGATCACCTACATGGCGGACATGGCGCTGTGGTTCTTCCAGCCCCGGAAACCGGTGCGCGTCTACGCGCAGGCGGGCAGCGAGGTGTTTCACGATCACCCCGATCAGATGGGCGATTACGGCTGGGCGGTCGTGACCTTCGAGGATGGTGCTGCGGCGTGCCTGGGCGGGAACTGGGCGCTGCCCGAGTACTGGCCCGCCACGGTGGCGACCATCAGCGTGGACATCTTCGGGAGCGAGGGCGCCATCCGCATCGACGACGGCCACAAGGACGTGATGATGGTGGGCAACGAGCGCGTCCCCTCGCCTTATGCGCCGGACTCCTCGGTGGAGGTCGCCTTCCTGGGCTCCGCCATGCCGGGGGACTGGGCAGTGGGCGATTTCGTGGGGCCGATGCGCGATGAGACGCGGCTGTTCCTGGAGCGCGTCACCACCGGCAAGGACGTGCCGCTCTGCGACGCGGAGACGGGCCGCGCCGTGCTCGAACTCACCCTCGCCATGGAAGAGAGCGCCCGCCGGGGCGGCGAGGTCATCGAACTGCCGTTTAGGGGATGAGAAGTTGAAGCAGATCGGTTTGGGAATCGTGGGTTCGGGACGCATGGGGAGGCTCCGCGCGCATCTGGCGTCCGGCTCGCCCGAGGTGAAATTTCTGGCGCTTTCGGACAAGGACCCGGCGCGCGCGAAACTTATCGCCGAAGAAACGCAGGCCGATTTCCACACCGGCGACAACGAGGCGGTGCTCGCGCACGCGGACGTGGACGCGGTGATCGTCTCCACACCTGAGTTCGACCACGCCGATGCCGTCTGCCGCGCCTTGGAACTCGGAAAGCCCGTTCTGTGCGAGAAGCCGATATCCCTGTCGCTGGAGGATGCGGACAGGATTCTCGCGGCGTACGAGAAATCGAGCGCCGAACTCTTCATCGGCTACACGCAGAGACAGAGGCGGCGCTTCCTGAACGCCAAGGAGCAGATTCAGCGCGGCCGCCTCGGGCATCTGCAGACCGCGCGCGCCACGCTCTACAACGTCACCACCAACGGGGCGGAGATTTACAAGCGCGCCGCCCACGCCGGCCCCGTCACCGACACGCTCACCTACATGGTGGACATCTGCCTGTGGTATTTCGAGGGCAGAAAGCCCAGGCGCGTCTACGCCCAGGGGGGCAGCAAGGTGTTCCCGCATCATCCGATGGGATGCGGGGACTGGGCGTGGGCGATCCTCACCTTCGAGGACGGCGGCACCGTGAACTTCGGCTGCTCGTGGATACTGCCGGACAACTGGCCGGCGAACATCACATCCATCGACCTCGAAGTCATGGGAACCGAAGGGGCCATCGCGATAGACGATTCGCACAAGAACGCCGTCATGGCGACGAACAAGGGCGTGCCCTCGCCGTATGTGGACGGCATGACCTCGGACGTCGTGTTCCTCGAATCCATGATGGCGGGCGACTGGCTGGTGGGCGATTTCTGGGGGCCGATGCGCGATGAGACGAGGCTGTTCCTGGAAAGGGTGACGATGGGCCGGAGCGTCTCGCTGGCGCTGCCCGAACACGCCCGCACCGTGCTCGAGGTGACGCTGGCCATCGAGCATAGCGCAAAGGAAAACAGGCCCATCGATTTCCCGCTCACGGGCGTCCATTCTCATTAAGTCCCATTCGCGGTGAAACCCGGGCAACAGACCCTGCTCTCGAATCCCAGGTACGAACTCGGAAAATCCGTCTCGGGCGATGGTGCGCATTTCACGCTCTCAGGCGACCTCGATGCCGAAGGCGCGGCACGCGTCCTGGAGGCGATGGAAGGCGAGAGCCTGCGCGCCGGAATCACGAGCCTCGATTTGGAAGAGCTGGAACTGTTGGACGGCGCCGCCGTCGCCCGGATGGTGGATTTCATAAGGCTCCTCTTGAGCCGCTCTGATAGGGTGCGCGTATTAAAATCTCCGCAGTCGCTGGCGCACACCATCTACCGGGTGGGGATGCTGGAGGGCGACGCGCGGCTGGAACTCGTCGACCCCCGGCAGGAAGAGGGAACGACCAATTGAGGCGGACGCGGTGCGCGCTTTTTAACCATGATTCGAACAAGAGGAATTCTCCATGAGTCCCGTATCGCCAGATGATCCTTACGAGAGAAAACGCGTCCGCGTGCTCGACGCGGAGATGGCGTACATCGAGGCAGGTGTTGGCGCGCCCATCGTTTTGCTGCACGGAAATCCGGCTACTTCTTATCTCTGGCGGAACGTGATCCCCCATTTGGAGGACCTGGGGCGGTGCCTGGCGCCCGACCTCATGAACAGCGGCGAGTCGGACAACATCCCCGGCGGTGGCTGCCGCTACCGGGACCACATCCCCTACATGGACGCGTGGTTCGAGGCGGTGGGTGCGACGGAAAACGCCTTTTTGGTGCTCCACGACTGGGGCGCGGCGCTGGGTTTCCAGCGCGTATCGCGTTTCCCGGGGCAGGTTGTCGGCCTCTCTTATATGGAATCCATGGTGCGTCCGCGCCTCTGGACGGACATGCCCGAAGACAGGGTGGCGCAGTTCCAGACGCTGCGCGGCGAGGCGGGGCTAGGCATGGTGATGGAGGATAATTTCTTCGTCGAGACCATGCTCCTTGAGCGCGGAATCGTGCGCGATCTGAGCGAGGCGGAAAAAGAGGTTTACCGGAAGCCGACGGAAGACCCCCAGAAAAGAAGGCAGACCCACCAGTGGGCGTGCGAGATCCCTTTCGAGGGCGAGCCGGCAGACAACTACGAGATCGTGAAGCGCTACAGCGATTATCTGCGCGCGAGCGGGAATCTCCCCAAGCTCTTCATCAACTGCGAGTACGGACACGCGCTGGCGGGGGCTGCGCGCGCGTTCTGCCGCGAGTGGCCGAACCAGGAGGAGATCACCATCCCGACGCGCCACTACGGGCAGGAGGACTGCCCCGATGAGATCGGCCGCGCCGTGGCGCGTTTCATCCGCAAGGTGCGGGGGTGAGGCAAGAGTTCATCTTTCAAGTTCAGGCGAGAAGCCTGAAAAGCAAGGAGTATGAAATGCCCATATACAGATTCGAAGACCTGAAGGACGTGCGGCAGAACCCCGGCCTCTCCTCGGGCCACGGGGAGAGCATCAAGGGGGAGCGCATGTATTTCTGCCACCGCATCTGGGAGGCAGGCACGGAGGCGAAGCCGCATTACCACGCATGCGAGCAGTTCATCTACATCATGCGCGGGAGGCAGAAGTTCACAATGGGCGGCGAGGTGCACGAGTTGGGACCGGGCGACGTCATCCACATTCCGGCGAACGAGGTCCACGCCGCGGAGATGATCGAAGAGGTCGAGGCCATCTACGTCAAGGACACCACCTGGAGCCTCAAGGGGGTGGCTGCAGGCGAAACGGCACCCGACGCCGCGCCGCCGGATGATCCGTTTTAGTAAAGCGAATCACTCTCGTAGGGACAGGTCGCGACCTGTCCCTACGAATGACCCCATCCTACCGCCTACACCTTCCCGTAGAGTTCCTCCGCCTTGGTGTCTAAATGCTTGATGATGTCCTGGAGGTCGCCGGGGTAGTGGTGGTCGGCGCCCAGGTCGGGGTCTTCGGCGGGGGATTTCGCCACGAACATCACCGCCTTTTCGGTGAGCGTCCTGCCGCCGTGGAGCGTCCCCCGGGGGATGTGGACGATGTCACCGGGGCCGATGATTCGCTCCTCATCGCCCAGGCGCATGTATCGCTTCCCCTCGATGACGTAGATGTATTGCTCCTCGTCCTCGTGCCAGTGGGGCTTGGAACCCGTGCCCCTGCGGTAGGTGACCACGCCCGCCTTCATGAATTCCCCGGCCAGGGGCTTGTACTCGCCCGGGTTTCCCGTGCGGAGCTGTACGTTCTCGATGGTCTCGGTGCTGTAAAAAGGCATGTATGACCTCCTTGGAGTGTTCAACCGCCGAAAAGGATTGGGAATCATAACCCGATTCCAAGAAGCGGATCATCTCGCGTATACTTGGCCGCATCACAGGCAAGAGCGGTTCCATATATCGACATACGAGGAGAGCGCGCATGGTCGTCAAAGCGGTTCGCAAGGTTCCCTGGTTCACCTACTTTCCCGACAACTATCGCTGGTCGTTCATCACCTCCATGGGCCTGATGCGCGTGGCGGGCGGCGGGGCGGATACGTCGGAGATTTTCGAGGTCTGCCGGAATCTCGATAAAGACGTCGGCAACGACGAACACTGGTACGAGGAGTGGAAGCGCATGGGCGACCGCATCCGCGCGATGGGCGTCGCGGCGCAGCGTCGCGGCAAGAACCTCACGGCGGCGGGCCATTTCTGCCGCTCCTCCACCTATCACCAGATGGCCGACCGCTTCCGCTTCCCGAAGGACAATGCTTCGCAGGGCGTCTACCGCAAATCCATCGACAGCTTTAAGCGCTACGTCCGCCTGAACGACAGGCCGAGGACGGAGATCGTCGATATCCCCTACGAGGGGGGCAAGTCGCTGCCCGGCTATTTCGTCCACGCGGAGAACACGCGCAAATCGAGGCCCCCCGTGGTCGTGCTGTACTCGGGTTTCGACGGCACCAAGGAATCGCCCATGGTCATCTCGGCGGGCGCGCTCGCACGGCGCGGCATGAGCGTGGTGGTGGTCGACAGCCCCGGCGTGGGCGAAGCCATCCGCTTCCGCAAGATTTATCTGAGGCACGACTACGAGGTGGCGGGCTCGGCGATTCTCGACTGGCTGGAGAAACGGGGCGACGTGAACGCGAAGCGCGCGGGCATCATGGCGTCGAGCCTGGGGGGATACTACGCACCCAGAACCGCCAGCATGGAGCGCCGCTTCAAGGCGTGTCTCGCCCACGGCGCGATCTGGGACTACCACGCGATCTGGAAAAGGCGCATCGAGGCGGCGTTCAGGATTCAGCTCCCCTCGCCGGGGAACCACCTGGCGTGGAGCTTCAACGTCAAGACGGCGGAGGAGGGCCTGGCGAAGCTCGAAGGCTTCCGGCTCGACGGCGTGGTGCAGCGGATGAAATGTCCCTTCCTGCTGGTGCACGGGGAGGATGACCAGCAAATCCCGCTCGCGGACGCGAAATCGCTCTACAGGGCCGCTGGTTCGAAGGACAAGACCTTGCGGGTCTACAAGGGGACCGACGGCGGCTCCCAGCATTGCCACATGGACTACATCACACCCGTCGTCGGCTACATGGCGGACTGGATGGCCGAGAAACTGGGCGCGTAGGGCCGGATAGGAGTATCAGGTGGCGCGGCCAGGCGGGCCATACTAGCCTATCCGCACGAATGCAGGCGTTTGGGGGTTGTTGAAAAAGCCCGATGCGGCGCAATCGTCCTGCGCAGCCCGCTACTTCGCCTCACCCTGAGTAGCGGCGAAGCCGCGTATCGAAGGGCGAAATGCGCTCTCCCATCCTTCGATACGGCGCTTACGCGCCTACTCAGGATGAGGGTTCGGTGTGCTTGCTCGATATGAAAGCGTCAAGCGTTCCGCGAAGCCCGATGCCGTGAGGCGAGTCAATCCCGACCGGCGTGGGCTTTTTCAACAGCCCCGTTTGACTCGCGATGGAGGAGTTCGAGGTGGCGACGCTGGAAGTCGAGAGCCGGGGAAGGCTCGAGGTCTATTACGAGGAAGAGGGCGCGGGCGAGCCTTTGGTGATGGTAGGCGGCCTGACGGCCACGGTGGAGGTCTGGGGCAAGCTGCGCGGGCTTCTCGCTGCGGATTACCGCCTCGTCATGCCGGACAACCGGGGGACGGGCCGGACGAAGGCGCATCAGGACGACGGCGACCGCGCTCCCGCCCGTATGGCGGAAGACCTCCTGGGACTGGTCGACGGGTTGGGACTCGACTCGTTTCACCTGATGGGAGGTTCCTACGGCGGCACCATCGCACTCGCCTTCGCGGTGAAATTTCCGGGAAGACTCAAGAGCCTCATCGTCGCGTGCTCTCACTTCGGAGGAGCGGAGAAGGTAGCGCCCGCACCGGGCGTCCGCGAGACGCGCGCGCGGGGCGGCGCGCCCGATGCAACCGAAGTTGAACGCCGGGCGGCCTTGGAGACGCTCTTCCATCCCGAGACGATAGACGAACGCCCCGAGGTGGTCGCTTTCTACGACGGCTTCAAGCGCCGTTTTCCCATCAGCAAGGAAGAAATCGAACGGCGGAGCGAGGGGATGGCGGCATTCGACGTTGCCGAGGAGATCAGGACCTTGCGGGTGCCCACGCTCGTCATCTCCGGCGAGGCGGACGTTCTCGTGCCGACGGAGAACTCGAGGCGGATGGCCGGGCGGATTCCGGGGGCGGAGCTCGTCATCGTCGAGAACACGGGCCATCACTTCTATTCCGAACGCCCCGAAGCTGCTGCTGCGGCGATTCTGGCGTTTCTGAAGAGGCAGAGTTCCTGATGAACATACCCGTTTTCGAGACGTTGTTGTTCGAGGTGCGCGGCCAGGTCGCGCTCGTGAGCCTGAACCGCCCCGAGCGGCTGAACGCCATGAACCGCGTGATGCTGCGCGAGTTGAACGAGGCGTGCGATCTCATCGAGGCGGAAGAATCCATATTCGTCGCCGTCCTCACGGGGGAGGGCAAGTCTTTTTCATCCGGCTTCGATCTCAAGGAACAGGCCGAGAACACCCCCGTCGGCTTCGCCGAGTGGCGGTGCGCGCTCAGACAGGATTTCGACGCCGTCATGCGCTTCTGGAATCTCGCCAAACCCACCGTCGCCGCCGTACGGGGACACGCCCTGGCGGGGGGATGCGAGCTTGCGCTCGCGTGCGACATCACCGTGGCGGCGGAGGACGCCGTGTTCGGCGAGCCCGAGCTCAAGTTCGGGGCGGGCATAGTCGTCATGCTTCTGCCCTGGCTCACGAACCCCAAGCTGGCGAAGGAGATCATCCTGACGGGGGAGGACGGCGTATCGGCCCAGGAGGCCCACCGTATCGGGCTGGTGAACCGGGTGGTTCCCGAAGCGGAGGTGCTCGATACTGCCATCTCCCTGGCGGAGAAGATGACGCGGGTGGACCAGAGCCTCCTGCGGGCCACCAAGCTGGCGCTGAACCGCACCTACGAGATCATGGGGATGGGCCGCGCGCTCGAGGCCGCGCTCGACCTAGACCTCATGATCGAGGGCAGGGGAACGGAGGACAAGGCCCGCTTCCTCGAAATCGCGCGGTCCGAGGGTCTCCGCGCCGCCGTCGCCTGGCGCGACGCAAGGTTCGAGGGTTCTGAGTAAATACTCTCTCTGAAATCCTGGTTCGGCTATGATGCGCCGCTCAAATGTGGAATGATGCGAGGCGTTCTCTCGCAACGTAATCGCGAGTGAGTCGCTCTTTTTGTTTTGGTCTTTTCTAGTAACTCAAGGAGGGAAGTAACGGATGCACCCGCTCATCAAGAACCGCAGAAGCCTGCGCGCCTTCAACGGCGTGCCGCCCGAGCCCGAGAAGCTCGAAGCCATGCTGGAGGCGTTTCGCTGGGCGCCGTCCTCGAACAACCGCCAGCCCTGGCGCGTCATCGTGGTGGAGTCCGAAGAGGCGCAGGCGAAATTCAACGAATGCCTGAACGAGGGGAACCGCCAGTGGGCGGCCGCGGCCCCGCTCAAGATGATCATCCTCGGTAACCCCGAGGAGCAGCCCGAGCGTTTCGGACAGGATCGCTACCTGCTCGACGTCGGCATGGCGCTCGAGAATCTCCTGCTCCAGGGCAGCGATTTCGGGCTGACCGTTCACGCCATGGCGGGGTGGGACGAGCCAAAGGTGTTAGAGAGCTTCGGCATCCCCGAGCCGTTTCGCGTGGCGGCGCTCTTCGCCGTGGGGTATCCGGGCAAGACCGAGGATCTGCACCCCGACGTGCAGGCGAAAGACAACAAGCCGCCCGCGCGCAAGGACCCCGCCGAGATCTTCTTCCGGGATTCTTTCGGCGGGGCAGGATAGCCGCGAGGCCGGTTTTTCACGGCGCGTTTCGCGTTTGACCCCCTCGTCCCAAGCCCCTAGAATCCGGCTGGTTTGCGGTGTGAGGCGCCCGGTTTTGTGAGTTTCAAGGGTTCACGTCGCTTGTTCATCGTCGCCTCTCTTGACGGGGTAAGGGACTGCCTTGTTCTCCTCGGATTTCATCCAGCAGCTGCTGATCGCGATACCGGCGATTCTGCTCGCGCTCACCTTTCACGAGGTGGCGCACGCCTGGATGGCCGACAAGCTGGGCGACAACACCGCGCGCATGCTGGGGCGTCTGAACCTGAACCCCATCGTCCATCTCGACCTGATGGGGACGCTCGCCTTCGTCATCTCGATGATGGCGGGCGTGGGCTTCGGCTGGGCGAAGCCGGTGCCGGTGAATCCGGGGAATTTCCGTCACCCCCGGCGCGGGATGATGTGGGTGGCCCTCGCGGGACCGGCGACGAACTTCATCCTGGCCATCATCAGCGGTTTTCTGTTTTCTCTGCTGCGCGGCTCGGGCATGGGCTACACCTTCGTGGGCGAGCCGATCATGTTGATGCTGCGGGCGAGCTTCACCATCAACACCGCGCTCGCGGCGTTCAACCTGATCCCCATCCTGCCCTTCGACGGAGGGAGGATCGTCATGGGGCTCTTGCCCAGAAGACTGGCGTGGCAATACTCGCGCAGCGAGCCGTTCGGTTTCTTTATCGTTCTGGGCTTGCTGCTGCTGGGTGTTTTCCACACGATCATGATGCCGATTTTCATCGCTCTGGCTACGGCCGAGCAGGTTTTTGTGTTAAATCTTCTCAGAATCTTCGGTTTGGCGTAGCAGGCGGCTTGCCCGCGTGCGGATGAAGGACACACGTATGAAGAACAGCCAAAACGAGAAGAACCGGCCGACGCGGTTTCTCTCCGGCGTACAGCCCTCGGGAAAACTGCACCTGGGCAACTATTTCGGCGCGCTCAGACAGCACATCGCGCTCCAGGATGAGGCCGAGGCCTTCTACTTCATCGCGAACTACCACGCCATGACGACGGTGCAGGACAGAGACCTGCTTGCGGAGCAGACGCTTGCTGTGGCGATGGACTATCTCGCCTTAGGGTTAGACCCTCAAAAAGCGGTTTTCTTCCGCCAGTCCGACGTGCCCGAGGTGAACGAACTCGCTTGGATGCTCTCCGCCGTCACGGGAAAGGGGCTTCTGGACCGCGCCACGTCGTTCAAGGACAAGGTGGCGCGGGGCATCACCCCCTCGATGGGGCTTTACTATTACCCGATGCTCATGGCCGCCGACATCCTTATCTACCGCTCCACGGTCGTGCCGGTGGGAGAGGATCAGGTGCAGCATCTCGAAATGACGCGGGACATGGCGCTTGCTTTCAACAAGGTGTATGGGGAAATCTTCCCCCTGCCCACCGTCAGGCTCGATGCGGGGGCCAAGGTGCCGGGCCTCGACGGCCAGAAGATGAGCAAGAGCTATGACAACACCATAGAGATTTTCGAGGAGGGGAAAAGACTCAGAAAGCGCGTGATGTCGGTCGTCACCGACTCCACCCCGCTCGAAGAACCCAAAGACCCCGACGCCTGCAACGTGTTCGCCCTGTATCAGCTATTCGCGGACGAGGCGGAACAGGAGGAACTCAGGGAGAAATACCGCACGCCCGGCTTCGGCTACGGCAACGCGAAACAGCTTCTCTTCGAGAAGATGGATGCGTATTTCGCGCCATATCGGGAGGTGAGAAAACGCCTGGAGCAGGATATCGGCTACGTGGAAGACGTTCTGGCCGAGGGGGGAGCCAAAGCCAGGGCGGAGGCGCAAAAGACGATGCGCCTCGTGAGGGAGGCGGCAGGCATACCCGCTGCGCCCGTTTCGGTGATGAATCAAACGTAGAGGTTGAATGAGAGAGAAAATGACGACGAACTACAAGGAACTGCTGAACCTGCCCAAAACCTCGTTTCCCATGAAGGGGAACCTGCCCCAGCGCGAGCCGCAGATGCTCGAAACCTGGGAGGAGCAGGAGATTTACGAGAAGATAAGAGGCGCATCGCAGGACCGGGTGAAATACGTTCTTCACGACGGCCCTCCCTATGCGAACGGGCATATCCACCTGGGTACGGTGCTGAACAAGATTTTGAAGGACGTCGTGGTGAAATCGAAGCAGATGGCCGGCTTCGACGCCGTCTACGTGCCGGGGTGGGACTGCCACGGGCTTCCGATCGAACACCAGGTGGACAAGGAACTCGGGCGCAAGCGCTTCGAGATCGACGAGGTGCAAAAGCGCAGGATGTGCCGCGAGTACGCGGAGAAATACATCGACATCCAAAGGAATGAGTTCAAGCGCCTGGGCGTCTTCGGGGATTGGGAGCGGCCCTACCTCACCATGAGCTACGACTATGAGGCCGCCACTGTGCGCGAGCTGGCGCGCTTCATCGAGCGCGGCAGCGTGTATCTGGGTCTCAAACCCGTGCACTGGGCGCCGGGCCTGAGAACCGCGCTGGCCGAGGCCGAAGTGGAGTATGAGGACATCACCACGCCGAGCATCTACGTGAAGTTTCCCGTCTCCGAGGATCAGCTCCCCGGCTGGGCGGAAAAAATTCCCGGTTTGGACGAAGCCGCCCAGGGTCACCCGCTTAGCGTTCTGATATGGACGACGACGCCCTGGACGCTGCCCGCCAATCTGGCGCTGGCGTTCAGCGAAACGCTTGAATACGGCGTGTTCCGACACGGGGATGAGTTGCTGATATTCCATGAGCATTTCTTGCCTCAGTTGAAATTGCTGGCCGAAAAAGAGGGAGCGAGCGGCGTCTTCGAGAAGGTAGCGGGTTTTCAGGGGGGCGTCATCGAGGGTCTGCATGCGCGGCATCCCTGGGTGGAGCGCGATTCGCTGGTTGTGAAGGCCGATTACGTCACCCTCGATCAGGGAACGGGCGTCGTCCACACCGCGCCCGGCCACGGGCGCGAGGACTACGAAACCGGCCTCAAATACGGACTCGAGGTCTACAGCCCCATAGCGGACGACGGGAAATTCACCGACGACGTGGCGCATTTCGCCGGGCAGTTCGTCTTCGATGCGGACCCGAACATCATCGCGCATCTGCGCGAATCGGGCCGTCTGTTCGCGGTCGAGGATTACACCCATCCCTATCCGCACGACTGGCGCAGCCACAGGCCGACCATCTTCCGCGCGACGCCGCAGTGGTTCATCTCGATGGAGCACGGCGATCTGAGAAAGCGCTCGCTGGAGGAGATTCGAAAAGTCGCCTGGGTGCCGCCCTGGGGCGAGGAGCGTATCTACGGCATGATCGAGAACAGGCCGGACTGGTGCATCTCGCGCCAGCGCTCCTGGGGTGTGCCCATCGTGGCCTTTCATTGCGAGGATTGCGGACACGTGGTCGTGGACGCCGCGGTGGCGCACCGCGTGGCCGATCTGATGGAAGAAGGCGGCGCGGACGTTTGGTTCGAGAGACAGGCCGCCGATCTTCTGCCGCCAGGTTTCACCTGCCCCGAATGCGGCGGCACGTCTTTCAGGAAAGAGACCGACATTTTAGACGTGTGGTTCGACTCGGGCGTGAGCCAGGCGGCCGTCCTGGAGAAAAGAGAGGAGTTGACCTGGCCTTCGGACATGTATCTCGAAGGCAGCGATCAGCACCGCGGCTGGTTCCACAGTTCCCTGCTCGCCGCCGTGGGCGTAAGGGACGCCGCGCCCTACCGCGAAGTGCTCACTCACGGCTACGTGGTGGACGGCAAGGGCAAGAAGATGAGCAAGTCCCTGGGCAACACGATCGCGCCGGAAGAAATTATCAAGAAATATGGCGCTGAGATATTAAGGCTCTGGGTGGCGGGGGAGAACTACAGGGAAGACATCCGCATTTCTCCGCAGATTCTGGACCGCATGGCCGAGGCCTACCGCCGGATCAGGAACACGTGCCGCTTCCTGCTGGGCAACCTGAGGGACTATGAGAGCTTCAATCCTGAGCAGGACGCCGTTCCCCTGCCCGAGCGCATGGAGATCGACAGGCTCGTCATCAGCCGCCTGGACAAGCTCGTCGAACGCGTGCGGCAGGCTTATGCCGATTATGAATTTCACGCCGTCTACCATGCGCTCAACAACTTCTGCGCAGTCGATTTGTCCTCGTTCTATCTCGACGTGCTGAAAGACAGGCTCTACATCTCGCTGCCCGACGACGTGGATAGGGTATCGGGCGTCAGCACCATGCACGAGGTGCTGGACGCGCTCTTGCGCATGATGGCGCCGATCCTGCCCTTCACGGCGGAAGAAGCCTATCAACTGACGCCGAAACTCCACGGCGAGAGCATCCACCTGGCGTCCCTGCCCGAGGCCGACCCCACCCGGCGCGACGAGGCGCTGGAGGAGAAGTGGGAGCCGCTCATGCGTGCGCGGGGCGAGGTGCTCAAGGCGCTCGAACTCGTCCGCCAGAATCAGGAGAAGGGCAAGGGGAGTTCTCTCAATTTCAGAGTGAGGCTCTTCGCAGAGGAGAAGATGCGCGAGAAGCTCGCGGCCTTGGAATCCGAAATGGAAGACGTGTTCATCGTCTCGGGTGCCGCGCTCGCCGGCGCCGGCGAGGCGCCCTCGGGCGATGCCTACCGGAGCGAGGAGGTAGAGGGCCTGGCCGTCGAGGTGAGCGAGGCGCGGGGGGCGAAATGCGCCATGTCGTGGAAAATCTCCGAAGACGTGGGCTCGGACCCCCGCTTCCCCGACCTCTCGGCGCGCTGTGCCCGCATCGCCGCGAAGGTGCTTTCGTGAGCCGAAGGCCGGGACTCAAGCCGTTTTTCCTCATCGCTGTTCTTTTCGCCCTGGCCGATCAGGTAATTAAACAAATCGTCGGTAAAACCTTCGCCTTGGGCGACTCGGTAGCGGTGATTCCGGGTTTTTTCAATCTCGTTCATTTGAGAAATCCCGGCGGGGCGTTCAGCATCCTCGACGGCCTGCCTCCCCTGTGGGGGCGTCTTTTCTTCATCTGCGCCACTCTGGCCGCGTTGGCGTTCGTCCTCTATCTATACCGCACGCATTCGCCCGGAAACCTCTGGGCGAAAGCGGGCATGATGCTCGTTTTCGGCGGCGGCCTGGGGAATCTTGTCGACAGGGTCGCTTATGGCGAGGTGATCGACTATCTCCTGTTCTATTACGGGCAATACCATTGGCCCGCGTTCAACCTCGCGGACTCAGGCATCACGGTCGGGGTAGGTCTGATGATAGTCGATCTCTTGCGGGGTACGCCTGAATCCGCATCGTCAAGGGGGGGCGGATAGGCCGCCACGCCCGGCGCAGGGGAGCGATTCGTCCGGTAGAACAGCCGATTTTCTTACCCGGAGGGGTGGAAATGCTGGGTCCTTTCCCGTTCTCGGGAACGCATGCGAGTCAGAACAAGCCCTCCGTAGGCTCGGCGACCAAGGCACGCGGATATGCGCGCCATTATCTGTGGAACGCGTCTATTCTCTGGGGCGTGGCTTCTCTCGTGTTCATTTCCGGCCTGGGTTTTTTGATCGCGCAGCGCCCCCTCAAGGAAGAAATGCTCTTCTACGCCGCCGCGTCCGTTCTGGGCGTTTTGCTCGCCTATGCGTTCTGGAGAACCTCGCGCGCGCTCATAGATCTGAGGAGCGAGCCCGTGAGTTTCGAGGGCCGGGTTGCGTCCAAAAATGCTTATATCTTCTGGTACAAGCTCGCGTTCCTGGAAGAGAAGTATTACCTCAACATCGTTCGCGGCATCGGCATGCGCCCGCTGACGCTCGGAAGCGGGAAAATCATCAAGGAAGGCTGGTTTCTGGCCGCGCAGGGCTACTACGACCTCCTGGCTCCGGGCGATCAGGTCCGGGGGACGATATATGCGAGAACGCGCGTCATCGACTCCCTCATCAAGGTATGAGTATGGAAAAGGAGAGCGAGAAGACCTACGCGCTGACCTGCCATGAAGGCGCCAAGCGGGTCGATTCGTATCTGGCCCATAGCCTCAAGGAACTCTCCCGCTCCCGCGTGCAGGGACTCATCCGGGACGGCATGGTGTCCGTCGATGGGAGAATCGAGAGGAAGGCGGCGCATGCCCTCTCGGGCGGCGCGCGCGTCGTAGTGACGCTGCCGCCTCCTGCGCCCTCCCACATCGAGGCCGAAGAGATTGCGCTCGACGTTCGTTTCGAGGACGCCCACCTTCTCGTGATCAACAAGCCGCCCGGCATGGTGGTGCATCCAGGTGCTGGCCAGCGCAAGGGAACCCTGGCAGCGGCTCTTTTGCATCACTGCAGGGGGCAGCTCTCGGGAATCGGCGGAGTGGAGAGACCCGGCATCGTTCACCGGCTCGACAAGGACACGTCCGGCCTGCTGATAGCGGCGAAAACGGATGCCGCGCACGGAAGACTCTCCGCCGATCTCAAGGCGCGCCGGATTCACCGGCACTATCTGGCCGTCGTCCGGGGGGTCCCCGCCCGGGGAGAGGGGACGATAGACGCCCCCATCGGCCGCCACCCCACACACAGGACGGCCATGGCAGTCGTGGAGAGCGGTCGCCGTGCGGTGACTCACTACGCAATCCGTGAAGTGCTGGGAGACGCATCGCTTCTGGGCATAACACTGGAGACGGGCAGAACGCATCAGATCAGAGTGCACATGAACCACATCGGGCATCCCGTCCTGGGCGATCCGGTCTACGGCCTGGGCCGGCTGCCGAAGGGGTCTCGCAAGAAGAGCAGATCGAATCAGCAGAACCTCATCGAGAGACAAGCTCTCCATGCGCACAGGCTGGTTTTTCGCCACCCCATCGACGGGGATGAGCGGGAGTTGATGGCCGAACTGCCGGCGGATTTCCTGGGGCTGCTGGAGCGTCTGCGGGCGTAGCGTTTCCCTGGGAAGCACGTCGTACCCGGGTCGCCCCAGGCGTTCTCAGAACTCGACTTCGCCCCATTCCTTGCCTATCGCGTTCGAGATATGCCATAAGAACCCCTGGCGCATATAGATACCATTTCAGGCATTCGAGTTCTCTGCTCTGGCATTTTGGAGGAGAGGCATCTCATCTCTTTGAAAATTGAGGGCTTACATGAAAGATGTCGTCATTCTCAGCAGCGTTCGCTCGCCGGGCGGAGCCTTCGGCGGCGCGCTCAAAGGCATGACCGCCCCTGAGTTGGGTGTTCACATCGCGCGGGAAGCGGTTCAAAGATCAGGCGTGGAGCCGGAACATTTCGACGAGACCATCATCGGCCACGGCTGGCAGGCGGGCGTGGGTCCCAATTCGGCGCGGCTCATCTCGGTGGGAGCGGGTCTTCCCAAGGAGACGCCCGCATATACGATCAACAAGCGCTGCGGCTCGAGCATCAAGGCCGCCGCCCTGGCCGCGCAGGCGATTCGCGTGGGCGATGCGGAGGTCGTCTTGGCCGGAGGCGTGGAGAGCACCTCCAACGTGCCCTTCGTGAACCCGGGCGCGCGGTGGGGCAACCGCTTCGGGCACGCGCAGTTTCTGGACCTGATCTACAAGGACGGGTATGAGGATCCCCTCTCGGGACAGCTCATGGGCGTGACGGCGGAGAACCTGGTGGAAAAATACAACCTGAGCCGCGAGGAGCAGGACGAGTACGCGCTCGAAAGCCAGGAGAAGGCCGTGGCGGCCGTCGAGGACGGGAAGTTCAATGAGGAGATTGTGCCGGTCGAGCTCAAGGGGCGTAAGGGAGAAGTAACCCTCTTCGATAAGGACGAGACGCCGCGCAGCGGCATGTCGATGGAAAAACTGGGCCGCCTCAGGCCCGTTTTCGACAAGAACGGCTCCGTCACCCCCGGTAATTCGTGCTGTCAGGCGGATGCGGCCTCCGCCCTCGTGCTGGCGTCGAAGGAGAAGGCGGATGCGTTGGGCGCGAAACCCATCGCCGTCCTGCGCGGCTACGCCTCGACGGGCGTGGAACCCCGCTACATGGGGCTGGGGCCTGTTACGGCTATGCCCAAAGCGCTCGAACGCGCGGGTCTCGCGCTCGAGGACATGGACTTGATCGAGGTGAACGAGGCGTTCGCCGCCCAGGTCATCGCCTGCGAGCGCGAACTCGAGTGGGACAGGAAAAAGTTGAACGTGCACGGCGGCGCCATCGCGCTCGGTCATCCGGTGGGTGCTACGGGGGGCAAGATCATCGCCACCTGTCTGAGCGCGCTCGATCAAAGGGGCGGGCAGTTCGGCGTCGTGAGCGCCTGCATCGGCGGGGGCCAGGGTGTGGCCGTCGTTCTGGAGCGTGTCGCGTAGGCGCGATGATTTATAAGATTCGAGAACGCAAGAGGGTGAGATGGGAATAGAAAAGGCAATGGTGGTGGGCGCCGGCACGATGGGCGCGGGCATCGCCCAGCTTTTCGCGCAAAACGAGATTCCGGTGGTCCTGACCGACCTGAATGAAGAGATGGTGGTGAAGGCTATCGGGGCTCTTGAGGCGCGCGCGGCGAAGCGCGTCGAGCAGGGCAAGATGTCTGCTGAGGCGAAAGACGCTGTTTTCTCGCGCATTTTGCCTGCGACGGGCTACGCGAAGGCCGCGGATGCGGACGTCGTCGTCGAGGCCGTTTTCGAGGACATGGAGATCAAGAAAGAGGTGCTGGCCGCACTCGATGAAGCCGCGCCCGAGCACGCGATTTTCGCATCGAACACCACTTCGCTCTCCATCACCGAGATGGCGGCGGCCACTTCCCGGCCGGAGAAGGTGGTGGGCGTGCACTTCTTCAATCCGCCGCTGGTGATGAAGCTCGTCGAGATCATGCCCGGTCTCGGCACCTCGAAAGAGACGGTGGAGGCGGCGCGCACCCTGGCCGAGCGGCTCGGCAAGACACCCGTGATGGCGAATTTCGACAGCCCGGCGGGCATCGGAAGCCGCGTGCTGGCGGGAATGCTCAACGAAGCGGTGGAGGTCTATGCGGGCGGTCTGGCGTCCGCCGAGGACATCGACAAGGCGATGAAGATGGGCGCAGGCCTGCCCATGGGGCCGCTCGAACTCATCGACCTGATCGGCGTCGACATCCACCTCGCCAAGACGGAGACGCTCTACCGCGAACTGGGCGATACGCGCTACCGGCCCAACTTCCTGCTGCGCAAGATGGTCAAGGCGGGCCACCTGGGCCGAAAGTCCGGCCGCGGCTTCTTTACCTACGATTAAACCTCACATCCCGAGACTACCGTGGATTTTGAACTCAACGAGACCCAGCGGCTAATCAAAGAAACGGCGGCGGAGTTCGCCCAGCGGCGAATCGTTCCCGTGGCCCGTGAGAACGACGAGAAGGAAAGGTACCCGGCGGACATCGTCGCCGAGATGGGTGAGTTAGGCATGTTCGGCGGGCCGATTCCGGAGGAATACGGCGGCGCGGGGCTGGACTACATCTCCTACGCCATCATGAACGAGGAAATCAGCAAGGCGTGCAGTTCGGTGCGCACCGTCTTATCGGTGCAGCTCTCTCTCGTCGCCACCACGATCCTGAAGTGGGGGAGCGAGGCGCAGAAGAAAAAGTATCTGCCCAGACTCTGCACGGCGGAGTGGATCGGCTGCTTCGGCCTCACGGAGCCGGACGTGGGTTCCGACGCGCAGCACCTGAAGACCTTTGCGGAGAAAACCTCGGGCGGCTGGAAGCTGAACGGCCAGAAGATATGGATCAGCAACGGCGGCGTCGCGCAACTGGCGATCGTGATCGCGCAGACCGATCGCGAGAACCCCCGGAAGATGGCTGCGTTTCTGGTGGAAACCGACCTGCCCGGCTTCGAGGCGCGGACGATGCACGGAAAGCTGGGGCTCAGGAGTTCGAACACGGCGGAGCTTTTCCTGGCGAATGTGGAAGTGCCCGAAGACGCTTTGATGGGAGAGGTGGGTGATGGCTTCAAGGTCGCGATGAGCGCACTCGACAACGGGCGCTATTCCGTGGGCGCGGGTTGTCTGGGAATCGCGCAGGGATCCTTGGAAGCGTCGGTCGCCTACGCGAAAGAGCGCCACACGTTCGGCAAGCCCATCGCGGCGCACCAGCTCGTACAGGACATGATCGCCCGCATGGTGGTTGACATCGACGCGAGCAGGCTCCTGCTCTACCGGGCGGGTGAACTCAAGAACGCAGGCCTGCCGAATACACGCGAGACCTCCATCGCCAAATACTACTGCTCCGAGGCGGCCCTTCGCTGCGCGAACGACGCCATCCAGATTCACGGCGGCATGGGCTACAGCAATGAGTATCCCGTGGAGCGCTACATGCGCGACGCCCGCGTGGCGACCATTTACGAGGGGACCAGCCAGATACAGAAGCTCATCATCGCAGGCTTTGAAACCGGAATCCGCGCGTTCGCGTGAGCGAATAAAATCACAAGTCATTGAAATAAAAAAACTTGTAAGTTTATCGCGCTGTCCCCGGATTGTTCTTAACCTCAATGAGTATGAATCCTCTTGAAATTCGTTTCGATACGCGGTAAGGCTCTGAAGGGCAGTAATTTCAGCCGCTACGTGAGGTTGTCATGACGAATGCCGACCAGGAACTGCGCAGAACATCCCTCTATGAAACCCACAAGGCCGCAGGTGCCAAGATGGTGCCCTTCGCGGGCTATGAGATGCCCGTCCAGTACACGGGCGTGATCGACGAGCACCGTGCGGTGCGGGAAGCCGCCGGCCTGTTCGACGTGAGCCACATGGGCGAGTTCGAGGCGCGCGGGCGAGAAGCGGGCGCTTTCATCCACAAAATGGTCACGAACAACGTCCGCAGGCTCGAAGTGGGCGGCGTCCTCTATGCGGCCATGTGCCGGGAGGCGGGCGGTATCGTGGACGACCTCACGGTTTACCGGCTCGATGAGGAGCGCTACATGGCCGTCGTGAACGCGGCGAACATCGAAAAGGACTGGGAATGGATGGCTTCCCACCACACCGAGGACTGCGCGTTCGAAAACGTGAGCGACGAGACGGGCCTCCTCGCCCTGCAAGGCCCCAAGGCGGAATCCATTCTCGCGAAACTGATTCCGGGGGGAGGCGACCTCGCCGACGTCCCCTATTACGGGGCGCGGTACAAGGACGTGGCGGGGTGCGAGGTTCTTGTCTCCCGCACGGGTTATACGGGTGAGGACGGCTTCGAGCTCTATTGCAAATCGGCCGATGCGCCTGCGCTTTGGGATGCGCTGATGAGCGAGGGCGGGGGCGAGGGACTCAAATCATGCGGCCTCGGCGCGCGGGATACCTTGCGCACCGAGATGAAATACGCCCTGTATGGAAACGACATCGACGAGTCCACCCACCCGCTCGAGGCGGGTCTCGGCTGGGTGGTGAAGTACAAGGCGGGGGATTTCATCGGCAGGGAGAAATTGCTGGCCCTGAGGGCCGAGGGAATAAAGCGAAAACTGGTTGGATTCGAGATGGTGGATCGTGGTATTCCTCGTCATGGAGCGCCCATCCTGGTTGAGGGCGAGGTGGCCGGCGAGGTGACGAGCGGGACGATGAGCCCTTCTCTTGGCAAAGCCATCGGGATAGGCTACGTTCCTGCGTCGAACGCGGATGAGGGCGCCGCTCTCGAAATCGACATTCGCGGCAAGGCCAGACGGGCGCAGATAGTGAAGACGCCTTTTTACAGGAAAAGCTAGCGGAGTGAATTCCGCTTTCTCATAACAAATCATAACAAACTGCCGTCATCTAAGAGGGAGGCATTCAGGAGCATGGAACTACCGAGCGGCCTCAAATATTCCAGAGAACACGAGTGGGTGAGAGTAGAGGGGAACATCGCGGTGATTGGGATTACGGACTTCGCCCAATCCGAATTGGGAGACGTGGTGTATGTCGAACTGCCCGAAGTCGGCACGGAGGTGGAAGCGAACAACACGTTCGGCGTCGTGGAGAGCGTCAAGGCGGTCTCGGACCTTTTCGCGCCGGTCTCCGGCGTCGTCCTCGAGGCGAACACCACGCTCGAGGATCAACCCGAACTCGTGAACTCCGAGCCGTATGAAGACGGCTGGATGATTCGGGTGGAGATGAAAGACGAGTCGGAGTTGAACGATCTCCTGGAAGCCGATTCGTACCGCGCGTATATTGAGGAGGAAAGCGGTTAGCCCGAACCGGCTCTCTCCTTTGGGCTTGAAGCAGTTATTTCTCTCCCTTAAGCCGGAGCGGAAATGAAGTGTCCGCCTGAATCCCCATAACCTGAAGGGGCGCATTCATGCCGGAATCTCGCTTGTCTCTTGAGAATCTCGAAAATCGGGGAGAATTCATTCATCGCCACATCGCACCGAGCGATGCGGACATCGCGTCGATGTTGGGGGCGATCGGCCTGGACTCCCTCGATGATCTGGTCGAAAAAGCGATTCCTTCATCCATCATCTCCAATACGAAGCTGAATCTCGCCGCACCCAGAGCCGAGCAGCAAGCCTTGGCCGATTTAGGTTCTTTCGCGGTCCGGAATCAGGTGTTCAGGTCCATGCTCGGCATGGGGTATTCGGATTGCCACACCCCGACCGTCATTCTCCGCAACATCCTGGAGAATCCGGGATGGTATACGGCGTACACGCCATACCAGCCGGAAATCTCACAGGGGCGCATGGAGGCGCTGCTCAATTTCCAGACCATGATCATGGACCTCACCGGCATGGAGATCGCCAATGCCTCCTTGCTCGACGAGGGCACGGCCGCCGCCGAGGCGATGACCATGGTGATGAACGCAAGCAGGAACAAGGGGCGCAAGTTCTTCATCTCGAAAGACTGCCACCCCCAGACGATTGAAGTCGTGCGCACGAGGGCAGAGCCTCAGGATATCGAAGTCGTGGTGGGCGATCATCGAGAAGGCGCGCTGGCTGAGGATGTCTTCGGCGTCTTGCTTCAGTATCCCGCAACGGACGGGGAGATATTCGACTATGCCGATTTTGCGGCCAGGGCGCACGAGACCGACGCCCTCGTCGTCGTCGCGGCGGATATTCTCGCACTGGCGCTTCTGAAGCCCCCCGGCGAGTTCGGAGCGGACGTCGTCGTGGGCAATTCCCAGCGCTTCGGCGTACCTCTTGGCTTCGGCGGGCCGCACGCGGCCTATCTGGCGACGAAGGAGCAGTTCAAGCGCGCCATGCCGGGCCGCATCGTCGGCGTCTCCATCGACGTGGATGAGAAGCCGGCACTGAGGCTTTCACTGCAGACGAGAGAGCAGCACATTCGCCGCGAGCGCGCTACGAGCAACATATGTACGGCCCAGGTTCTGCTGGCCGTCATCGCGAGCATGTACGGCGTCTATCACGGTCCGGAAGGCGTCGATCGGATTGCGCAGAGAACGCACCGCTTAACCTGTGCGCTGGCCGACGGCCTCGAAGGCATGGGCTACGCACTGGCGGCGGATTCATTCTTCGACACCGTTGCGGTGCGGGTGGGCGGGAGTGGCGCCGCCCGCGTCGTCGAAAAAGCGGCGGCGCGACAAATGAACCTGAGAGTGCTTGATGATGATACCGTCGGAATCGCCCTGGATGAGACCACCGGTAGAGAAGAGGTAGAAGCGCTCTGGGAGGTTTTCTCACAAGACGATTCAGCCGGAATATCGTTCGATGACGTCGAGGCCGAAGCGGCGGAGAGAATTCCGGAAACTCTTAGAAGAACCTCGCCCTACATGACGCATCCGGTTTTCAATTCCTACCACGCCGAACATGAAATGCTGCGCTACATCTACCGCCTTCAGGAAAAGGACATCGCGCTCACACGCTCGATGATTCCGCTCGGCTCATGCACCATGAAGCTCAACGCCACCACCGAGATGATCCCCGTGACGTGGGCCGAATTCGGCGGGATTCACCCCTTTGCGCCCGAAGAGCAGGTGCGCGGATACCGGGATTTCATCGCAGACCTTGAGAACATGCTGGCCGAGTGCACGGGGTTCGATTCGATTTCCATGCAGCCCAACTCGGGCGCGCAGGGGGAATACGCCGGTTTGCTGGTCATCCGCAAATACCATGAGAGCAACAACGAGGGCTACCGGAACATCTGTCTGATTCCCAGTTCGGCACACGGAACGAACCCCGCTACCGCCGTCATGGCCGGTTTCGAGGTGGTGGTCGTCGATTGCGATTCGGACGGGAACGTGGATATTGCCGATCTAAGGGAGAAAGCCGAGAAATTTTCGGAAAAACTGGCCGCCTTGATGATCACCTATCCCTCGACGCACGGCGTGTTTGAAGAGGGCATCGTGGAGATTTGCGAGGTCATCCACCAAAACGGCGGGCAGGTGTACATGGACGGCGCGAATCTGAATGCCCTGGTCGGCATCTGCAAGCCCGGCGAGTTCGGCCCCGACGTCTCCCACATGAACCTCCACAAGACGTTCTGCATCCCCCACGGCGGCGGCGGACCCGGCATGGGCCCCATCGGCGTCGTGAAGCATCTGTCTCCCTATCTGCCGAAGCATTCGGTGGTTCCGGGCGTCGGGCCGGAGACGGGTGTCGATGCGATCTCCGCGGCTCCCTGGGGGAGCGCGGGAATTCTACCCATCTCCTGGATGTATATCGCCATGATGGGGGGCGTGGGCCTCATCAAGGCAACGCAGGTGGCCATCTTGAACGCGAATTACGTGGCCGGAAGGCTCGAGCCCCACTATGAGGTTCTATACAAAGGGGCGAACGGCATGGTGGCGCATGAGTGCATCATCGATATCAGGCCCCTCCAGGAAGCCTCGGGCGTAACGAACGAGGACATTGCGAAGCGCCTGATGGATTACGGTTTCCATGCGCCCACGATGTCCTTCCCGGTGGCGGGAACCTTGATGATCGAGCCGACGGAGAGCGAATCGCGAGAAGAACTGGATCGCTTCTGCGATGCGATGATCGACATCAGACGCGACATCCAGGAAATCGCGGACGGGCTGATGAGCGCGGAAGACAACGCTCTCAAGAACGCGCCCCATACGGCGTCGGACATCGCGGCCGATGAATGGACTCACCCCTATTCGCGCGAGAAAGCCGTCTTCCCGCTGCCCTGGGTGCGCGCGGCGAAGTACTGGCCTCCCGTCAAGCGGGTGAACAACCCCTATGGAGACAGGAACCTGGTCTGCTCTTGCCTGCCGGTCGAGAACTACGCCTGAGAATGGAACCCGCGAATCCTGAACCGAGAGACACTCCCCGTGCGCGCTTCCTGAACACGGGTGAGTCTACCGCCGCATGGAACATGGCGGTGGATGAGTTGTTGTTCGAGAGTTGCCGGACGCATCTGAGAGAAGGCCGGCCTCCCGAGGAGGCGCCCCTCACCTTTCGCGTCTACGCCTGGTCGCCTCCGGCCATATCCCTGGGTCGCGGGCAGGCTGCAGAGCGCGATATTTTCCTGGAACGACTCGCGGATGAGGGAATCGATATTTGCCGGAGACTTACCGGCGGGCGGGCGGTGCTCCACGATTGTGAATTGACGTATTCCATCACCGGCCCGCAGGCGCTGCTCGGCGATGCGATTGAGGAGACCTATCGCAGAATCAGCCAGGGGCTGGCGGAAGGGCTGGCAGCCCTGGGGGCGCAGGTCGAACTGGCTCCCCCGAGCGGGAGCGCATACGCCTCGCAAGGTTCCTGTTTTGCCACCGCGTCGGTGTGGGAGCTTGCGATTGGCGGCAAAAAGATGGTGGGCAGCGCGCAATGCCGCGAGGCCGGCGCGGTTTTGCAGCACGGCAGCGTCCTGCTTCGTTCCTCGGAGGAGCGGCTCGCGAGTCTTCTCAAACCGAGGGGGGCCGAGCGTCTGCTCTTTCGTCAAGCGCACGCAATTGGTCTTTGGGAGGTTCTGGGTGAGGAAATCTCGTTTCATGAGGTGGCCGAAGCCCTGAAGGCGGGTTTGGAGAAAGTGTTGGGCTTTCGCTTTTCCCCGGGTGCGCTGACGGGTACCGAAAATGCGAAAGCGCTGGAAATATCCCGGTCTCGATATGAAAACCAGGAGTGGACGCTGGCAAGGTAACGAAGCGTTCACCGATTGTATATTTTACCTTTCATTTCCTTGACACTCTCGGCGACATGGCCCTATCGTTCGTATGTAGGCGGGCGTAATTCAGGGGTAGAATGCCAGCTTCCCAAGCTGGACGTCGTGGGTTCGAATCCCATCGCCCGCTCCATTCATCGAGCCGGGCGGAAGCCGGCGTTTTCCTCGCATCCAGGAATCTGTATCCATGTCGCATGACTTTCACTTCAATGGCCTCTCACCCGATGAAAAGGTCGTGGAACTTCATACCCATTCGAATATATCCGACGGGTTGGAGTCTCCTGAAAAACTCATGCAAAGGGCGAAACGCGCCGGGGTTCGCGCCATATCACTCACGGATCACGATACGGTCGCGGGCTTGCCTCGCGCGAGTGCGGAAGCAAAGAGGCTGGGGGTAGAGTTTATTCCGGGCATAGAGTTCACTTGCGACCATCTTGGCCGGAGCGTGCACCTTCTCGGCCATTTCATCCGGCCGGATGCGCCCCGTCTGGCGGCGCAAATCAAAGCGCGCGGCTCCGCCAGGGTGGAGAGAATGGGAGAAATCATCGAGCGGTTGAATCACTCCGGCCTGCGCCTGGACAAGGAGGATTTTTTCGCCGTCTATGCGGACAGCCCGAGCATCACCCGGGGGCAGTTGGGAGCGTATATGCTCAAGAAGGGGTTCGCCAGATCGCGCGAGGAGGTTTTTGAGAAGTATATCGGCGACAGTGCGCCTTGCTACGTGGAGTTGAATACCCTGACTCCATTTGACGCACTGGAGCTCATTCATGACGCCGGTGGAGCCGCCACGCTGGCCCATCCCTTATTGAGCGGGTGTGACGACGTCATCCCGGCCTTGGCGGAAGCGGGACTCGCAGGCATCGAGGTGGAGCATCCCTCTCAGGATGCGGACGCGCAGTTCCACTACCGTAAAATGGCCGAAGAATACGGGCTTTTGTGCATGGGAGGATCCGATTGTCACGGGGTCCCGCACAAACAGGATAGACTGGGGCAGTTCTCACAGCCCTTGCGTTTATTGCTTGAGTTATCGAAACGGGCGAAAACTCGCCGGACGGTTACGTAAGGAACGCCACATGGCGCTTCGGGATCAATTCATTCGTCGCTGGCGGCTTCTCAGGGCTCTGGAGAGCGGGGAAAGCTGGTCCCATGAAGAACTCCTGGCGCTTCTGAGCGAGGAACCGGTCGAAGGCGACGACCAGACATGGAGTTTGAGAACGCTTCAAAGGGACATTTCGCATTTAATGAAGGCGGGATTCCCGCTAGAGAGAGTTCGCACGGGCCGGAGGATGCGGTATCGTTTGTTGAGGGAATATGTGGATTCGGTTCCGGAGCCGTTTTCACCTTCCCAGTGGGCGTCATTGTATTACGCCCTGTGCATGATGCGGGATATGCCGAGCAGTCCGTTAAGGGAGCAGTCACTCGGCGACAGCGTCAGCGGCGTTTTCAGTCGGCTGCGGGGTTATATTCCTGCGGCTTTGCGTGCCTATGCGGAGGGCGTGGAGCCGCGCTACGCCGGGGTCGTGGGAGCGCTCAGGGAACATGGGCGGCAGCGCAGGGTCGGCGGCGCCTTGTTTGAGGCGATAGAGAAAGGAAAGCCCGCCAGGATCCTGGCGGCCCGCGCGGGCGAGATTCGAAAACGCTGGTGGAAGATAGACCCTTATCTCCTGCATTTTGAAGGAGGGAACTATCATTTGCTGGCGCGGGAATCAGAAAAAAACGCCTTGGACGTCTGGCACCTGGAAGGCATAGAGAGCGTTCGTATCATGGCCGGGGCTTTTCAGATGCCGCTGGAATTGGATTTGAAGGCTTTGCTGGCCGAGTGCTTGCGCGAAGCGGTGAATAATGGTTTGAATGTGAGGGTCCGGTTCGGGAAGGACGTGGCGCTTCATACAATCGTCGCCTTCATGAGAGAAGCGTTCGGCGAGGTGGAGCATTTGAAGAGATCGGGAAAGTCGAGCCGTGATGTGACGGTTCGGGTAAGTGATGTATGGGGTTTCAGGCGATGGCTGATGTCTTTCGGTCAGGAAGCGGAGTTGATGGCTCCGGCTGAATTGCGCGATGCGTTCGCTCAGGATCTGGAAGCCGCCTTGAAGAAGTACCGCAAGGGCCGTCGCGGGAGAAAAGCAGCTGATCCGGCCTGATAAATTGTTGGGGAGGGCCCGGTATGAGATTGAGAAAAGAGATGATTGAGCGAATCGCCCACAAGATCGTCGAGAGGCTGAATCGTCGTGAATTGATGTCCGAGGATTCGAACCATGAAGTGCTCAGGACCCGGATTGCGCATGTCATCGAAGCGGATCTGATGGTGGAGGATCGCCTCAACGACGAGGTCAAGGAAATCCTGCGGGATTTCGAGGAGGAAATGGACAGGGGCAATGTGGACTACAGCCGAATGTTTACGATGGTGAAAACCAAGCTGGCGCGCGAGCGAAATCTCGTGCTTTAACGGGTGGCGAGAATTTTCAGTTCCCTTTCACTGATAGGAGAGCGCGGCCATGAAACTCAGCCGCGAGAAGATCAACCATTTAACGAATCTGGTCGTCAAGGATATGGAAGAGTGCGAGGATGTGGATTTTCTCGTCGAGCCGGAAGAGTTGCGCATGAACGTTCTGCGCGCCATCAGCAATGAATTGATCATTGATGACGAGATTGAAGAAGAAGTACGGAGAATTCTGAGTACCTATTCCAGCAGGCTGGTCGAGGGAAGCCGTGATTGGGAGATACTCTTCAACAAGCATTATGAGCAAGAGGCCAAACGACGCGGCATTTGATCTCCTCAGCCAATGTCGTTGACATGATGCTTCTCGAAAATCGAAAGCGGTGACATGCGCAAGGTTGGCCTGACGGGGGGAATCGCCAGCGGAAAATCCACGGTGAGCGGAATGTTCCGGGATATTGGCGTTCCGGTCATCGACGCAGACGTCATCGCGCGCGAGGTGGTTGCTCCCGGGTCTCGCGCTCTCGAGGCGATCGTCGATGCTTTTGGCGAAGAAATCCTTACCGAAGAAAAGAGCCTGAACCGCACCAGGCTCGGGGAGATCGTTTTTTCCGACCCGGCAAAAAAGAAAGTTCTGGAGCGTATTCTACATCCTGAAATCATAGCGGAGCAGGACAGGCGGTTGAGGGATCTCGAACGAGAGGGAAGGACGCCTGTCGCGATCGTGGACGCCGCCGTCATGATTGAGTCAGGGAGTTGGAAACGATTCGACTCGATAGTGGTCGTCGATTGTGATGAATCCCAACAGATCGGCCGAC
>VXPH01000190.1 GCA_009839615.1 Nitrospinota bacterium
TTTTTAATGCTACGGCTCCCACCGAGATCTACACGCGTAATATCGTCGGCTGCGGCAGTTGTGTAAAAGCGCCAGCCCCCGTGTCATGGGGGGGTAGGGGGGGTTGGTTTTACCCTCTCAGGGGCTTTGGCATCGGGCTTCCCCCTCGGGAAGCCCAACCCTCAAGGGAGTGATTCTTGCTCTTTCATCAGTCGGCCATCCCCCGCTCCTCGTTCGGTCTTGCACAAAACGCCCAAATGCTTACACTAGGGCTTCCAATTCACTTTACCGCTCCATTCGTTCTATCGAGGGCCGCACATGCTCGGATACCAAGGAAAAATACTGCACATCGACCTGACCAACCGCACGTCCCGCATCGAGGAATTCGGCGAGGAAATGGGCCGGAAATACCTGGGTGGAAACGGATTCTGCGCCAAGATCCTCTGGGACAACCTGAAGGCAGGCACCGACGCGCTGTCTCCTGAAAACGTCATCGTCTTCGCCGTGGGGCCCTATACGGATTCCGCAGTCCCCAGCGCGAGCCGCGCGTGCGCTGCGGCCATCAGCCCGCTCACGGGGCTTTTCTTCGACTCCACCTTCGGCGGCGCCTGGCCCATCACCTTGAAGCGCACCGGCCACGACGCGGTCGTCCTGCACGGCAAGGCGGACTCTCTCGTCTATCTCATGCTGACCGAAGAGGGCGTGGCGTTCCAGGACGCGAGCCACCTCAAGGGGAAATGGATTCGCGAGACGTGCGACACCATCACCGAGACGGAAGGCGGCACCGACGTGCTCGCCATCGGCCCCGCCGGCGAGAACCAGGTGCGCTTCGCTGCCATGGCGCACACCTGGCGCAAGAGCCGAGACGGTATCAGCGGGCGCGGCGGCATGGCGGCCGTCCTGGGGAGCAAGAACGTCAAGGCCATCGCCGTGCGCGGCAAGGCGAAAACCGCCTGGGCGGACGCCAAGGCGCTCAGAACCTACGTGAACGAGACGGCCGAGGACGTGCGCACGGGCACGGCGGCCCTCCACAAGTACGGCACGCCGATCCTCGTCAACATGATCAACAAGATGGGCGCGCTCGGCACGCGCAACCTCATGAGCGAGATTTTCGAGAACTGCGAGCCCATCAGCGGCGAATACATGCACGACAATTTCCTCGACAAGCACACCACCTGCCTCAAATGCCCCGTGGCGTGCGGCAAGAATTACCTGATGAAAGGCGGCGAGTTCGACGGCCTCGTGTGGAAACTCCCCGAGTACGAGACCATCTTCGCGCTGGGGACCATGCTGGGCATCGGCGACCCCGGCGTCATGCTGCAGGCGAACATGCTGTGCGACGAACTGGGGTTGGACACGATTTCCGCGGGCGTCACGCTCTCGCTCGCCTTCGAGAGCATGGAGAAAGGACTCCTGAGCGAAAAGGATGTCGGCGAGCCGCTCAAGTGGGGCGATTCGGCCACCATGCTGAGGCTCCTCGAAGACATGACCCACCGCAAGGGGTTCGGCGACAGGCTGGCGGAGGGCGGCAAGCGCCTGGCCGCGGAAATCGGCGGCGACGCGCCGAATCTGCTCTATGCCTCGCGCGGGCTCGAGCTGCCGGCGCACAGCGCGCGCGCGCTCAAGGGCATGTCCATCGGCTACGCCACGGGCACGCGGGGCGGCAGCCACCACGACACCCGCCCCACCCTGCAATACGCCTCGGACCACGACAACACCTCGACCGAGGGCAAACCGGAGTTCGCCGTGCGCACCCAGAACTTCACCGCGCTGGGCGATTCCATCACGCAGTGCCGCTTCACGGCCGAGCGCGGCTACGGGGCGATGATCAACGAGAAATACGCGGAGATGCTGAACCTCGTGACCGGGTGGGACACGACGGCGGATGAGCTCGAAGAAACCGGCGAGCGCATCTGCAACCTCGAGCGCGCCCTGCACGTGCGCGAAGGGGTGAGCCGCACCGACGACATGCTCCCGTATAAAGTGATGCACGAGCCGATTCCCGACGGCCCCCACAAGGGGATGCACTGCCCGCCCGATGAGCTCGAGGGCATGAAGAACGAGTTCTACGGCATTAGGGGGTGGGATGAGAACGGTTCGCCCACGGCGGCGACGCTCGAAAGGCTGAAACTCAATGAGGTGGCCGAAGCCCTGGCCGATTCGGGGAATGGAGACGGCAACGGCGCGGGTTGAGAGCGAGCGTTATCGAAACGACTGGCAGGGGCGGTTCGCGAACCGCCCCTACAGCGGGAGACACAATCTTTCAAAAGGACTGAATTCCGCTACACGCCTGCAACACCAAATTTACCGTCATGGCACTCTATCTGAAACGCGAATAATCTCCGCGACCATGAATGATCCCGCTCCCTCCCCTTTCGGTCGAGACTGACCCGCATTTCCCCGCATTTGCCGTTAAAGCGTTTTCGGTGAAATGCGCGAGAATCCCCGCGCGGAAATCAAGTGTCCCGGCGTGCGCAGGAGAGGAATCTATGGAACGGACGATAAGGACCCGTCGGCGCGAAGCTCCCTTCCGCGGGGAGGCGCAAACAGCTGCCGCTCTATCATCGGTCGCGTCAAGCCTTTTTCATCAGTCAGGTTTGAGCACGCATTGGCCTGTATTTACGAAACCCGTACACAAGGGGGTTTCGCTATGATGGCAAAGCCAATCGGTTCGTTCGGAGATAAGGAATTTCCGAAAAATTCGATAAATATCGATAAATTCACGGGGTTTTTCGATAAATTACCGGAAATTTTTGGGGAAATTATCGGCAAATATATCAATGAGTTACGGATTTCAGGGGCCGTTTTCAAGGGTGTTTCGGGGGAAAGAAACTTCGGGAGTTATGTAAAATTCAAGCGGGGTACTTCTCCACCAGACGCTTCGCGATCACGATCCGCTGGATGTCGTTCGTGCCCTCGCCCACCTGCAGGAGAATGGAGTCGCGGTAATAGCGCTCGACGGGCAACTCCTTGATGTAGCCGTATCCCCCGTGAATGTGCACGGCGGCTTCGGAGGCTCTCTGGCAGGCGTCTGAGGCGAAGAGCTTCGCCATGCCGGCTTCGAGGTCGCACCGCACGCCCTGGTCCTTCATGCGCGCCGCGCGGTAGGTGAGCTGGCGGGCCGCTTCCAAAGAGGTTGCCATGTCCGCGAGTTTTATCTGGATGGCCTGGTGCTCGGCGATGGGCTTGCCCATGCTCTTTCTCTGCTGGGCGTACTTGATGGAATCCTCAAAGCAGGCGGCATGAAGCCCCACCGCCCGGGCGGCCACCTGGATACGGCCCAGTTCCAGAGTCGCCATGAGCTGGTGGAATCCCCTGTTCTCCTCTCCTATCAGGTACGAAGCCGGAACCGGACAATCATCGAAAACCAGTTCTCCCGTCCGAAGGCCCTTGTAGCCCATCTTGTCCAGATGGCGGCTGGCGCTGAAACCGGGCAGATTCCTGTCCATGAGGATGCAACTGATCCCCCGGGTGGGTTTCTCCGCCTTGGGGTTCGTGCGGGCCATGATCGCGAAGTGCGTCGCGTTCTCGCTGTTGGTGATGAACATCTTCGAGCCGTTGACGATGTAGTCCTGCCCCTCCCGGCGGGCGGAAGTTCTCAAGGCCGCGACGTCGGAGCCGCCATCCGCCTCGGTGATGCCGATGCCGAAACGCATTTTCCCCTCGGCCACCCGGGGGAGCCAGTCCTGGCGCTGCTCGTCGTTGCCGAATTCGTTGATCATCCATCCCACCATCGAATGGGCGCCAAGCACGCCGGTCAGGCTCATCCAGCCCCGCGCCAACTCCTCGGTCAGAACCGTAAAACTCATCGCATCCATCTCGCTGCCGCCATAACACTCCGGCACGAGCGCACCGAAATATCCCAGTTCCTTCATCCGGTTGACCAGCGGATGGGGGTACTCGTCTTTGTGCTCATACGCGCTGGCAACGGGAATGACTTCCTGGTTCACGAATTGCCGAACGCTGCTTTGCAGCGCGGTCTGAAACTCGCTCAACTGAACATCCATTTCACCGCTCCTGGAATTACACGCGATAACAGCTCTCCGTCTTCAACCAAACAACGAAAGCCCGCTCATCTCTTCGGGTATCAGGAGCCGCTCCACGGGCTCGCCGTTTTCCAAATGTTTTTCCACGATTTCTTCGGCATCCTCCGGCCTCACGCCGCCGTACCAGACGTTGTCGGGCATCACGCAAATGACTGCGCCATTCTCACAGACATCCATGCAACTCGTCGCGAGTATGCGCGCCTGACCCTTGAGATTTTTCTCTTCCAGAAGGAATTTCATGCGCTCCCGGACTTCCAAAGAGCCGCAGTTGGCGCAACTTCCCTTGGGATGATCCAATGCACGCTCGTTCGTACACACCAAGACGTAGCGTTTTTGTTTGAACATCACGCCTGCTCCGGGGTTTGACGATGAATCGGATATCCTTGCGTTTCCCAAAGAGGCACCGAAGTCGTTTTCGACCCTCGTTCGGACGCCGTAAAGAAGCTAACATTTCTGAAGCCTGCGTTCAACGGAAATCTCTTTTCCCTTTGTTTGTATTGAAGGCGCAAAACGGCATAATATATTGACGTTCGGCTGTGTATTCTCTGGGGATAGCGGATGATGTCTTCTGAAACGCATGAGAACCGACCCAAACGTGTCTTCCTCTTCGCCACGTGCCTGGTGGATCAGTTCTTCCCCGAAGTCGGCGAGG
This sequence comes from Nitrospinota bacterium, assembly GCA_009839615.1. Taxonomy (GTDB): domain Bacteria; phylum UBA8248; class UBA8248; order UBA8248; family UBA8248; genus Bin107. The sequence continues at coordinate 4,678 of VXPH01000190.1, forward strand.
CAACTGTCCATTTGCTCGAGAGTGCGAATATCGATGTGATTTATCCGGAAGGACTCACCTGTTGTGGACTCCCCCACTTCAACAACGGTTTCAGGGCCGAGGCAAGGAAAATTCTCGAAACCCAGTTACACTTGCTGGAGGGCGACATTCCGATCATTGTCCCCTCGGGGTCTTGTGGCTGGATGCTCAAATGCGTCTTGCCCACCTTGTTCCCGACCGACCCTTGGGCGCGGGAAAAGGCCGCGCAAATCGCCGGGCGCGTCATTGAGTTGTCCCAATTCCTTTGCAAGATAAAAGTGGGGGATTTCGGCGCAACGCTTCCCGGGAAAACCGTGTATCACGATTCTTGCCATCTTCTGCGCGGCATGGGAGAAAACCAAACGCCTCGCCAGTGCCTCGACATGGTGGCCGAGAACCGGGAGGAATTACCCGGTTGCGACCGTTGCTGCGGGTTCGGCGGCTCGTTCGCAGTTAAATTTCCGGAAGTCTCATGCGCCATGCTTGAAGAGAAGATCAAATCCGCCGAGGAAGTTGACGCAACCTGGCTCGTGGCGGCAGACGCCGGCTGCATGCTGCATATCTCGGGTGGATTATCGAGACGAAACTCACAAATCAAACTCCTTCATCTTGCGCAGGCCCTCTCCGGACCAAATAATCCGGGCTGGCCCGAGGAAGACCAGGCTTGAATACGCCTTTCAACGAACGCGCTAATTCCGCGCTGATAAACCTCCCTCTTCAAGAAGCCCTTCAGGCGGCTACGGGCAAATTCGCCAACCAGCGCGCGCAGGCCTTTGAGTCGACTGCCGCACCGCTCGCATTGCGGGCGAAAGCGAGAGAAATCCGCAGGAAAACGTTCGATGAGATCGATAAACATCTGGAAACACTGTTCGCGAGCCTACAGAGTCTCGGCGTGCATGTACACTCTGCGCCCGATGCGGATTCCGCAAAACGAATCATCCTTGAAATCGCCCGTAAACACGGGGTCGAAACGGTCGTCAAGAGCAAATCTATGGCGTCCGAGGAGATCCATCTGAATCAAGCATTAGAGGCGGCAGGCATCATTCCCTACGAAACCGACTTGGGCGAATGGATACTACAACTGGCCAACGAGACGCCGAGTCACCTCGTCGCTCCCGCCATCCATAAGACGTTGCAACAGGTGCAAGACCTTTTCCGCGAAAAAGTAGACCCAAACGCCGGCTCGGACCCCCAGGAACTCACATCAATCGCGCGCGAGAAACTGAGAACGGAATTCCTGCGTGCGGGTATGGGAATCAGCGGCGTGAATTTTGCCGTGGCGGAAACCGGAACGCTATGTCTTGTCACGAACGAGGGAAACGGACGACTCGTCACTACCTTGCCCAAAGTCCATGTCGCCATTATGGGGTTCGAAAAAGTAGTGCCCACGCTGCGCGACACACTTACGCTCCTCTCGGTGCTTCCCCGCAGTGCAACGGGCCAAAAACTCACCAGCTATTTCACCATGCTCACCGGACCAAGAAAAGAAAACGAAGCGGACGGACCCGATGAGGTTCATCTCGTACTCCTCGATGGAGGACGCTCCAGACACCTCGGGACCCCATTTCAGGAAGCGTTTCATTGTATCCGCTGCGGAGCTTGTCAAAACGCCTGCCCGGTCTTCCAGACGGTCGGCGGCCATACATACGACTCCGTATACGGAGGACCGATCGGCTCGATATTAAGTCCTATGCTCCGCGGCCTTAACGTTTCTGGAGAACTTCCCGCGGCATCGAGTCTATGCGGCGCTTGTATGGACGCCTGCCCCGTATTCGTCGACATTCCCCGCATGTTGCTGGAAATGAGAGAAGCGAGAACGGTCAAAAAAAATAACGCGCTGATGGAAAGATTCTCATTTCGCTTGCTCGGCATGGCGATGCGCAAACCTTTCGTTTGGGAGACGGGGTTCAAGGTGGGGTCCGTTTTTTCAAGATTCCTGAACGCCAAAACAGCATCATGGTTGCCGGGACCTCTGGGATCGTGGGCGCAGGGGCGCGAACTCCCAAGAATCGCGAAAAAAAGTTTCCGCGCGAGCTGGCGGGAGAAAAAACGAAGGGGCATCGATTCGTCTGCAGCACCTCATGACACACCACGAACCAGCGGTCAGGACATGGTCATCGAAAAGACCCACCAAGCCCTGGAGTTGGCACACGGCTTGTCGCACGGCCACTTTGAAAATACCGAAGGCCCACTGCCGGAAATCAGCGTCCCAGACGCCGCCACCCGCTTCGCGGCAGAGTTCGAAGCGGTAGCGAATCCCGTTCATCGTCCACATTCCGTGGGTGACGTTCAGGAATATGTGCTCGATCTGGCGGCCAAATGGAAAGAATACCCCGTCGCCATCAGCGACGGCCTGCCGATCGAAGTAACTGCTTGGTTAAAGGATGAAGGGTTTGACGTGATTTCCCCATCGAACGAGGGGGATAACCGAGACGCCATCGCCCGCTGCGGCATTGGGATTACGGGCTGCGACTGGGCGATCGCGGAAACGGGCAGTATCGTCTTGCGGAGCGGGCCCGGTCATCCGCGCCTTCACTCCCTGCTCCCGGAAACTCACCTGGCCCTCATTTCCGAAAAGAACATCCTACCCCATATCTCCTCGCTGGGTCCTGAACTCGAAAGAGTCCTCAAGCAAGGAGAAGGCACCGCGCCCAGTTGCGTCAATATCATCACAGGACCCAGCCGTTCGGCCGACATCGCCCTGACGCTCATCAAAGGTGTGCATGGTCCGCGTGATGTTTTTGCGATTATCGTTCCAGACACGCTCATCGCGGGAGTTCTTTAGAACACACCCGCCTTCATGGAAGACAAACCTCGTCCCCAAGCCGTGACGAAGCATTGCTTCCGATGAAAACGACAAACCCCTCGAGTGAATAGTCCGCCCGAGGGGTTTGTCGGTCCCGATTTTTCAGAATCGGTGACACTGAAACCTAGATATCATAGTAGAGGTGGAATTCGTGGGGATGCGGACGCAGGCGAACCGCATCCACCTCCTCTACACGCTTGTATTCGATCCAGTTGTCGATGGCATCCTTCGTGAACACGTCGCCTTTCAGCAAGAACTCATAATCGGCTTCGAGCGCGTCCAACGCCTCGGGCAGGCTGCCGGGTGTCTGCTGCACGCTGCCCTTCTCCTCTGGACCGAGATCGTAGAGATTCTTGTCGATTGGGTCGGGCGGCATGATTTTATTTTGGATGCCGTCCAAGCCAGCCATCAACATCGCGGCGAAGGCCAGATAAGGGTTGCAAGAGGGGTCGGGACAACGGAATTCGACCCTCTTGGCCTTCTCACTCGAAGAATACATCGGTATGCGCACGCAAGCGCTTCTGTTGCGGCAGCTATAGATCAAATTGATAGGTGCCTCATAACCCGGCACCAATCGACGGTAGCTATTCGTCGTCGGATTGGTGAAAGCCAGCAATGCGGGCGCATGCTTTAACAAACCACCGATGTAGTAAAGTGCGTCTGGACTCAGATCGCCATAAGTCCCCGCGCGATACATGATGTTCTTGTCATCCTTCCAGATGCTTTGGTGGCAATGCATTCCGGTGCCGTTGTCGAGAAACACAGGTTTCGGCATGAAGGTCGCTGTCTTTCCATGCTTTCTTGCCACGTTCTTGACGATGTACTTGTACTTCATCAGCTTATCCGCCGTGGTCACCAAGGTATCGAATCGAATATCGATTTCACATTGCCCAGCGGAGGCCACCTCATGGTGATGCACTTCACACTCGACGCCACACTCCAGCATTGTCAGCATCATCTCCGAGCGAACGTCCTGCAGCGTGTCGTTGGGCGGCACGGGGAAATAGCCTTCTTTGTAGCGGTTCTTGTGGCCTAGGTTCGGATCTTCATTGGCACCCGTGTTCCAGGCGGCTTCTACTGAATCAACTTCGTAAAAAGCATGATTTTCCGAACCAGAATAGCGCACGTCGTCGAACACGAAAAACTCAGCTTCGGGGCCAAAATAAGCGACATCCCCGATGCCTGTAGACTTCATATACTGTTCCGCCTTGATGGCGATGTGACGGGGATCGCGATCGTAGAGTTCGAGCGTAACCGGATCCTTGATGTCGCAGATCAGAACCAGGGTCGGAATTTTCAGGAATGGATCCATGAACGCGGTCGTCGGATCCGGAATAAGAAGCATGTCGCTCTGATCGATGCTTTGAAACCCCCGGATGCTCGAGCCATCGAAACCGACACCTTCCTCGAAGGTATCTTCCTCAAGAGTATCGATGTGCGCCGAGAAGTGCTGCCACATGCCGGGCATGTCTATGAAACGATAGTCAACCATTTGGGCGCCGCTTTCCTTAGCCAATTTCAAGACATCTTCAACCATCTGTTACACCTCCATACGGAATTGCGGTTTTGCGAGAAATTATCGACACAAAACCAGGATTTGTTCAGCCCTACAGGCTTCGTTATGACACGATGGCGCCTACCGGACGCCCTTCCTCGAGAATTTCGCTAAGATTTCCGCACAACTCCTTCAGTCTGGTCGTATCATCTATTTTTTGACTGTTGTCGTCCGTGATGTAGAAGGCATCCACCGCACATTGGCCCTCTGTGGTGATTTTGGCTCGTGAGATGGATATACCCTCTTGCGCGAAGAATTGAGCAATTTGCGCCAGGAGCCCATGTCTGTCCGGCGCAACTACTTCCAGAACCGTCGCGTCTTCACTCGCCGTCTGATCGAATTCGACAAGTATCGGCAAATCGAATGACATCCGTTTCTTCAAGCGCAAATACTTTTTGCTTCGTCCCAAAAATTCAGGCAATCCCAGTTCACCCGACAGTAATTCCTCCAGCGATTCCCGGAATTTTTCCCAAAGGCCTTCATCGACGACGGCCTTTCCATCGGCATCCACTACCTCGAACGTATCAATCACTAAACCGTCTTCGCGTGTATATACTTTCGCATCCAGAATGTTGAGCTCATATACTGCAAACGCACCAGCGACGAGCGCGAACAAACCAAGTTGATCCTTGCACAACAGCGTCAAGAGCGTATGTCTCCGTCTTCTGCGGTGCGTAATGTCGATCTCGCATATCGTTCCATCCGAAATACGGGTTCCAAGCTCGATGTGGCGCAAGATGTCTTGCGGTGGAGTTTCTGTGCGGTATCTATCCGGCATGGACTCCATGTGCCCGGCGATTTCTTCGCGCCCTATCCGGCTTCCTCCAGCCCTCGCCTCTAAACTCACTTGCTCTACGGTGTCTTCCGTGCGCTTTCTCCTGTACAAATCCTCTCCCGTTTCCATCACCCTGAGCACTCGCTTGTACAGTTCGTAGATTAAAGTACTTCTCCACTCATTCCATATACCTGGAGCGACGGCGGATATATCCGCATAGGTCAAGAGATAAAGCATTTGGAGTCTTTCCACCGTCTCCATTTTATCGGCGAAATTGCTGATCAAAACAGGATCGTCGATATCACGCCTTTCAGCCGTGATGCTCATTTCAATATGGCAAGCCACCAAAAATTCGATGATGCTTCCCTGATCCGCCGGCAGACCCATACGCATGATGATGTCGGGAAGCGCGGATGAACTCTTGTGCACATGCCTCGGCCCTCTGGCCTTTCCGATATCGTGAAACAAAAGCGCAAGCCTAAGGATATTGGTGCGCTCCATCTCTCTATGAATATGGGCCACTTGTTGCAAGGACACGTCTTTTGTGTATGTGAGCTCATCCAATGCCGCCAGGGTCAACAAAGTATGTTCATCCGCCGTATATCGATGGTAATGATCGTACTGGACGAAACATGTCAGAGGTTCAAACTCGGGGACATAACGCCCCAAAAGACCGAGACCGTGCATTTCGTGCATCGTAGTCGTCACACCGGCCTTGCCGCTCAATATCCGTAAGAAGCTGTCTCTTACATCCGGTGAAGAGCGAAAATTATCGTCGACGGTATCCAGGTGGGCTCGAACAAAATTTCTCACGTTCGGAGATAATCGGCACCCGAAGCGATATTGACACTCGAAGATATTCATCAAGCCCTTAGGATTTTCAAGAACTATTTCAGGATTGGACTCATCTAGAACGAGCGAATGATAATCCTGCAAAGCCAATCCATCTTCGAGGGTCTGGAGCCTAGGTTTTCTGTTGACCCATCTTCTGCTCTTCAGATGGTCTTCTAGGGTTTCAAAAAAATCCCGGCAAAAAATGTGCAGATCCCTGGCATGCAAGAAATAATCGCGCATCAAGCACTCACTGGCCAAAGCGTTTTCTTCATCTTCATAACCCAGCGCGGGCGCGATCTCGGCTTGCGCTTGAAAGTTCAGCATATCGTTTTTGGCTTTTGCGCGTATGTGGAGTTGAGCTCGGATGCGAAGGAGAAAATCATAAGCTTTCATCGCCTTTTCGAACTCCGCTTGCGGCACCCAGCCCTTGCGCCATATTTCATCCATTTCCTTCAGGCCAAAAGCCTTGGCCAACCAGCAGACGGCATGGAAATCCCGCAAGCCTCCAGCACTTTCCTTTACGTTCGGCTCTAAGACATAAACCGAAGGATCCCATGATCGGTATCGTCTCATTCGTTCTTCAAGGCGATTTCGAAGATGCGAACTTTTCGCGACACGATGAAGGTAAGCATCGAATTTCTTGTTGAATTCCCGGAAAACTTCTTTACTGCCCGCCAATAAACGATTCTCCAGCATGGCGGTTTCGCTTTGGTAATCTTCCTTGGCTATTTTCAGACAATTAGAAATGGTTCTAGCGCTATGACCTATCGTAAGACCTGCATCCCACATTAGATACAAGACAGAGCGTATCAATTCACTGATTTGTCCCTCATGTCCCGAAAATAGAAACAACAGGTCGATATCCGAACCAGGAGACAATTCCCCCCGCCCATACCCACCAATGGCTACCAGAGCGCATGAAAACACCTGATCGCTTTCGCCAGATTTTCTCCTTTCTCCCTCCAAAGCGTACGCATAGACTTGAGCAATATACGCATCCATGAAATTCGCATGGGCTTCACACAATTCGTATCCGCCCGCACCCTCACGCTGCGCATTGCATATATGTTCTCCCGCCTGCGCGTACGCCTCCTTGATATAGCGGAGAAAACCGCTTCGTTCCCACCCGCTGGCGGCAAGAGTAGTTTCTCTAATATCGTTTTGAAGTTTTAATAAATGGTTGAGAGATGGCGTCATCGGAAGATATCGTTAAATCGCCTCCACACCTCGTTCGCCAGTACGAATTCGGACGGTTTCCTCGACGGGCTGTACATATATCTTGCCATCCCCGATTTTTTCCGTTCTCGCAGAGCCCATGATGGCATCGATAATGGTCTCCACACTGGAATCTTCACATATGATCTCCAGTTTGATTTTCGGCAAAAAATCGACGACATATTCACTTCCCCGATATAATTCCGTATGTCCCTTCTGCCTTCCGAAGCCCTTCACCTCGGTCACCGTCATGCCGGCCACACCAATGGCTCCAAGGGCTTCTTTTACTTCGTCCATCTTGAAAGGTTTGATTATCGCAACAACCAATCGCATGTCTTGTATCCCCCAAGTTCAAGTGAAAGTTCCAATGGGATGGTTTTCATCGACTATAACACGCAATGGTTGGTCGTCAATCAATAAACCCCACGAACAGCAGTTCTCTGTATCCACTCAAACGAATTATTTACATGAAATATGTTTCCATGGTGTTACATGGGGATGATGAACGACTTCAGATTTTCGCAAAATCCTGGAAATTTCCTCGAATCGCACTGCCAGAAGGTTGCACGAGACGGTGCTTTTCCATACACTTCGTCGCTGGTTCTTTCGTATTCCGGTTGATTTCAAGGCGTTTTATTTCTTCATTTCCGTAGGAGAAGTTCAGTAATGGAATGTACGCTTTTAGAAGCACCCGTAGACTGTCATTTCGCATCGAAAGGCTCCAATGGGCAAAACCAATGCTCATACAACGGAAGCTCCTGCTTCCCCGTCGTCGAGGAATGCCTTTCGGGCGATGACGAGAAAGCATGCGAGCACATCCTGGAGTTTCCAAAAGGAAAGTACTGCTCTAAATTTCCAAATCCGGAAAATCGCTGGGAACGCGGCAGATGTCCCCTTGCGACGCATATTAAAGTGGACTTCGAGGCCCCTCTGGAGAAGAAACTCAACCCGCTGAAAGCCTCGAAACGAGCTGCGCGAGGAAATTAAAGGGCGAACATGTTCATTCAAAAACGCTACACACCACCAATAAATATAGCCGCGCTATTATTCAGCGCGGCTATTTTGTACTGAATGAATCCTACGCCACCAGAAGAGCCAAAACACCTGCAACAATGAAAATCTGATCGGCGGCCACTTCCATGAGCCCGCTATGGCCCAGTATTTTTCGGGAATACCAGTATAGGCATGCGCCCGCGTACATGACCGGAACGAGCATCACGTAGCCGAACGACGAAGACACCCACCCGTTTATCGTGGCGCTAACGAGAGCAGCAGCTAACGCGGCGCAGACCGCCCCCATAAGCGCTTCGGTTTGCGCTTTGCCGAAAACAATCGGCAAAGTCCTCTTGCCCACGATTCTATCGCCTTGAATGTCTCTCAACTCCATCAAACCGGTTCGGAAGAAAATCAAACCGAAAGCGACGAAAATCGACACTACCCAGCCCGTGGAAATCGCTTGAGAATTCGCCAGCGCGGGCAAACCCGCCATGCTGAAGGTCCAACCCGATGCGAGAACCAAAATCTTCAAAGCCGGGAGATTCATCACCCGCCCGACGAGTGCGCGAGGCTCGAGCTTCAGACTGCAAAAGATGGCCCAAACAAGTCCGGCCACCATAATGCCCCCCGTCAGGTAGGAGATACTCACTCCGAACGCGATGGATACCAAGGCGGCGACCCCGGACAGGGTCAACAGAATGGGTTTGTGCTTTTCATAAAAAAGAGCCCGATTGGGTTCATTGTATCTATCCGCCTCATAGCTGACACAACGATTTATCGTATGAGCCGCGAAGAGATAAAGGCCTGCCGTCAAAGCGAGTTTCATCGAGAGAGAGAAACCACCCAATTTCGCCATAGCGATGCTACCCAGCAACGCGGATAGGAAAAGAAGAGCATTCGCTCGAGACAAGACCTTGAGAATATCAAAAAGCTTATCTGCGATATTTGGATTCGGATCGGGAATCGCCTCGATACGGTTGACAACGCGCCTGATCATCCAATCCGGCGTAGAGGCGCCTGCCGTTACGGCGATGTTCTTGTATTGCTGCAGGAATTTTTCGTCAATCTCATCTTCGGTTTCGATGAGAATCGAATCCGCGCCTCCCTCCTTCGCTACTTCCACCAAGCGGTTTGTGTTGCCGCTGTTGCGGCCTCCGACGACGACCATCAGATCGACATCGGGTGCTAATTTCTTTACCTCTTCCTGACGAACCTCTGTCGCATCGCAAATGGTATTGAACATTTGCGCTTGGGGGTATTTCCGCAAAATCGCTTCTTCCACACCTTTCCACTCGCGCATGTTGATAGTTGTTTGTGCGACCACGACAACAGGTCGGTCGCCGATGTCCGGGAGCCCGGGCACATCTTCCATACACGTTATCAGGTGGCTACCGGCTTCCGCGTAGCCCTTGTGGCCATCCACCTCCGGGTGGCCTTCTTCTCCAATAATTACTGTGAATGCACCCATGCGGGAATGCTTTCTGATGACCCCATGCACTTTGGCTACCAGAGGGCATGTCGCATCCCTGATGCCGGCGCCCGAACCTCTCAAGCGATCACGCACCTGCGGCGATATGCCATGCGCCCGGATAACGACCAGACTTGTATTGCTCGGCGTTTCCTGGGGGTCGGAAACGAAAACGCTTTTCTGCTCCAGCAATTCCACCGTTTGCGGATTGTGAATCAACGGCCCATGCGTGAGAACTTCGCTGGATGCGTCATTGGCCGTGTCCAAGGCTATATCGAGCGCTCTTTCCACTCCCCAGCAGAAACCAGCCGTCTTCGCTAGCTTGACTCTCAATCGTATCCCTCCTGACCGAGCAAAGTGAACGCAATATACGTTTCGGCTCCCAAAATCATCATTTGCACACTATAGCTTCACTCTCGATTCATATGCAATAAAAACATACATCAACTTTCATTCGAAAAACGTCGACGATCAAAACGAAATTCAATGATAGGAGGCGCATCCTTTAAGTGAAGCAGATCGAAGATTCGAAACCACCCACCGGAAGCATCCAAAAACACCTCGCCAACCGTCCTGGGAAGATTGAATCTCCTCGGGCCGCAGCTGCCAGGATTGAAAAATACGGTCTTGTCAATTATTCGACAAAGTGGTTGGTGGCTGTGACCGAAAATCACTAAATCCATTGCTTCACGCCCAAGAAGCATCTTCAATTCCCGGGACGGCCCTCCCCGGTGCCAGACAATATGCTGAATCATAATGCGCCAGCCTGCTATTACGGTTTTCAACCGCACCGGCGCCAAAGTGGGCGCATCCACGTTTCCCGAAACACTGGCGACGGGGGCAATGCTCTCGAGTTCCGGCAAGATCAAATCAGAACCCACATCGCCAGCATGGAAGATATGATCTGCACCTTGGCAAAACTCAACCACGTCATGCGCAAGGCGTCCATGCGTATCGGACAACACACATAATCTGACGCTCGAAGTCATTTTTACCGCTCAACTCATAAGTCGCCCAAATCCCATTCCGCTGATTGAAAAGGCAATCAAAACTCATCCAAATACAAGAAAATATTAACTTTTCGATCTTCCACCCAATACGATACCCATCAATATGATAGCGCAGGCGAACAATCGGCTGGACGTAGGAACTTCCCGAAGCAGCCACCATGCTAACCCGGTAGCTACCAACGGTTCTCCCACAACAGCAAGTGCCACTTTTCCTGGGTGCAGATGTCCCAAGGCATAATTGACGGAGGTATGACCGATCAAGGTGGGGATGAGTATCATGGCAAGTAGGAGAAGCCAAGTATTGCTGGAGTATCCGCCGAGTGGCTGCTCCAGGATGAAAGCGGCACAGATAAGCAAAATCCCGCTGAATCCATAACACCCCGTTACATACGCCGCCACGGGTATTTTCACTCTCAGTTTGCGGCCGCAAAGCATATAGGCGGATGCCATCACGGCCGCGGACAACGCGAGGAAATTCCCCCAGAAGCTATCATCCCGGCCCACAAAGTCAGAGTATGCTAAAATTGTACTGCCACTGATAGCCAACACCACACCCAGCCAAAAATTCCTCCCTTCCCTCTCTCCCAACAGAACGATTCCACCAATTCCTGCGAATATGGGGTTGGTCGTCGCAAGCACGACGGAACTTGCTACGGACGTATGCGACAGCGACTCTATCCAAAACGCAAAATGAAACGCCAAAAATATACCCGAACCCGCCCAAATTATCTTCTCCTTGAGCGACAAAGCACCCCATATATACATGACGTTCTTGGCTGTGAACGGCAGCAGCAACAAAGCGCCTCCGCCCATACGGTATGCCGCTATCGACAGAGGTTCGGCGTCCGCTAATCGTATGAGTATGGCGGAACAGCCAAGGGCAATGACCCCAACAAACAAATAAAAATACAAGGGAATTTTCATGCTCTAAGAACCAGACGCAGGTGCAGGGATTCTCTAAAATCTAGAAGACCCCTACAAGTCATTCATGAACTGCGAGATTAAATCCCCGACCATATCCGGCTGCTCCAGCATCACCATGTGGCCAGATTTTGGGACAATGGTTAATTTCGCATTTGGAATCTTCTCAGACATAAATTGCGAATATTTTGGAGGCGTTAAATGGTCGTCTTCCCCACATAGAATTAAAGCGGGCGTAGAGATAGATACCAATTCGGAAAGGACATCAAACCGGTCGCATGCTATAAAATCATGACGTAGGGTATCAGCATCGCATCGCAACAAACTTCGAGTACCCTCTCGGACTAAGGATGGATCTGCCGTCGAAGAAAAAGCATACCCGATGATTTCATCCACTGTTTTTACGAAATCGCTTTTGACGCCCTTTAAGATAGAATCTTTCACTCTAAGTTTTGCGCCTGAGCCAATAAGAATGACACCTCTCAGTAACTCGGAATGCGTCATAGCACTTTCAAGAACTACGGCACCCCCCATCGAATGGCCGGTTAAACAAACCGATTTCAATTTCTTGGCATTTAAGAACTCAAGAACAATGCGGCTATATTCTTTAATATCCGAGATTTGAGCTACATCAGACTCACCATGACCGGGCAGTTCCAAGGCCAAACTGTTCACGCCCTGTCGTGCCAAATTGCGCATTAAGGGAATCCAGCTATCTCGATTCCCTCCTGCCCCATGAATACAAACGACGACGCTACTTAAAACTTGGGGACCTGCCTCGCAATAAGCGATTCTATAGTCAGATAAACTCAGAGCACCTGGACGTAACCAAGACAAATAGAGGATTTCCTAAACTGTCGGCGGGCTATAGATTAGAGCCCCTAAAGGGCACGATCGATGGCGGCCTTCAAATCGGCTTTGGATTTAACTCCTACGACTTGCTCTACTATCTCGCCTCCCTTAAACAACATCAATGTTGGGATACCACGAATTCCGAATTTCGTCGGAATAGATGGATTCTCATCGATATTCAACTTTCCGATGCGCACTTTCCCTGCGTATTCCTGGGCAAGTGCTTCAACCGTAGGCGCAATCATTTTGCAAGGAGCACACCATTCTGCCCAAAAATCAACTAATGTGGGCGTATCTGAGTCAATTACATCCGTCTCGAAGTTCTGATCCGTAAACTCGAAAACCCCTTCCGCCATTTCATTTCCTCCGGGAGCAAAATCCATCAGGCTGGAAAAAACGATAGGTATCTAAATCCATAATGGACATGACGTCGTTTCGACCAACGAAACGTGGAGCATCATTCCTTATTGACTGAAAGGCGTCAACTCCACTGCCCCAATTTCATACCCGGACTTTCAATCAGGCAATGAACAAAAGAGGAATATCAGTAAATTTCAAGGCGTCTCTACTGGTTCCTCGCCTGGAATCTCGGTTACCAGGACTTGTCTTCTCTTCACTCCATCTGCTGGACCGATGATTCCCTCCTGCTCCATACGCTCAATCATGCGCGCCGCCCTGTTGTACCCAATCCTCAAATGTCTCTGGATGAGAGAGATGGACGCCTCGCGCGTCCTGGAAACGAGCGCAATCGCATCATCATATCTCTCATCATACTCGTCATCGCTATTTAGTTCATTCTGAGAGGCGTCCTCCTCTTCTACAAACCAATCCTCTCTGAATACCACCTCCCCTTGGGATTTCCAGTGCGCAACGAGCTGAGAAATCTCACTATCTGAAACATAGGCCCCATGAATACGAACAGGAGTACCGGATCCAGGCGGTACAAAAAGCATATCCCCTTTGCCCAACAGGCGCTCCGCCCCATTCGAATCCAGGATAGTTCTCGAGTCCGTCCGGGTAGCGACGCGGAGCGCCATTCTCGACGGGAAATTCGCTTTGATCAAACCTGTGAGAACGTCCACGGAGGGACGTTGGGTAGCCACCAGTAGATGGATTCCGGAAGCACGAGCCATTTGGGCCAAGCGCGTCATCGATTCTTCCACCTCACGTGGTGCAACCATCATGAGATCCGCCAATTCGTCAATTACCACTACAATATAAGGAAGGAAATCCAGGGGGGAATCCTCTTCGCCCAGTGGTTGTTTCCATCTTCTATTCGCCTCTCGCTCACCCAATTTCTGCGCCACGGAGGCATTGTAGCTTTGGATGTTCCTCACGCCCGCTTCACTCATTACTTTATAGCGTCGTTCCATCTCCACCAGGACACCCCTCAGCCCTGCCGATGCTTTCTTGGGTTCAGTCACGACAGGCACGAGTTGATGAGGAATGCCTTCATATATCGACAGTTCCAGCATTTTGGGATCGATCATCAAAAAGCGGACCTCTCTTGGCGTACATCTGGTCAGGAGACTACAAATCATCATGTTCAAGGCAACACTTTTTCCTGCCCCGGTCGTCCCCGCAATCAAGAGATGCGGAATCTTGGCCAAATCAGTAAACGCCGTTCTTCCTAAAATATCCTTACCCAGGCCCATCGTGAGTTTATCTTCGGCCTGTTTGAATTCTGGTGAGGAGAGCACTTCCTTCGCAAATACAGCATCACGCTTGAGATTGGGCACTTCGATGCCTACAACCGATTTTCCAGGGATCGGTGCAACTATGCGAACACTTAATGCGGACAAGGCCCGGGCGAGGTCGTCCGCGAGGCCGGTAATCTTGGAAACCTTGATTCCCGGGGCCGGATCATACTCGAAACTGGTAATGACCGGGCCCGTCTTCACTTCCCTGACTTTTCCGATGACGCCGAACTCTTTCAGCGTTTGTTCAAGAAGCGAGGACTTTTCGCGTATACCAGCTTCGTCTACGATCAGTCCGCCGGAAGGTGGGTCCGCAAAAATATCTAATGATGGAAGAACGTATTCTGTCTTCGGTTCATGGGTTCGTTGCTGCTTGTGCCGATGTTCCGCCTGCGCATTGGAGCGAACCAGAGAATGGTCTTGAATGCGTACAGCATCCGACTCGCCAACAGTCCCCGCATGTCGAACTTTTATACCCTTTTCTGATTCTCCGCTTTTTGTTGAATCTTCAACATGAGTCGAAAATGAATCGGGAAGCGCGGTCGCCGACCCCTCTAGCGCGGGAGACTCGTCCTGCAGAGCGGGCGATATGCCGTTATCGCCATCAAGATTTTTCTTCCGTTTAATCCGCAGACCGCCAGTCACCGATTTTCTTGCGGCTCTCACATGTTTTGCTTCATCATCGGTATTTAGACCCGTCCTTGGCGTATGCTCTTCCGCCACACTCGAAGGCAAACTATCATGCGCTCCATCGCCGGTTGGGGGTTGATCACCATCATTCTGGAGAAGCTTTTCCAACACAGAGCCAGACATTGTTTCATCGAAAAGATTCTTCGGACTTTCAGCGAGTCCGAACTCCTCCTCGCCGGCCGCCGGACCACGAAGCGCAGGCGACTCCGGCTCTGGAAATTTCTCTCCACCAAACAGCGAAGGGCCATTTTGCTCCGATGGTCGAAAAACACGACTGCCATTTTTTTGATTTGACAAACAAGATCTATTCGGCTCCAAAATCAATTCGTCGGCATCTTTCTTTAAGGGGCTCAGCCGCGGTTCCCCGCCGTCCAAACCGCCTTGAACGAAATATCCCGCCCCTGCGTCTTCATGTTTACTACCGGTTATCGTCTCGGCATACCCGATAGACGACTCCTTCTCATGTAGAGATGATGAAAAGCCTAGGACTGTTGAAAACAATTTTCGAGTTGCGAATACAGCGCCCCTCGCCGACCCGAGTACTACCCTTTTGAAAACCGTAAAGATGCGCGAAAAAAACCACCAATGAGCAATCGCCAGTCCTAGAATCATTTTTTTGAATGAGAAACCGGTTATGCCGACAAACGAGGCCAGTAATACGGAACCAAGCAAAACCCAACTGCCCGCACTACCCAGATAAGCGTTCAGCAACATCACGACACCATAGCCGACAATTCCACCGGCCAAAGTCGTAGCCCCAAAAAGAGGATCGGTTTCAAATGCCTTGAAAAATAATCCCGAGGCGCTCAAAAGAAAGAACAAGCCAACCACTTCCCGCCATCCCGGCTGCCACGAGCGCAAACCCGCAAACGCGGTGACGCCCCAAACAAGGAACCCGATGGGCATCAACACCGAGAATGCACCCACCGCCTGGACCATTGCACCTGCGGCATATGCGCCTACGGCTCCCCCATAATTTCGAATCTGCCATTTTGGGCTGACGTATGAACCCCAAGTCGGATCGCCGGAATCGAAAGTCCAAAGCGATATCGCCAGAAAAACAGCGAAACCAACCAAGGATAAACCAACGATCTCATTAGTCCTTTGGGAAACCGGGGATGGTCCGGTCTGGATACCCGAGCGCCGAGTAGGCATACACTGAACCCTATGTTCCCACCCACTAACAGAATGGGATGTATGTCCTCGGGCAGAGGAAAACCTCGAAACATTATCAAATTTAAGCGGGAAATGCAAGAAAGGTTTGAAGTTAATGAATTCAGATGCTGAAATCAAAAACCGAAATCTTTATCTATCATATTTTCATGGATTACTTTACACCGAATAAACCCTGGAGCCCTTTTCGTAAAGATTTTTCGAGTTTTTTCCCAAACTGCTCAAGTTGGTTTTCTCCTCTATCCAATTCCTTTGCGGAATCTTTATCGGGTGTTGTTCGATCATCCCTCGGCACCGGCACTATTTTTTGCACCCCCTCAATAGCGGTGCCGAGTATGCCTGTTACAATATCCTTTACATTACCCCCCAAGTTCAGCGCCTTCTCAAACAAGCTTACAAACATCGGCTCCACAATCGCATCCAGAAAATGAAACTCCGGATCATCCAAACGCCCTGTTACCCGAACATTCAGTTTAATGCTATCGTCCGGTCTCTCGAACAGGCGGAATACGGACTCACGGAGCAATTTCACCACAATGTCGACCAAGGGAAACTTCTCGTCGGGTTTCAAACGTAACCCGGTAATCTGCGCAGTCCCTTCCAAATTCAAGCGACTCTTTCTCAACGAATAAGTGGATTTGAAATCCAACATGCCCCTTGTGATCTCGCTCCCTCTCATCAACAAGGCGCCAGCGCTCTCTCCCTTGCTGTCACGGACATAAGGAGAAATTTTCCGCAGGTCAAAACGCGAGAGATTAAAAAGCCCGTCTACATCCGGGGGCACCAAGCCAGGGTTCAAGTTCGCCTTAACCAGGATTGAGGGAGATTTCCCGAGCGTTCTCAACTCCAAGCGTGTTTTTCGCAGGTTTGGGGCCATCAGCGTATCCAAATTCGTTATCAAAAGCCTTGTGTCCGGAACGCTTAAAACAACCGGCGGTTTTTCTGCCGCAATGAAATCCTGATAATAAAATACCATTCTTGCAACTTCGAATTTCGCAATTTTAATCGCCGGGAAAAGTGGTCCACTTTCCTTTTGCCCGGTCTTCTGGCGTTTTCTGGATACGGTTTTTGTATCTGCCGTCGCCGTTTTTTCTCGACTCTCCCCTCCCCGGGTTCGTTTCTCCTTCGCTTTCGCCGCCATGAACAAAGAGTCAAAATTGGTTTTTCCCTTTTCTTGGCGAACATATCGAACATTTAGCTTTTCGATCCGTACGCTTGGCGATCGTATCTCTCCCCGCAAGATTGACGAGCGATCCAGGGATGCGCTCAGATCCCGGAGAACCACGTCGGGTTCCGCATTCGGTTTGCTGAAATTAATTGTCTTAAGCGTCGGAATCCAAATTTTTATCGAATCGTCATCCCCTTGCGCCGAAAAATTCCCAGCCAACTTCAAACTCGGGTAGTTAACATGCGCGAGTGAAGAGAGATTTGCAGCAACCGACCAATTAGCGATAATCGACCGCGCTTTCCTCGAAATTTCCACCGATCCTTTAGCAGAACCAGCCGCCGAAAACTCCGATACCGGCGTTCCCCAAATATTCCCGGCAAGCCCGGCCACTCCCTTAAGACTTGACAGCGACCATTGCAACCGGCCCGAATCCATACCGTTCATGCTCCAATCAACGGGCCTCGATACCCGTACATGCCCGAATGGCATGCTCAGGCTCAGGCTTTGCACCCTTCCAGATTGATTTTGGAAGTCATAGGAACCCGCTGTCTCCAGACGAAACTTATCCGTTCGAATCGGCCTCCAATCGCGGCTCATCAGTGTAAGGAATTCCCCTCTCAAGCCCTCGCTCGTCAGGCCAAGGTTCCAGTTCACCTTTTTCCCGGGAGCATATGAAAACTCCATTTTCCCGCCAACCTCCCCGGCCGGATTACGAAAAGCGGGAGGAAGACTTACGAATTTCACCCAAGGGGATATACGAATCGACTCAAATGATGCAGAACCTTTATAGGAAAACCCGGGATCACCCCTTCTGTTTCTCGTCCCGGTAAGCAGAATTTTCAGTTTTTTCTTCTTTGGCCCCGGTTTTACGGGATTCGCCACCAATTCGCCCAGCCAGACTTCGGCGGCGCTCAAATCCATGACATCGAGTGTCAACGAAAATTCATCCCTGCCTCTTTTGTTCCACAAAGCCTGGCGATTCAAAAACATCCACGCAAAGGGAAGCTTCAAATCCAACGTCTGGATTTCTGCAGAACCTTTCGAAGCGAGATAGAAGCCGCTCGATTGAAGCCCCATGGATTCCAGAGAGACTTGGCGAGGCTTTTCCTTTGAAATGAGCTTAGCCTTCGCAACGAGCTTCTTTCCGACAATATCCACCTTCCAATGCAGGGCGCCGTCCGGGTTCGAGGACACCTGTAATTCACCGTTCACGCGGCCGGCGGCAATATGTAAATATTTCTGCAAGGGAAGCAATTCCATAATCGGTGCAATTGGCAAAGAGGCGAAATGTGTTTTCGTGTCAAACTTAAACGCTGAAGGAATTTTCCGGTCTCGCGACACGACGGCGCTCAAGCGCAGCTTCGCATCTCGGGGAACATCTCCAAACGATGTTAGTCCGAGACGCTTCAGGAAATCATTCGCAGATGAAAAGTCACGGATACTGACAGAAAACGCGGCTTCATCATTGCCATCTACATTCCATTTCGCGGGCTTTTGGAGTTTCGCTACGGCGAATGGCAATTCAACGTCCAGTGTCTCGATATGCGCGGATTCGTTCTTCATATCGAAGTTTCCTCTCGAATGAAGAACAGCTCTTCCCAACGCCAGGGCTTGCCGTGGTTTTCTCTCATTCACCCTCACGTTCGCACCGAAGCTTCGGGCTTCCAAAGCTGCATTCCACTGCACCCCCTTGCCGGAAACAAAAACCACACGTGCTTTTCCACCCACGGTTCCCTTGATTTTCGAGAGATATCCGAAGGGGAGGATCAATTCTTCGAACCGGGCCAAATCTACTGGATCGAAGCGGGAATCCACCTCTACATAAACGAATTCGTCCGATATCTTGCGATCCCGCTTCGCCGAAATCAGAACCCGGGCCGTCGCGCGCTCTCTTAGGCCTCTGAGCGCGATACCAGTGATTTTCGATAGCCACTCACCCGTCTCACGCATATCACGAACATTCGTTTCCAGATGAACTTCATCCTGCGCCGATACGTTCCAGAATGAGGGTTTCACCAATTTTGCATCCAGGAAAGGGGTCTTGACAAAGAGAGTATCGATGCGAGCAGAACCATCCAGCAGATTGAAGCGGCCCTCTGTATTCAGATTCAATTCGGCCAACTCCAACTTCCGCCATTTCGCTTGTCGATTCAGTTGAAAATCCGCGTGGATGTTTTGGCCTCTTAAGTCGATATTCCATGTAATCGGCTTTCCAACGACATAAGCGAACTTCAAGTGCCCCGCAAAAATTCCTTTCCTGAAACGATAGCCGGCCAACGTCGGCGACACCGCAGACAAGAAGGACGAATCGAACACAGGTATTTCGAAAGACGCGCGATAACTCGGACCCTTCATGTCGATGTGTGCATCGCCTTTCAGTTCGATAAGTCGTTGACTGCCCGGACTCCGGCATTTTCCGTCGAGAAAAACGTCCAGGGGCTTGCCCGGTATAATTTTGTCGACCTCGATGTGGGCAAAAGAACATGAACCATCGAATGCCGGTGCGGCGTCGCTGGAATCGAATCGCAATGCGGTCTTCACGTCATAAAGATTGAGTTCGTGAATGATAAAACTGAACCCCGATTCCGAGCCTTGCGGAACGCTCTCCGCCGCTTCGGCGGATTTGATAAATGAAAACGTATTTCCCCCACGCGACGAAGCCGACCTGTTTGTTCCTCGGTGCAGTTTGTCGATGATATCCTGGAAATCGAACCTGCCGTCTACATCACGATGCACACGGGCGGAGGCGCTTTTGACGTTGATCTGGAGAATGCTGATACGCTTGTAAATCAGAGTCGATGGATTCAGCAATATTTCAACATCGTCGAATCGAACGAAGGGTGTATTGCTCTTTACCCCACCTTTTTCTGCTTGCCCGTCGATGACGATTCCACTCGCCTCGATCTTAAACAATCCCAGTTCCAGCCGCTCGATGGAGACTTTTCGCCCAAGGATTTTTCGCCCTTCTCGCTCCGCGATTCTGATTATCTCATCGGAAGAAAGAAAAATTTGCACGGCAACGATCACGACGATAATCAAAACAAAACATATACCGGCAATCCAAACCAGCCATTTCAGAAATCGATACATAAAGGACCCATTGCGGAAAACAAGAAGGCGGCTTACGGATAATAAAGCAATTCAGATTTCATACCACTACCTGATGTTATATATTAGCAAAATGCAAAATTTTTTGTTTCTTATGATGTTCACAATGGAATCCATCCCTACTGATAAAGCACCCATATGAAGAAAAATAACGAAAACTCGATTTCAAATCCTCATAGTCTAAAACCGAATCAAGGCCGAGAAGTTTTCTCTTGGTGTATGTACGATTTTGCAAACTCCGCTTTTCCAACCCTCATCGTTACGGTGGCATACAGCGTCTATTTCAAGACAATCGTAGCGGGCGGAGGTGGGAGAGGAGACTTCCTATGGGGGGCATCGCTCTCCATAGCCATGATTTTAAGCGTGACCGTCACCCCGCCTTTGAGCGCAATCGCCGACAGGCGAAACGCCCGGAAACGTTTCTTGATCCTTTTCGCATATCTTTGCGTATTGGCCACTGCTCTTTTGGGGAATGTAACCGCGGGCATGATCTTCGCCGGCATGGCGCTATTCATTATCGCAACTGCTGCGTTCGAAAGTTCTCTCATCTTTTACAACTCTTTTTTGCCTGACGTCTCAACCCCAAAAACCATTGGGAAAGTTAGCGGATGGGGCTGGGGACTTGGATACCTGGGGGGGCTACTTTGTCTTTTTTTGGTCAAACCTTTGTTGGCCGGAGGCTTCTCAACGGACAATCTTCCCTTGTTCCGAATGAGTTTCGTCGCGGTCGCCGCGTTTTACGGCCTGTTCACGCTTCCGGTTATTTTTTGGCTTCGCGAGAACAAAACCAAATCCACAATATCAAACGGATATGGTGCTTTCGCCGAACTATGGAATACCCTTAAGGATACGAGAAAAACTCCGGGCGCACTCAGATTTTTAGTCGCCTTTTTCCTCTACAACGACGGGATTGTCACCGTTATCTCTTTCAGTTCGATCTATGCGGTTTCCACGCTGAAATTCAGCATGGGTGAAGTGTTAGGCTTGTTTATCATGGTTCAAGTCTCGGCCGGAGTCGGCGCGTTTGCTCTCGGGTATCTGGTGGATGCCTGGGGGCCACGGAAAACGATTCTGCTGACACTGGTGAATTGGTGCGTGGTCGTCATCGTGGCGTATTTCACTGACACGAAATACGTCTTCTTGGGTGTCTCGCTGCTGGCGGGTCTATCCCTCGGGTCCAGTCAATCGGCAAGCCGGGCGCTGATGGCCAGCTATATCCCTGAAGAAAAATCCGCACAATCATTTTCGTTTTATGGCATATGCGGCAAAATGAGCTCGGTTCTCGGGCCACTTGTTTTCGGGGGCGTTTCCGCACTCACCGGAGAGCAGAGGTCCGCGATATTATCTGTTCTCGTCTTTTTTGTGGCAGGAGGCGTATTGTTGTGGCTAACGCCGGAGCCCAGGAAATCGGCTCTGCCAAACCGGAACACATGATGCGTTCGCTCTCGATTGCTAAAAGCGCGATAAGTTAACCGTCTCGTCTCATTAGGCAAATTTTCGGAGTTGACTTGGATTTTCGCGAACAAGTCTACCAAAGACTGATGTTTCATCTTGGTGAAGTCGACGTTTCCAGAGAAACGATCGATGCCTTCGCGTCGGACATCGTCCACATTCTTGAACGTATTACGCAAGACAGAATATACGAGGCGAGTTTGCGCCAAATTCTTCAGAGGTACGCTGACGAATGGGCGGAGCAATCTTCTCGAAGAATACTGGACGCCCAAAACGACGAAGCGACAGGAATCGTTTACGAAATGATCGACAGACAGGCCAGAAACCGCGCCATTCGTGCTCTCAGGAAAGTATTGCTCGAAACATTACAAGGCCAGAAAAAACCCTTGGACGATCTGGATTTTTTTGACGAGATCGAATGACTTTCAATACAGAGGTTGACGATGCCAGAAAAAACTTTAGCGGAACAAATCGCAGAACGCAGAGGACGCAGATACCCGGCGCATGAATTCATCGCCGAAAAGTTTCCCGACTACATGGAAGCGCTCTTACATCTCGACGAAATCATTCGGGCGAAAGAGAGAAGATTCGATGAAACAATGCACGAACTCTTTCATATCCTGGCCCTCGCCGTAGAGGGTTCGAACCCGCATAACCAGCCACACCTCAAGCAACACCTGAAAAAAGGCCTCAAATTGGGTTTGCATCCCGAGGAAATCGCAGAAGCGCTCATGGTCTGCGTGAATCCGGCGGGTTCCAAGGTACTCACTTATGGTGTCACATGCATGCTCGAAGCGATGGATGAACTCAGAGCCGAGGGCTGGACCTGCCCCGACTGAACAAAGAGTCTCCAGAACCTGGTGCTGGTCATGCTCACGCTTCCGCTCGAATCGCCTCCTCGCGCAGAGGAGAATATATGCCGATATACGTAATCGGGGTGGGAGCATCCAGTTGATGGGAAACCCCCTTGGGTATGTGGACTACCTGGCCCGCTTTGACCTTGCGAGTTTGGCCTGCGACAGTAAAAGTGGCTTCGCCTTTCATAAGATAAATCAGTTGCTCTACATCATGACTATGGTTCTGTTCCGTACCTCCCTCTCTTTCGATATACAACATCATCACCTGCTCACCGACGACGAGTCTGCGCTCTCTACCCGGCATCTTTTGCGGCTCAATTGCTTCAAGATCGTAGAAATACTGCATCCGTTTACTCCCCTTGGCTTTCGTTTGGAATTGATTCTCCGATTGTTCACTTATCAAGCCTCGATCGCAAGGTCACCACAAGACCTACCTTGCAATCGCATACCCATCATCCCTAGAATCCTCCCCAACTGTTTCGACCACTGTAGGGTTTGATAGAGGACTAAATTCTTGATGAATGCCGACATTCGAGTTCGCTTTGCCCCATCCAACACGGGCCACCTCCATATAGGCGGCGCGCGAACCGCTTTGTTTAACTGGTTTTTTGCGAAACATCACGCGGGCACGGCTATCTTGAGAATCGAAGACACCGACCGGCAACGTTCTACGGAAGAATATTACGACGCGATCCTGCAGGCGTTCGACTGGCTGGGCCTCGAATGGGATGAAGGCCCGTATCGTCAATCCCGGCGCATGGCTCTCTATAAAGAAGCGGCCGATAAACTGCTCTCATCCGGCGCCGCCTATAGATGCACATGCACTCCGGAGGAAGTGAACGCCATGCGTGAACGTGCTCGCGCCGAGGGGAAAACGCCGAAATACGACGGCACTTGTCGAGATCGATACGACAAAGACCCGAATATCCCTTTTTGTCTTCGCCTCAGGGCGCCTGATGTCGGGGAGACGATTGTCGACGACATCCTTACCGGTGAGGTGGTATTCGAGAACTCACAACTCGACGATATGGTCATCGTCCGCACCGACGGGACGCCTACATATAATTTCTGTGTGGCTATCGATGACATCGATATGAAGATATCCCATGTCATACGCGGTAACGACCACCTCTCCAATACTCCAAAACAGCTTCTTGTCTATCAGGCACTGGAGGAAACGACACCAAAATTCGCGCACATATCGATGATTTTGGGGTCCGATAAAAAAAGACTGTCAAAACGGCATGGGGCGGATTCGGTATTGGAATATAAAGAACGGGGGTTTCTCCCTGAAGCGCTGATCAACTATCTTGTTCGGCTCGGCTGGAGTCACGGAGACCAGGAAATTTTCTCCAAAGAAGAAATAGTCGAAAATTTTGCTTTGGAAAACTTGAACAAATCCGCTGCCATCTTCAACCCGGAAAAGCTATTGTGGCTGAATCAGGAGTACATCAAATCGGCCGATGGCGATTTTCTCGTCGAATCGCTCGATGCGGGCCTCAGAGCACAGGGTTTATCGCCGGATGTCCTCACACATAAATCTCGTGAAGGCATTGTGGACGAACTTAGGACGCGCTCGAGCACATTGACGGAGATGATAGATGGCGCTCGTTTTTTCTTTGAAAATGAAGTCGATTTTGACGAGAAAGCGGCTTCGAAATTCTTGACTTCGGAGAGCTCGGGGTTGATGCTGAAACTGCGGAATGAATTGAGTAAAATCGATATGTTTTCATCCGAAAACGTCAAATCGGCTTTTCATCGCGTTATGGAAGAAGAGGCCATAAAACTCGGCAAACTAGCACAACCCGTGCGCGTCGCTATTACGGGCGTCACTATCAGCCCCGGCATCTTTGAGACGCTCAGCCTGCTTGGAAAAGACAGGAGCCTCCACCGTCTCGACGCGGCTCTGGCCAGGATCAATCAATAAATGTTTTCTCCATCGTCCTTGACGAACAAAGAACTCATACATATAAACATCTAGGTCATTTTGGGGGATCGTCTAGCGGCAGGACACCAGACTCTGGATCTGGGTACGGAGGTTCGAATCCTCCTCCCCCAGCCAATGAATGCTTACCGATTGAGTTCTAGTGCACAGAAATTTGTAGTTTTCTTTCATTCTTAATGCAAGGAGACGAAAATGACTTTAAGAATCAATGATGAAGCACCAGATTTTTCCGCAGAGACGACCCAAGGTCCCATCAATTTTCATGAATGGATTGGCGATGGTTGGGCCATCATATTTTCACACCCAAAGGACTTTACGCCGGTCTGCACTACGGAACTGGGGACGATGGCTGGACTCAAGCCCGAATTCGACAAAAGAAACTGCAAAGTGATCGGTATTAGCGTCGACGGGGTTTCCGACCATGAAAAATGGTCGAAAGATATCGAAGCTTCTCAGGGCCATGCCGTGAATTACCCGCTGATTGGCGATCCCGAACTTGCAATCGTAAAATCCTACGACATGCTGCCTACCGATACGGGCGACACCTCTGAGGGACGAACAGCAGCAGATAATGCAACTGCCCGCTCGGTGTTCGTCATCGGCCCGGATAAGCGCATCAAGGCGACACTCACCTATCCGATGAGCACGGGCCGGAATTTCAGCGAAATTCTGAGACTGCTTGATTCCTGCCAATTGACAGCCAATGAACAAGTGGCTACTCCGGCAAACTGGCTACAAGGCGAAGACGTAATCATTTTGCCGGCCGTTTCGGATGAGGATGCGAAGAAGAAATATCCGGAAGGATGGGAGTCGCCGCTCCCCTATATCCGGGTCGTCAAACAGCCGTAGCTTTCGGCGAATCCACCCTCGTCCGCAAACCGGAATGCGGGGCGGCACAGTTGATCCCCGGCTCGACAGGGTAGAATGAAAAGAGCCGCGGCCGGCGGCGGCCGCGGCTCTTTTTGTTTCAGATAACGAGCCTTAGTTTTTCCAGTCCTCGGTTTTCATGGCCTCTTTTATCATACTCAGGTCCATGCCTTCCTTCCGCAGGTCGACCACGCGCTTCGCCTTGCGTTTCTCCACGAGCACCTTGCCCATGAAATCGAACCACTTGTAATCCGTCTCGTTCGGGAGAAGGCCAAACTCCAAATCAGCAACGGACGCCTGCACGATTTTCCGCTTGATCTTCGAACCCTTCGATTGCAGATGGCTCAGGTACACGTCCACAAATTTATCGCGATTGTCCCTGTGCAGTTTCATGCCCCGAATGTAGCCCCGCAGGAACTTCACGTAGACGTCCCTGTCTTTCTTGAGGGTTTTACCGTTCGCAAACAAAATCCACAGGTTGTTCGCATATTTGCAATACGTTTCGACTGTGCGCGCCCATCCCCTGTCTATGGCGATGGCGGCCTGCGGGTTGTTCAGACCGATCATGTCGACCGTACGGGATTTGAGTGCGGCCATGCGGGTATCAGTGTTCATGTTCACGGTCGTGAAATCTTTTTCCGTTAGGCCGTATTTCGGCAGAATGAAGGTGGTGAGCGTGAAATAAGAGCCCGTGGCCTTCCCGATGCCGAGCCTTTTCCCCTTCATGTCGTGCAGGGTCTTGATGGGCGACTTCGGGGAGGTGAGAATTTTGTTCGACTTGCACCAGTAGTTGGCGTTCGCGATGCCGGGAGCGTTCGCGCCTTTCGATATAGCGGAGAGAAAAGCGCGGTCCGCGGCGCCGCCGACGTCGAGAGAGTTCGCCAAAATCGCCTGGCGCATCAGCTTGCCCTGGGGGAACTGCTTGACCGTATACTTGCCCTTGCCGATGGTCTGATCGAAATAGCCCATCTTGTAGGCCACGGCGGTTACGGACCCCATGACGGCGCGGTGGTGGCCGATGCGGAACGGCGCCGCATGGGCGGAAAATACCGTAAACAGAATTCCCGCTACGGCCATGGCCACAGTAAGAAACATACTTCTTCGATTCATTACATAATCCTCCTTGAGATTCATTGGCCCGAAGGCATCCACGAATGAAACCAAAAGATTGGCATCCCACAATAGTCAAGCAAGTTCCAACCTTCAAATTCCCATACATTCCATGAATGGCTAAAAGATATCATAGCTTAAAGCAAAAATGCATCCCACTAAGCTCCAGATATCCCTCTTTCATTTTCCATTCATGGGAAATCTCCAACCTGATTCGACTTATTTTGTTCAGGTAGTAGATTCCGGCTCAGGATCTCGTCTTTGCAAGGACAAAGCCAGGACCAAGCCCACAAACAATACGATTGGAAGAGTCCAAAATGCATTCAACATTCCGATTCTCTCCCCAAGCAAAGAGAGGGGAATTGCCGTCAGTCCGGCAAATATCCAACCACTACCCAGTATCAATGAACTTGCAAACCCCCGGTGTTCGGGTAAATATTCCTGCGCCAAGGCAACGGATACCCCCATCGGCACAAAAACCCCTGCGCCAATGATTGCGAGAGATATATAAGCCCATTCCAAGGAAGATAACTGAAACGCCACCATACCGGCCAAGGCGCATCCAACGCCGATGGTAATCACCTTGGGCTTCCCGTACCTGTCACCCATAATGCCCCCGAGCATCACGCCGATGGCTCCCGAGAAAAAAATGACCGTGTTGGCCATGCCGCCGCGCCAAAGGCCCAAACCTTTTTCGACAAATATCGCGGGCAAAAATCCCCCCAAATTCGCCAAAGTCGTTCCCCTAACGGCAGCGATGCCAAACAGGAGAAGTATAGGTCCACGGACATGTTTCAGCGACGCGACCAATCCTTCCCGTTCGAGCGCTTTTTCATCTTTTTTCTTTCTCCGGGGAGGAGCAGGCATACCCAATTTCACCCCCACCATCGCGAGCACCGCCACAAGGATAAACACCCACAAATGCTCCATGCCTAAGGTTTCTGCGATGAAGATGGCAATCAACGGGCCAAGAGCAAAACCCAGCCTTCCTGCTGTAACGAACAGGCTGACTATAAAGCCGGCATGCTCGGAACTCAGCCGGCCGGCTCGAGCGGCCATATCCGGATGACATAAACCAAAAAGAATGCCACCCATGATTACGGCGGCGGTCAGGCCATAGACGCTCGTCACCCATCCGATTGCAGTAAAAGCAATGGAGCTACCTATCAAGCCTACGGTAAGCCAGGGCAGCCAGGGCCATCTGTCGATTACGACACCAGTAATGGGTTGCGTGATGGAGCCGCTCATCGCCTGGCATGAAATCAAGAATCCGATTGTCGTGAGGCTTAGTCCCAATTTTTCTTTTAGTAGTGGAACTAAAGGCGCAAAGAAATTCGCCTGGCTATCGACCACAAAATGCGCAAAAAAAATGATGCCTGTTCCTGTCCAGGGCAAAGTACGAAAAGACGGCTTCTTCGCAGTTTCAGAGTGATTGTTCAATTTTACCTCGGAGCTAGGGCTCTCAAGGTGCGCTTGACCGCATCTTGATAACTTTCACCCGTCAACACAGGGTCTATCATCAAGGCCGGCAAATCCACCCCGGCCTCACGGAAAGCGGCCAGCCGTTCACAGCACCTCTCCGGTGGGCCGACAAGACAAAACTCATCGATGATGTCGTCTGTGATTCCATCTCTCAAAGCTATCTGATCACCTCGCTCGAAGGCTTTTTTTATGTTTTCCGCCTCTTGCTCATAGCCGCTTTCCCGAATCGAGTTGTTATAGGCAGGGAGTCCCAGCCAATACGTAAGGGTCTTACGGGCGGCATCTCTGGCAAAGGCGAGGTCATCGCACAAAAAGGTATGTATTCCTAGATCAATCTCTACATCACGAGGATTTCTACCCGCTCGCTTGGCGCCTGCGTCTCTTGCTTCCAAATAAGCGCCCATTCTCGATAACGGAATCATATAAGGCAACAATCCATCTGCTATTTCTCCGCCAAGCTCTGTCATCTTGGGACCGACTGCAGCCATGTATATTCGTACCGGGTATTTCGAGCGTCTGAATTTCAACTCTTCTCCCTGGTAAGTCTGTACAGGTAGGGGATACACTGGCTCACCCTCCAATACGCCTCTGACCTCACTCACATATTTGCGCATATCACCGAGAGGATTTCCGGGCTCTATCCCCATCGCTCTGATTCGGGGCAGGTGCCCAAGTCCGAGACCTAAAACATAGCGGCCGCCGGAGATTTCATTGATCGCCACCGCGCCTTGCGCCGCCATGGAGGCATGGCGCAAATAAATGATGGCTACCGAACTTCCGATCTCAATCCTGGTAGTGTATGTCGCCATCAACTGATTGATGGCCAGGGTGTCCGTGAGGGATTCCGTCGTATAGACACGAGCGTATCCCAATTCTTCACCAAGCCTTGAAACCTCTCCCAGCCCCTTGAAGGAAATATCCGCAAACGTCAGAAGCCAAAACCCGAGGCGGTGCGTCATACAGAACCTTTCTCCAACCCCAAATTCCCCATGATGACTATTGGCACAACCTGCCCCCATCTACCAGAATGACCGCTCCGTTCATGTATGACGCTTCGCCCGAAGCCATGAAAACGGCACAGTCGGCGATTTCTTCGGGAGTCGCAAATCGTCCCAACGGTATATTACTCATCAGCCTCTCGCGTCTACCTGCTTCGGTTTCCACACGATGTTTCGTCCCCTCACTCAAAGTCGTTCCCGGGGCGATGGCGTTAACGCGAATCCCCTTCGGTCCGAGTTCTGCGGCATGCGCCTTCGTCATCAGGTGCATGGCCCCTTTCGTCGCGCAATAGAGAGAATTATTGGGTACTCCCGCCTCTCCGGACGTCGAGCCGATGTTGATAATTTGGCCCCCGGATCTGGGGATCATGTGCTTGGCGGCCAATCCGCTCAGCATGAATGAAGCCATCGCATTGACTTGAAAGAGTGCAACAACTTCTTCATGCGTGACTTCTTCCAGAGGCTTGTTGCAGCGTATCCCGGCGCAATTCACCAATATATCGAGATGCCCGAGATGCAGTAGCGCGCGATTCATCAAAGGAGCAACATTCGCCAGGTTCGATAGGTCAATCCCCTCGCCGGCCGCCGATATCCCTTGGGTCTTGCAATACTCGAGGGTCAACTCCAAAGATTTCTGGTTTCTACCCCCCGCCAGATATAGCGAACACCCCTCCTCGGCGAAACGCCTCGCTATGGCGGAGCCAATCCCCACCGAGGCTCCCGTGATGAACGCCGTCTTGCCCTCTAGCCGTAATCGCATATCGTGTGACCCTTCATTTCAAAGGAGGCTCTACTCCCTCCGGAACCTGAAGTTCAAATGCGTTGAGCGTCATCGAGACGGTCGTGTAATGTCCAATAAGACCGATTAACTCCACCAACCCACGCTCTCCGAATTGCTCGAATGCATGCTGATAAACGTCATCGCCTACAAAATGATTTTTGTGCAGTGCAATACAGAATTCATAAACCGCTTCCTCGTCGGCGGCCATATCTGCGGGTCGCCTGTTCTCCTGAACCGCCTTGATGATCTCGGGGGATAATCCCCCTTTTCTGGCCAAAGGTTCATGGGCATACCACTCGTATTGAGAGTTCCAGAAGCGGGCGGTGATCAAGATCGCAAACTCGCTCAATCTAGGCTCAAAGAGGGTGTCATAGCGTAAGTAACGCCCTGTTTCTTCCAGTTTTTCAAGGTAAGCCGGGCTTTTGAGCCACGCCAGAAACGGGCCTCGTACGCCTCCCCTGGGGCCAGAGGCGATTTTTTCATGGAGTTTTCTTTGCGCATCCGTCATCTGTTCGAACGGCGTTTCAATCAAACGAGTCATCTGCGTTTATTCTCCTATGGGCTTCAGGTGTGCTTGAGCGGCAAAATTCACCTGCTACATAAGAATTTCACAGGTTGCAAGCCGGTGCTTAGTTTGATAAGCAATTATTAAGGCTGCGGCTGGCGCGGCCAAATTGAGTTTTCAGGAAATGTACTTGGAGTGAAAGGCCCCCACCCGTTTCACCTCTACCCATTTCCAAAATATGCAGGAGATCAGCAAGTGCCAGAAGGAACAGTGAAGTGGTTCAATGACGCGAAGGGCTATGGTTTCATTTCGCAGACGGATGGTGACGACGTTTTCGTTCACTTCTCCGCCATCCAGGGAGAGGGCTTCAAGACCCTGGAGGAAGGACAAAGCGTGAACTTCGAAATTGTCCAGGGCCCGAAAGGGCTTCAGGCGGCCAACGTCACAAAAGGGGGTGACTCCGAAGAATAACCCTCATTCAGAGAAAACCCAAAACGACGGCTCACCCGGGCCGTCGTTTTTTTGTCTACCGATAAGGTTCTCTCACGCTTGCGGGACGGCCGAACCTTCGTGATATAACCCCACCAGCAAGGCTATCCGGGTTATCCAACAGTTCAAATACACGGAAAGGTATTTCATGCGCGACGTCATTATCATCGGTGGCGGCATCATGGGTCTCCTCACAGCGCGGGAACTCCGCAAAACGGGCAGGCGCGTCACCATCATCGAAAAGGGCCGGACGGGCGCGGGCGCCACCTGGGCTTCGGCCGGCATCATCTCCGCTCACGGGACGAGCGGCTCTGCCGATATCGCCGGTCCGCCGGGTCTCAGGCTCCGGACCGCCTCGAATGAAGAATGGGCTCATCTTGCGGAAGACATCGCCGAGGAAAGCGGAACGGACATCGAATACAGTCTCAACGGCGTTCTGCTGATCGCCCTGGATGAGGAGGAGGCGCACGGCATCCAGGAAAAAGCCCGTGCGCGCGAGTGGGGCGAGGTGGAGTGGATGCCGCCCGATGTGCTGAGGAGTGAAGAACCGTGTCTTTCGACTGAGTTGGCGGGCGCGCTGCTCGTCGCGGGCGGAAACCTCGAAGTCAGAAAGCTGGGGCCCGGGCTCGAGATCGCCTGCAGGCGTCTGGGTGTGGAGATCATCACCGGGTGCGCGGTGGAGGAAATCCTGAGCGAAGGCAATAAAATCACCGGAGTCCGAGCGGATGCTGAAATCCTTGAAGCGCCCGCCGTCTTCGTCTGCGCGGGCATCGGCAGCCGCAGCGTGCCCGGTAGCGTTCCGAGAGCGCCCATCACCCCCCAGCGCGGGCAGATGCTCGCCATGGACGCCCGCGCGCTGGGGCTCAAGCGCGTGGTGCTGACCGTGAACGACCCCTACCTCGTGCCCCGCGCAGACGGCCGCGTTCTGCTGGGTGCGACGAGAGAGTTCGCCGGCGAGGATCCGAGGCTCACCGTGGGAGGCCTTTCCTGGCTGCTCAGCGAGGGCATCCGCATCGCGCCCGGAATCGCCGCCTGCGCCATCGAGGAGACCTGGAGCGGCTTCCGGCCCACCACGTCGGACTACCTGCCCCTCATCGGGGAGGGCGCGCTCGAGGGCCTTTACTTCTGCACCGGGCACGGGCCTTCGGGCATCGGGCCTGCGCCCGCGAGCGTGAAGCTGGCCACCGCGCTCTACCTGGGCGACGCCCCCCCAATCGATCCGGCGCCCTATGACCCGATGCGCTTCGCGTAGCAAATGCGGGGAATTGCGGGGTTCGGAAAAATTTTTTAAATTCGGTAAATTTCCGAAAATGTTTAATGTATTACTTTAATATAATATGACAAACATATATATTAACTTCTGATATTCCGTTAGTTCGATCCGTAAACCTTTTCGGAAATTTATCGAATTTTATCGAATTTTTCGGAAATTCGAAATCCGGGGTTCTCTCGGCGGTTCCGCCGGGTTTCGGAGTCCGGGTTTCTCCCGTCATATCACACTCCATGTGCGTTCCCATGCCTCCATCCCACTGCCTGCGAACCGCCCTGACGAATACGCTCCGCAGCCACCGACTCATCATCGAGAGGCTGCGAAAGATGCTTTCGACCATCGTCCTGCCCTCATGAACCGCCTGCGGGAAACCAATTTGCTCCACGGCTGTCCGCCCCTGTGAACAGGCTGCGGGGGCGTTGGTTGCTCCATCGACCCCGCCCCTAGGAAAGGGCGGCGGGGGCCTCGATTTCTTATCGAGGTCCGCCCGCATGAAACTTCTCTCGGGAGGGATTATGAGGCGTCGTGAAGAAGGCGCGATAACGCCAAATGCGGGGAAATGCGCGATGAAACGCGACGAATGCGGAAATGTTTGGGGCGAGCGAGGAATCGCATTCCGATGTCTGCCTCGCCACAGGTCTGCAATCGCTCCTTCATCAGTCGCGATTGACCCCTACCGCAAAGGCGTGAGACGGGTTACCGCGGCCCCCGCGGCGGGCAAGCAGCCGCGCGCGCCGGCGGCGGCGGGGCGGGCG
>VXPH01000031.1 GCA_009839615.1 Nitrospinota bacterium
TTGTCGGCCTTCCCGAGGAGGAAAGGCCGACCCTCAAGGGGGGAGTGAAATTCAGCGCGCTCCTTTTGTAGACTTTTTCAACAGCCCTCTATGTCGGACATATATGTCCGACCTACACTCGATTCCGGCCGGTGAGGAAATGAATGGCTTTTTGTGCGGGCGGACACATGGGTCCGCCCCTACGGTTGAATGCGGTTTTGATCGTCATTCTGGCGTATGCCGGAATCCAGGAACTTTGTTTTTTTGGTTGTCCTGCGATTCGATATCCCCGTCTGCTCTGGATTCCGGCTTTCGCCGGAATGACGGCGGGGGTCCATTTTGAACGAGGGGGCTTTTTCAACAGCCTCTAACAGTAGGCCCGCCCCAACAGGTACACGAACCTCAATCCCCGAACAGCGACCCCTGAAGCCGGGGCGGTTCCTTCTCCTCCTCGCGTCTTTCGAGGCAGCCCGCGTCGTCGTTTCTGGGGCTGTTGACCCGCTCGCTGACGGGATAATACGCGAAGGCGTCTGAAGGATAGGGCCTGAGCAGCGGCTGGAGAACCTTCGCGCGGTTCTCGCGCGGGTTCAGCCAGTCCGCGTAGGACGCCTCGGGCAGAATGACGGGCATCCGGTGGTGCAGCTTACTCAGCTTCTCGTTCGCCTCGGTCGTCAGGATCGTGCAGGTTTCGAGAACGCTCCCGTCCGCTCCCGTCCAGCTCTCCCAGAGGCCCGCGAAGGCGAAGGGTTTTCCGTTTTCGAGATGAATGAACCAGGGCTGTTTTTTGCGCCCGCTCCCCGACCACTCGTAAAAGCCGTCCGCGGGGATGAGGCACCGCCTGTAGCGGAAGGCGGCGCGGAAGGCGGGTTTCCGGGCGGCGGTCTCGGAGCGCGCGTTGATCGTCCTGGCCCCGAAATCGGGTTCTTTCGCCCAGAAGGGCACCAGGCCCCAGCGGGCGAGGGCGAGTTCTCTCGCGTTCTTTTCTGTCGATTCTTTCGCGCGGACGATGGCGACCTCCGTGCCCGGCGCGACGTTGTAGCGGGGCGGCACGTCGCCTACCTTTTCGGGATTTTCCAGGCCCATAATCTCGGCGAGCCAAGGAATGGCTTCGATGAGCGTGAAGCGTCCGCACATGGGCTACAAACCCCGCCAGGGGACGCCGTTCACGACGCCGAGTGGCGCTTCGCCGCTTAAGGCGCGGTGGATGTTCTCGAAGTAAACCTCGATTTCACGGATGATGTTCTCATCGTCCCCGCCCGCGCAGTGCGGCGTGGGTATGACGTTCGGCAGGCGCAGCAGGGGGTGTCCGGGGGGAAAGGGTTCGGGGTCGAACACATCCAGCCCCGCGCCGCCGAGATGGCCGTCTGAGAGCGCGCGGTACATCGCCTCCTGGTCGATGAGCGGCCCGCGCCCGATGTTCAGCAGATACGCTCCCTTGGGCAGCGCGCGAATCTCGCTTTCTCCGATGATGCCGCGCGTCTGCTCGTTCAGGCTCACGCCGATAAGGAGTGCATCTGCGTTTGCGAACAACTCCTCCCGCCCCACGGGACGGGCGCCCAGCGCCTCGTCCACGGATTCGGGCAGCGGCGTTCGGTTCCAGTACAGAATCTCCATCCCGAACGCGCGGGCGCGCAGGGCCACGCCGCGTCCGATGTCGCCCATCCCCAGAACGCCCAGGCGCATCCCGCGCAGGGGAGCGATGCCCTGCGTCTGCGTCCAGTTGAACGCGCTGCCGTCTGGCCTTCGGGGAGATGGGGGATTGTCCGAACCCTCGCGGGAGGCGCGGGTCGTTTCCTCAAAGTTTCTCGCGAGCGCGAGCAGCATCATGATGACGTGATCCGCCACCGAATCGGTGATCGGCATCGGGAAGGTCATCACGGGCACGCCCGCCCGCGTGGCGCGCTCGATTTGCAGTTTTTCGAAGAAATACCCGCCCGCCTGGATGAGCTTCAGCCTATTGGCGCGCTCGTATAAATCCTCTGGTAGCGGGTCGTTCTCGCACAGGAAGAAATCCGCCGCCTCCATCGCCGCCATCCGCTTATCGGCGTCGGGTTCGATGATGAGTTCGATTTTCTCCTCATCCAGCGCACGGGCGAGGCGCTCTCCGATATCGGGAGAAAAGGGTCTGCCGCGCAGGGCGCGGATGCAGGGCAGCATGCGTGCGACGACTCGGACGCGGCGCATGGCTTATTCCGTCTTCTTCAGGAAACCGAAATCGCAGCCCTGGGGCGCCTGGAGCACGTTTTCGATGAACAGCCTGCCGTAGCCCCTGTCGTAGTGAGGCGGGCCCGGTTCCCAGGCGGTGCGGCGGCGTTCGAGTTCATCTTCGGGGACGTTCAGGTCGAGCCTCCGGTTCGGGACGTCCAGCGTGATCATGTCCCCGTCCCGGACGAGGGCGAGTGGGCCGCCAGCCGCCGCCTCGGGCGCCACGTGGAGCACGATGGTCCCCGACGCCGTTCCGCTCATGCGCGCGTCCGAGACGCGCACCACGTCGCGCACGCCCGCTTCGAGCAGCTTCTTCGGCAGTGGCAGGGAGCCCGCCTCCGGGAAGCCCGGCGCACCGATGGGACCGGTGTTCTGAAGGACGAAGACGCTCTCCGCCGTGGCGGGGAGGTCGGGGTCGTCAATGCGCTCGATCATATCCTGCTGGGAAGTGAACACGACCGCAGGCCCCGTATGGGTCAGTAAATCGGAGCCTGCCGCCGACACTTTGATGACCGCCCCGTCCGGCGCGAGCGAGCCCTTGACGATGACGAGGCCGCCTTCTTCTGAAATCGGCTTATCGCGCGTGTAGATGACGTCCTGCCAGGGTTGCGCCCCTTGGACTTTTGCGAGGTTTTCCGTCACGGTCTCTCCCGTCACGGTGAGGCAGTCTCCGTGGAGCAGGGGTTCGAGTTCCTTCATCACCACCGGGATTCCGCCCGCGGCAGCCAGGTCTTCCATCAGGTATTTCTTCCCCGATGGGCGCACATTGCCGAGCATGGGCGTGGTGCGCGAGATATCGTCGAACAGCGATAGCGGAAGGTCGAGCCCCAGCCTTCCGGCGATGGCCGGCAGGTGGACGACGGCGTTCGTCGAGCCGCCCACGGCCATCAAAACGCGGATGGCGTTCTCGAACGCCTCGCGCGTCATGATCTTCTCGGGCGTAACGTCTTTCTCGATCAGGTCGACGATGCGCCGCCCGCTTTGCTCCGCAAGGCGCATGCGGTTCGAGTTCACCGCCGGAACCGCCGCGAGGCCCGGCACCATCATGCCCATCGCTTCGGTGAGCGACGCCATGGTGCTCGCCGTGCCCATCACCATGCAGGTGCCCGTGGAGGGGAAGAGCGATCCCTGGACCTCCTCGAGCCGGTCGTCGTCGTAGTTGCCCGCCCGGTATTCGGCCCACGTCCCCCGGCAGTCCGAGCACGCGCCCAGCACCTTGTCCTCGAAGCGTCCGCCGATCATCGGCCCCGCCGTCACGCAGATGGCGGGGATCCCCGCGCTGGCCGCACCCATGAGTTGCGCGGGCAGGGTCTTGTCGCAGCCGCCGAGCAGCACCACGCCGTCCATGGGCTGGCCCTTGATCATCTCCTCGGTGTCCATCGAGAGGAGGTTCCGGAAGAACATGGCCGTGGGGTTCAGGTACATCTCGCCCAGGGAGATGGTGGGGAATTCCAGCGGCAGGCCGCCCGTCTGCCATACGCCGCGCTTCACGGCCTCGGCGATCTCCCTCAAATGGCGGTGGCAGGGGTTGAGTTCGCTCCAGGTCTGCGCGATGCCGACGATGGGTTTTTCCAGGTCCTCTTTCGTCAGCCCGAACCCCCGCGCATAGGCGCCTCTCGCGAAAACGCTGAAGCCCGGGTCGCCGTAGCTCGTCAGTCCTCTCAGGTGTCCCCGCATCTTGGAATCATCTCCCTTCGGTATAGGTTTTGTGGAATCCATCCGCATCATTCCTCATGGACGGGCAATCGGCAAGCGCGCCAAGGGTCATCTTTTTCGGCGGCTTTCCCTCGTGCCCCAAACAGGGTAAATTGAATGGGGTAAGGCTCAGGTCTCGCAAGACAGGAGGGATGAGCATGAGAAAGAGAGTCTTTGCTTCAATTTGGCCGCCGAAGCGCTCCATCCGTTCCATCATCGTATTGTTCACGCTCCTCATTCTGGCGACGGGCGCGGGGTGCGCCCGGGGGAAAAAAGCCGCCGAAACCCCGCGCAGCGGCAAGGGCGAGATTATCGTGACGAGCAGGCCCGAGGGCGCCGTCGTGATCTTCAACGGCAATCCGCGCGGGGAGGCCTACAGACTCAGGCCCGTCGAAATCAAGGGCGTCGACTACGGGCGTCATTCGATTCGGGCGGAGTTCCCCGGCTACGTCGGCCAGGTCGTGGAGGTCGACGTGCGCGCGAAGAAGACGTCCATCGAGATGCGGTTGACGAGAGAGGGTGCCGGCCGCCTCGTCGTCCGATCCGACCCACCGGGGGCGGAAGTCTTCATCGGGAGCCAGTATTACGGCAAGGCCGACCCGGCGCTTGTGGTGACGAATCTCGCGCCCGGCGAGTATTCGATGTGGCTGCGTCTGCCGGGTCACGCGATGGAACGCCGAAACGTCATCGTCGAGCGCAGACGCGAGCGGCGCTACATGGTCGTTCTGGACAAGGCGCCCTGAAGCCCTGCAAACGCAAATCGACCCTTGGAGGACTGATTGCCGGCGACCCCTACAAATCGAACCAGAGCGTGGAGGGGTTCGTTCGTCATTCCGGCGCATGCCGGAATCCAGGGACTTTGCCTTTTCGACTTTGCT
>VXPH01000146.1 GCA_009839615.1 Nitrospinota bacterium
ACAAGACAGGTGCGGGGGGGTGGAGCCGCGTATGCGCTAAATCAGCACGGGTAATTTCGCGGCGTGTCAATTCTCGTAAAAACTCTTTGGCGTGGGGCCTAAAACTAACGGGGCGCCCACGAACTAGACGGTTCCGACCGTCGCCCGACGATGCGCGGGCGCATCGCTTTTCCTCGAGCGGGTCGTATCGCCCGGCGAGGGCATCGGCCGACGTGTGATGGATGAGAAATCCCCAAAATCAATTCCTCCTCTCCTGCTTTTTGCGCTCATCACGGCTCTGTTTGCGGCGGGTGCGGCTTATTTCGCCCATCGGGCCGTCCAGGGCGTGCTCCTGAGCCGACAGGCCGAACGCGACGCGAGGCGCCTGGGGGAACTGAAGACGAGGATGCAGGGCCGCGTCGACTCCCTCCTCGGGAAGATTCAGGGGGCCGAACTTCTCATGGCGGCGGTTTCGGGCGTCGCGAACAGGGAGGGGAAGGCGCTTTCGTTCCTCCTGGGCGGGGAATCGAGAGAGTCCTTCGCCGCCTCGGTGCTGCTCGATGAACGAGGCGGGATCGTGGATTCGCGCAGGGTGGGGAACATGCCGCCCCCCGGAGAGGAGGAGAAGGGTCTCTGGTCGGGAGCGAGGCGTTCGTTCCTCTCCTCCTCGAAGCGGGAAAGGGAGGCGGAGCCCCCGAGGAGGAAATTCGACATTCAGTCGAGCACGCTGAACGGCGCGCCGGTGGTGCTGGTGCTGGCGCCCTCGGCGTCAACCAAGGGTTTTTGGGGTATCGTCACGTCTGCGGAATCTTTGTTGCCTTTGCGAAAGGGAGAGCCGGCCCCCGGCGAGAGTGTTTTTCTGTTGGCGGAACCCGAGCAGAAGGTTTTCTTCGCCAGGCGGGGGGAGAAGTTTTTGGCCGGGAGTATCGCCGGGGCTTTCAAGACGGAACTCGCCTCGACGCTCGGCGTTCCGGTCTGCTGCGATCCCGCCGCGTTCAACGCCGCGAACGAGAACAAACGCTCGATGGCGCAGTCCCTGTTCCATCTCGGGGGGCGGCGATTGCGCCTTGTCCGGCTGGCGGAGCGCTCAAAGACGGACTCGGGATTGACGATTCCGGCCGGTGTGGTGGTGGCGGGCTGGCTCGCGTCGCTCGCCCTGTTTGCCTTCTTGAGGCCCGGCCAGGAGAGTGAGACCGCGGCGCCCCGAACGAAAGAAGCCGGGGCGGACGAGGAGGCGCCCGGGCGGCGGCTCCCTCCGGACCAGTTCGCGGTCATCTGCAGGGTGAGTGAATCGGTGGCGGCGGGCGCGCACTTCCGCGAGGTCATCCTCACCGTCGCGCAGGAGGTTTCGCGATTCTTCTCGACGGATAGGTATCACGTCGCGTTATACGACGAAACGACGGATCGGTTTCTCGAGGTGTGCGCTTCCCGCCTTGGGCCGGCCTACCGGCGCGCCATCGTTTCCCCCGACTCCGGCCTGCCGGAGAGGATCGCTCTTCGGGAAAAAGAGATCGTCGAGGTGTCCCACACCGATGAATGGTACGGCGCGCCCGAGGCGCTCAAGGCCGAGAAGGTGGGCGGCGTCGTGGTCTTTCCCATGGTCGCGCTGGGAAAGGTGGTGGGGGTGGCCTCGTTTTATTTCGATGCGCCCCGGGAGATGTCCGATGTCGAGGTCGACTATTGCGCCATCCTCTTTCACCAGGCCGCCGTGGCCATATCGCGGGCCATGTCGGCCCCCGCTTCCCGGGCGCGCGCGGCGGATTCGACCGAAGAGGCGGGCGGCGATGAGGCGTAGCGCGAAAAGATGAGCGAGGCGAAACTGCGGCCAGAGGATTTCGATGCGCTGTACGCGGGCTTTGCGAGTCCGCCGGCGCGTTTCGACTGCGGAAAAAAATGCGCTCCCTTCAACGAGGGGGTTCCTTTTTGCTGCGATTCGGGCTGGGTGGTTCCCGTCGCCTACCGCGAGGAGTGGAAGTTTCTCGAATCGCGCACGCGGCTCTGGCACGAGTTCAGGCCGCGCACGCCCTCCGAACTCGCGATGGTCGAAGAAGTCGATGCGGAGCAGAGCGTTTTCATTGAATGCCGCGGCGTCGCACACTGCGAGCGGGAGAACCGCTCCGTCTCGTGCCGCACGTTTCCCTATGAGCCCTATTTCGATGGCGAGGCGAATTTTCTGGGCCTCGTCTACAACCGGGTGCTGGAGGGGAAATGCTACCTCGTGGATCGCCACCGGGTGGCGACGAAGAAGTTTATTGGTGAATTCCTCCGTTTTTTCAACCGGTTTTTCGAACTGCTGCCCGGCGAGCGCGAACTCTACATCGCGCAAAGCAGGCGCTATCGCCAGAAGATGAGCCGAAGAAAAAGACCCCTCGTGGTCCTGACGCCGGATGGCCCCTACGAAGCGGCCTGCCGGGGTGGAAAGCTCATCGGACCCTGGCGGGAACCCGACCCTCCCGAGAGCGCGTACCGCCCCGGGGAGTGATGGGGGCTTCCTGTGGGGGATCACGGATGAATGCCCCCCCTTGACGGGGTTGTTGAGAAAGTCCCGATGAGGCAGTGGGGGTACGATGGTTTTGTAGGGGCGGACCTGTGTGTCCGTACATGGACGCCCCTACGGTCGCCATTCGATAGGGGAAGGCAGGGTTCAGCCTCCCATCTCTTCCGCCATGTCGGCGATGGCGCGGCCTATCATCAGCGACGCCGTCGCCCCCGGCGAGGGGGCGTTGCACACGTGCACCGCGCCCTCGGTCCGGATGATGGAAAAATCATCCAGCAGGCCGCCTTCGCGGTCCACCGCCTGCGCGCGGACACCCGCGCCGGCGGGAACGAGGTCCGATTCGCGAATTTCGGGCATGAGCTTTTGCAGCGCGCGCGTGAAGGCGGATTTGCTGACCGAGCGAACCATCTCGCCCAGCCCCGTCTTCCAGTATTTGAGCGCCAGCCGCAGGAAGCCGGGGTAGGTGAGCGTCTCGAGCAGATCGTAGGGGTCGACCCGCGTTTTCGTATAGCCCTCTCGCATATAGGCCAAAACGGCGTTTGGCCCCGCCTCGACGCTTCCGTCCACGCGGCGGGTGAAGTGAACCCCCAGGAAGGGGAACGCCGGGTCGGGCACCGGGTAGATAAGACTCCTGACCAGCGAGCGGCGCTCGGGCGCGAGTTCGTAATACTCGCCGCGGAAGGGCACGATCTTCATAGGCGGCGCTCCGCCCGCGAGTTTGGCGATCCTGTCGGCGTATAGCCCCGCGCAGTTGACGATGAGTTTCCCTCCGAAATCCCCCGCCGTCGTCTCGACGCGCCTCTCTCTTCCCGCGACGGTGATGCCGGTGACTTGCGCAGACGTGCGGATGTTCTGCCCCCCCTCGGCCACGATGCGGGCGTAGGCGCGCACGACGCCGCCGTAGTCGATGATGCCCGTGGAAGGCACCCGGAGCGCCTTGACGCCCCGGGCGTGGGGTTCGACTTCCCTGAGTTCTTCGGGTCCCATAACGGCGATGTTCTGAATGCCGTTCGCGGCGCCCCGGCGGCGCAGTTCCTCCAGGCGGGGGATTTCCGCCGCCTCCGTGGCGACGACCACCTTGCCGCAGATCTCGTGCGGGATGCCGTGTTCCCGCGCGAAGCGCACCATGGCGGCCGCGCCCTCCACGCAGGTCTTCGCCTTGAGCGAGCCGGGGCGGTAGTAGAGCCCCGCATGGATCACGCCGCTGTTGTGGAGCGACTGGTGGCGGCCGACCTCGGCTTCTTTCTCGAGGACGAGGACGCGCTTGCGCGGGTGGCGGCGGGTGATCTCCATGGCGGTGGAAAGACCGAGTATGCCGCCCCCGATGACGATGACGTCCCACGTTGTCTGGTTCATGAACGAAATCACCTCGAAATCAGAATCAGAAATCAGATAAATTGTGCAATGATTCAGGCGATGAGGATACCCCAAAGAGGCGGGTACGGCTCCCTGGCGATTAGTTTTCGGTTGACATCAGGTCAGTCCCTCATTATCCTTTCATAGCGATCATCCACATAACATAGAAACAGCAAAAGTCGATATTTTGAGGTTCTGCCTATAGTTAACCATCCGCGAGGAGCACGTGCGGGTGTCGTTAAGACGGAGGAAATGTTCATCAGCAATACATTGTAAGTCAATTTTTCACCTCACTCCCACTCAAGGAGAATGACCGATGAAAAAAGTAATGAAGTACCTCATCGCTTCCGTCGTGGCGATTTCACTGGCTGGAGCGGCGGTTCCGGCGAGCGCCGCGAAGTTCCTCGTAGTCGGCGGCGGTTCCACCACGGGCGTCTACTATCAGGTGGCTCTCAACGTCTGCAAGCTGGTGAACAAGAACCTGAAGGGCAAGGGCTACAACTGCATCGGCCGTCCCGCACTGGGTTCGGTGTTCAACATCAACGCCATCAAGCGCGGTCTGCTGAACTTCGGCGTCGCCCAGTCCGACAGGAACTGGCAGGCGTATAACGGCGCAGCCGACTGGAAGGGCAAAGCCTACAAGGGCCTGCGCAGCGTCTTCAGCGTTCATCCGGAAACCGTCATGCTCGTCGCGCGCGCGGATTCAGGCATCATGAAGGTGTCGGACATCAAGGGACGCCGGGTCAACATCGGCAACCCCGGCTCCGGCCAGCGCGGAAACGCGACGGACATTCTGAAAATCTACGGCATTGACATGAACAAGGACATCAAGGCCGAGGGTCTGCAGCAAGGCGGTGCGAACCGCGCGCTGGTGGACAAGAAGATCGACGCGTTCTTCTACACCGTCGGCAACCCCTGGG
>VXPH01000219.1 GCA_009839615.1 Nitrospinota bacterium
GAGTTGATTTTAGGGGGCCGATGTAGCAGACTTCGGCATCGTCCGTTCGGATGGGAATCCTCCTCGCCCGGGCGGCACAAACGCGAACTTCGTCGCCAAAGGAG
Source organism: Nitrospinota bacterium (assembly GCA_009839615.1). Classification (GTDB taxonomy): domain Bacteria; phylum UBA8248; class UBA8248; order UBA8248; family UBA8248; genus Bin107. Next base: position 105 of record VXPH01000219.1, read on the forward strand.
GTAGCGGACGAGAAGCGGACGCGCTCGTCTCACGCCGCAAATCATGAAAAAATCCGTTCTGCTCATCATCTGCATCATGCTCGCTGCGCTCGCGCACCTCAAGGCGGGAGACGCCGTTGCCGCGCCCTCGCAGTCTCATCTCTCCAGCGACCCGAAAGTCCAGGCTGCGCGCGGGCTGGTCAAGCAGCGCCGCTACTTCGAGGCGCTTAAACTTCTGGATCCCATCGTCAAAGAGTCGAAAGGCCGCGCCGACAGGACGGACGTGCTCTTCCTCTATGGTCTTTCGGCCATCGAGGCTTCCAGGCGCCTGCCTCCGGCGAAGGCGAAGGAGAGGACTACGCTTCTCGATGCGGCCATCTCCGTTCTAAGGACCATCCTCATCGCGCAGCCCGGCCTCGTACGCGTGCGGCTCGAACTCGCGCGGGCGTTCTTCTACAAGAGAGAGGACGATCTCTCGCGCCAGCACTTCGATCGCGTCCTCGCCGGGAAGCCCCCCAAGGCGATGGTCGCCAACATCAACCGTTTCCTGCGCATCATGCGCGCGCGCAGACGCTGGAGCGCGCATTTCGGCTTTTCCATCGCGCCGGATACGAACATCGGCGCAGTGTCGGATTCGGAGGTCATTTACATCTACGATCTGCCCTTCCGCCGCAACAATTTCCAGGGCTCAAGCTCGGGCCTCGGTTTCGTATTCTGGGGCGGATGGGAGTATCAGTATCCCCTGGCGCAGCGCCTGCGCCTGCGGCTGGGGACGGACATCTCACGCAGGGAATACGAGGGGAGTCACTTCGACCAGATGACGGTTTCCTTCCACGCCGGGCCGCGCTGGTGGATAAGCCCCAAAACAGAGATGAGCCTGCTCGCCAGTGCGCGTCAGCGACGAAGCGGCGGCCAAGTCCACAGCCACGAGTTCGGCGGGCGCTTCGAGCTCGAACACCGCCTCACGCCCCGCATCCGCCTGAGCGGACGCGCCTCCTTGCACGAACGCGACTACGAGCGCGACAAGCATTTCGAGGGCTCGCAGTTGGATCTCGCGCTGGCGGGCTCGTGGGTGCTCACGCCGACGCTCCAGATCCGTGGCGGGCTCGGCTACGCGGCCGAGAATCCACAATCGCGCACCTGGCGCAACCGCAGCCGGTGGGGACGCCTGGGCGCATCGATCGCTCTTCCCTTCGGTTTCACCGTAGGCGGCAACGCGGAACTCCGCACGACGGATTATCAGGGCGGGTGGTTTCCTTTCGTCCCCGACAACTCATCGCGCGAAGACGAGGTCCGCATATACAGCGCCTCGGTCTTCAACCGGGCTTTCACGACTTTCGGCTTCAGCCCCCAGCTCATCGTGGTGAGCGAAGAGCGCGAGTCCAACGCCCAACTCTACGACTACAAGCGCACCCGCGCCGAACTGCGCTTCGTGCGGCAGTTCTAGGCCGGGCTTTCCCGGGGAAGGGAAAGCTCGGCAGCACTCATCGTTCGACTCACGGTTTGTGGATGCCGCAGCCGAAGATGTGCCCCTTGTGGCGAACGACCCATGAGGACTTGGGCGCGACCTTGCCCGTGAGGGGGTCTTTCCATCCATAATCGACCCATGCGCCCTTCGCCGTTGCCTTATCGAGAATGGCGCGGCCGATGCTGAGGCCGCCCGGGTCGATGAGCGTGGCGGCGTTGACGCCGATGAGCGAGCGGGTCCCGGCGTGGGCGACGATGCGCGCGCCCTCCTCCGCCTTGAGCACGAAAATGTAGAGGTCCAGGTGATTGAATTCCGCGCCCGGGCGATTTGTAAAGCGGTCGAAAGCTGCCTTCATGCCTTCCTCCTCGAACAGGGCGACGGCTCTGGCCACCATGTCCTGCGCCTGGGCGGGGGCGCCGCGCTTTTGCGCGCGCTCCCCGGCGAGAGCGGGCGCGGCGAGAATCAGAAGGGATATGATGAGCACGATTTTTAAGAGAAAGGTTTTTTTCATGTGCTTGCGTCTCCATGATTTTGCTGGTCGGCTGAAGATAATCATCCGGAACATCAAAGTACAGAAAATTCATCAAATTACGGTGTGATTGTTACTCGCCGGAATTGATCCGTAGTGGGCCGTTCTTGTGAATGGCCCACGTTCGCGAACGGTCCCTGCACCGGGTTCCGGCGCCCCTCCCGCCTTGGTCGGGTTTGATTCCGTTTGTTTCGTCTGGCCGGTTTGCCTTATCATCGTTGGAGGAGAGCGCATTGCGATGAGGGCGAGAGAATGAACCGGAATGTTTCCATCCCCAAAGAGCGGCTCGCTGCGTTTTGCCGCGCGCATGGCGTGAAGCGGTTCGCCATCTTCGGCTCGGCGTTGCGTGAGGACTTTGGACCCGAGAGCGACGTCGACGTGCTCGTCGAGTTCGAGCCGGGCCGCACGCCGGGGCTGCTGGGCGTGGCCGGCATGGAGCGGGAATTGTCGGACCTCTTCGGCGGGCGGAAGGTGGACTTGCGTACACCTGAGGATTTGAGCCGCTATTTTCGGCAGGATGTTCTCGACGTGGCGGAAGTCCAGTATGCGCAGGGAGGATGAAATTCGTCTGCGCCACATGCTGGACGCTGCGCAAGAGGCGGTGTCGTTTGCGCGTGGCCGAACGCGAGACGATTTGGAGGCGGATCGCCAGTTGGTCCTGTCGTTAATGATGGATATCGCCATTCTGGGAGAGGCCGCTACCCGCATATCAGAAGCCGTTCGTGAACAACTACCCGCCATTCCTTGGGATGAAATCATCGGCATGCGCAATCGGCTCATTCATGCGTATTTCGACGTAAACCTTGATATCGTGTGGCGGACGGTGCAGGAAGACTTGCCGGGATTGATCGCCCTCCTCGAACCGCTCGTCCCGCCGGAGACGACGTAGGGAGCGACAGCGCGCCATACACAACCGGGAGGATATGGATGTCCAGGACGTCTGTTGGTTTCGTGGGTCTGGGCCTGATGGGAAAGCCGATGGCGCGGCGGTTTCTGGCGGCGAGGTATCCGCTGGCGGTCTCGAGCCGCAGCCGTCCGCCGGTGGATGAGATCGCGGCGGAAGGCGCGAGGGCGTGCGGTTCGCCCGCCGAGGTGGCCGCGCATTCTGAGGTCGTCTTCACCATGCTGCCCGACGCGCCCAACCTGAAAGACGTGGTCTACGCGGAAAACGGCCTGTTGAATGCCATGAAGCCCGGGGGCGTTCTCGTGGATTGCACGAGCAACGACCCGGCCTTCTCCGCCGAGGTCGCGGAAGCCCTGTCCGCGAAGGAGGTCGGTATGCTCGACGCGCCGGTCTCTGGCGCGCCCGAAGGGGCGGCCGGCGGCACGCTCGCCATCATGGCCGGAGGCCCCAGGGACGTCTTCGCGCGCTGCAAGCCCCTGCTCGACGTACTGGGCGCGAAGGTGGTGCACGTGGGCGAGGCGGCGGGTTCAGGGTGCATCGCCAAGCTCGCGAACCAGATTCTCGTGGCCGTCACTTTCCTGGGCGTGGGCGAGGCGCTCGTGTTCGGTGCCAAGGCCGGTCTCGACCCCGCGGCGCTCGTGGACGTGATGGGCTCAGGTCTGGCTCGCTGCGGGGGGCTGGAGGTCAAGGCGCCGAAAATCCTCTCGGGCGATTTCTCCCCCGGCGGAAAGATAACGAGCCACGTGAAGGATTTGCGCTATGCGCTGGAGCAGGCGCGCGAGCGCGAGGTGGCGCTTCCGGGCGCATCGCTCGTCGCGCAGATATTCAACTCCCTGGTGGCGAACGGGGAGGGGGATCTCGACCACATCGCCATCGTCAAGGCGCTCGAGCGCATGGCGGGCGTGGAAGCGCGTGCGCGGTGAAGTATTTGAGGCCGCGCCTTGCCACGGATGAGAGGCTGTTTTGTCCAGGCCTCCGCTCGTTTTATCTGAAACGCATATAAAACGCCGGTTGGTTAAGCAGGAAGAACGAATGAGGAGAAGCCGTTGAAGCACGAACCCGTTTTGGCGAAGCTGAACGAACTGAGAAAAGACGCGCAGGGCGAGGGTGGCGTCGAGGAGAAGGCGCTCTATCACATGTTTTGTTTCATCTCCTACGAGGTGGGCCCGTTCGCGGACTTTGTGGAGGCGGACAAAGCGCCCTCCGGGAAAAAAGACGCCGCCGCAGGCCCCAAGGCAGAGGAATATCTGGGCGTCCTCACCGAGCTCAGGGGCGAAGTCGCGGACGACCCGGAAGACATGGAATTCATCGCGCTCGATTACGCCGCGTCCTTCATCTCGCAGATTTCAGGGGATTTCCAGGCCTACCTCGACGAGGCGGGAGAGTGATTACGAACTCGTATAGGAACGCTATTCCCCCCTCGGCAATCGTAACCTCTTCCATCGCAACAGCGCTTTCGCCTTGTCATCCTCAAAATCGATGGTGTATTGTCATTTCTCCTTTCGTGGTTTCGCATGGACCCATTCGTCGAGAAACCGCTTGAGTTGCGAGGGCATGGACTTGGTCGTCAATGAGTCCATTGTCTCGCTATAGGGACGCACTTTTTCGAGGAGTCATAAAATGGCGCTTCCGCTCGACGGCGTTCGAATCGTATCGCTGGGGGTATCCATCAGCGGGCCGGTGGGGCTGCGCCATCTGGCCGATTTCGGCGCGGAGGTCCTGAAAGTCGAAGTCCCGGAAACGGGCGACATGGTGCGCCTCTGGGA
>VXPH01000002.1:0-3512 GCA_009839615.1 Nitrospinota bacterium
GCGCGCCCTTCGCTTGCGCCCCCTCGCGCATGATCGCGCCCGCCCGCACCGGGTCGACCACCGAGACGCTCGGCGTGTAGAAGCCGCCCAGGATCACGTCGCCGTTCACGAACGGCGCCTTGGCGACCACCCCGGCGGGATCAAGCAGCTCGGCCTCGATGCCCCAGCACAGCGCCGAGGTCATCCGCCGGCGCAGCTCTTCCATGCGGGCGTCCGTGCGCGCCACTTCGACCCCGCCGCACGTGGTGTTGACGCCGAGCGCGGCGTACTGGCGTTGACTCTCCAATGTCAGCATCGTGATTTCGCGGTTGTGATCGGTGGGGAAGATGAAGTTCGACGCGTGGCCGGTCGAACCACCGGGGTCGGGCAGCGGCCCCTTCTCGATCAGCACCAGGTCCTCCCACCCCAGCTCCGCCAGGTGCCCCACTAGGCAATTCCCGACGATGCCGGCGCCGATCACGGCGATCGTCGCCCGTTCGGGCGGCTGCGAAGCGCTCTCGGCTGGATTGGTGACGGCGTCTTTCAGAACGGAACCTCCCAAGTACGCATGACGGCCGCGACTCGCGGCATGCCCGGTCCGGAGCCCGTCGCGACGGTTTCCGGTCCTGCCCCCGTGAGCCGGGCCGGCGTCCACAACGCGCCCCGGCCGGAAGAATAGCCTTGAAACATGGCATCTATGGCATATAATCAGCCCTGTTTACAAGGGAGGCGGGAGCCGGGCGCACCCCGGCAGCGGCGGCATGGAGGTTCACGCGGCGTGGGCGGGCGCGATGGTTTTGTAGCCGGACAACCTCTCCTCGTGGTTGTCCTGCCCTCCGTGGTCGTCCTTCGTGAGGACAGGCACGGAGGCCTGTCCCTACGGTGAACAATTCGATGATCGGGATTCCCTCCCCGGAGGGACTTTTTCAACAGCCCCGGGGAGGGAGCGTTCGCTCTCCCGGCAAAGGCTTTTTGAACGGCACCGCGAGGGGTCGCCAATACCGGGGCGCCGTGGACTTCCGGCATCAGTTGTTCCGCGGCAGGCGCAGCCGCTGTATCATCGTGAGTCGAAAGCAAACTTAAGCCGCGCCGGAAAACCCTAAGGCGCGATAGAGCAGGAGGAGCCATGAGCGGCCAGCCGCAAAGTGTCGACCAGTCCGACCGGATCGTTCCCGTCAACCTGCGTCAGAGCGGCCGCACACCCGTGGAGCTGCTCATCTCCACACGGGTGCGGAAGTCGCCCTACTGGCATCTCTCCCACGAGGCGGGCTGCTGGCGGGCCACGGTCTACAACCGCATCTACCATCCGCGCGGCTACGTAAGACCGGAGGAGGGCGGCGCAGCCGTCGAGCACGAGGCGCTGACGAACCACGTGACGGTCTGGAACGTCGCGGTCGAGCGGCAGATCCAGGTCAGGGGACCGGATGCGGAGCGGTTCGTCGACTACGTCATCACCCGCGACGCGACCCGCATCCGGCCGATGCAGGGGAAGTACGTCATTCTTTGCAACGAGAAGGGCGGGATTCTGAACGACCCGGTCCTGCTGCGCCTGGCCGAGGAGGAATTCTGGTTCTCGCTGGCCGATTCCGACCTGCTGTACTGGCTGCAGGGCGTCAACGTCGGAAGGCGGATGGACGTGGAGATCAACGAGATCGACGTCTGCCCGCTGCAGATCCAGGGGCCGAAGTCGCTCGCGCTGATGGTCGATCTGGTGGGCGACGGCGTCCGGGACATCCCCTACTACGGCATCCTGGAAGCCGAGGTCGCCGGCTGCCCGGTGGTCGTGTCCCAGTCCGGCTTCTCGGGGGAGAAGGGGTATGAGATCTACCTGCGCGACGCCACCCTGCACGCCGAGAAGCTGTGGCGCGCAGTGCTCGAGGCGGGCGAGCCGCACCGGCTGATGGTCACCGCCCCCGGCCACCAGCGCCGCATCCAGGCCGGCATCCTCTCCTGGGGGCAGGACATCGACCACGAGACGGCGCCTTTCCAGTGCAACCTGGCCTACCAGGTGCCGCGCCGGAAGAAGGGCGACTACATCGGCCGGGCGGCCCTCGAACGGATGCGGGCCGAGACCGCCGCGGGGCGTCCGCCGTTTAAGATGGTGATGGTGGGCATGAAGCTGGGCGGCAGGCCCATCGACGACTACGCGCCCGACTTCTGGCTGGTCTCGGATGTCGGCGGCGGCGACCCGATCGGCTACCTGACCTCGCCGTGGCACGCCCCGGAGCTGGGGTGCAACATCGCGCTGGGCTACGTACCAATCGAAAAGTCGGCGGTCGGTACCGAGCTGCTGGTCTGGCTGCCGGACGAGTATGCCGGCGAGCCGGGGCGACCCGACCGCGCGCAGGTTTGCGAGGTCCCCTTCCGCCCGTCGGTCAATCCGAGTGCGCGCGAGCTGGCGCATGCCCGAGGTGAGGACGCGGCCGACTAGCCCGGCGACGCAGACATGCGTCCCGTATTTCACGGAACCAGGAGGGCCGCATAGATGCGTGGGGCGGTCCCGAGGAGCAGGTTCCGACCGAGGAGGGAGGAACCACCACCTGCGTGAAGGTCGGCAAACCATCTTTCCCTTTCCGCCCAAAATGCCTGTCTCGCCGGTGGATGATATCGCTCTCTACCCCTTCAGTTGGTCATTTCCTCCCGCGTTGGTCAGGAGACTGCTTCTCCACGCAGCCTCACCCCGCATTTGCAGAAGAGGGGCTCATGGAGCGCCGCCCATGCAGGGGGAGACTTCGCGGATGAAGCGATCGGCCACGGCGCGCCAAGCGTAAGCGGATGCGCGCTCGATTCCGCGCCGGCCGAGTTCTTCGCGCATGTCCCGGTTTTTCAGGAGATTGACGAGCGCATCGGCCAGGGCGGCCTCATCCCCCGGCGGCGGCAGCAGGACACCCGCGTCTCCTACAATCTCGGGCGTTGCCGCGGCGTCGAGCGCCACCACGGGCAGGCCCGCCGCCATGGCTTCGAGATATGCGATGCCGAAGCCCTCCTGGAGCGAGGGCAGACAGAAAACGTCCGCCGTCCCGTATTCACGCCGCACGGTTTCGTCTTCAGGCACCTCGCCCAGGAGCGTCACGGCGTTCTCTAAGCTCAGCTTGCCCACCTGTTTTTCCAGGCGCTTCAAAGACGGTCCCCCGCCCACGACGCGCAGCTTCGCATCGGGCACGGCCTCGAGCACCCCCGGCATGGCCTGGACGAGGCGCCTGGTGTTCTTCCTGGGATACTGCCGGGCCACCGAGAGAATCGTGCGGCGCGACGGACGCTTCATCCCGCGCACGCGCTCCCAATCGGCCGGATGAATCCCGTTGCCCACGACGCCGACCTTCTCCGGCGGCAGTCCATACGCCTCACAGGCCACGCCCCGGCTGTATTCGCTGGTGACGATGACCCTGTCGGCCCGCCCCGCGTTGGCGCGCTCCAGATGGGAGAGCGCGCGCAGGTACTGGCGCCGGCCGCCGCGCCCACACCCGCAAGAGCGGCGCCAGCTGACCAGCGAAGAAGCCAAGGAGGGGACAGAGGAGGTATCAAAAGCCGCA
>VXPH01000002.1:3522-4705 GCA_009839615.1 Nitrospinota bacterium
TTAAACGCGCCTGGTTTTTTTCGCTGTTGCCTTTGACCCGGGCGCCCCGCCCCGGGTGGGGGCGCCCCATTGGGCCGCGCGCGCGCTGGTAGTGGCGGGGCGCGCCGCGCTCGAACCGCATCTCGTCGGCCGAGATTCCGTGCAGATAGACGATGAAGGGGACTTCTGTGTTCAGATCGAAGCCGTCGATATCGAAACCCACGATGAGGTCGAAACTATCGGGCGATATGCGATCCTTCAATTCCAGATTGAACAGCAGCCTCTGGAGCAGAAGGCTCGATGCGCGCTCGTTCGGGCCGATGATCTCCACCGTATGCCCGTTCGCTTCCAACCCGCCCGCGAGGCCCGTGATGGCCGCCGCCGTGCCCGAGCCTTTCGCGACGTCGAGGGTCCAGGAATTCAGAAAAGCGATTCGCAAATTTTTCCTGCCCCGAAAAGAAAAAGAGGGCGCGGTTTCACGTCCTCTTGGCACGTTCCCACGATGAGGATGCGCTCCTTACAACGCCTGATCCGATTTGGCCGCGAAGACGAAATCGCTCTCCGTCAAGCCGTCTATCTTGTGCGTCCACACGGTGACCTTCACCTTCCCCCACGCCAGATAGATGTCGGGATGATGCCCCTGCTCCTCGGCCATCTCACCCACGCGGTTCGTGAAATCAAGCGCCGTCCGGAAATCGGAAAAGCGGTATTCCTTTTCGAGATGGTGCTCGTCCACCACCCGCCAGTCGCCGCCCAGCTGCTCCTGCAGGGCGGAGAGGGCCTCTCCCTCGAGCGGGGGCACGCCGCCCTTGCAGGGCACGCATTCTTTGGCTGCAAGCTCGCTGCTCATCGATTTTCCACTCCTCTGCATAGGAATAACCTGTTGGTTCGCCACGGAAGAAGGCTTGATCATCGCCTCTTTCCCCGAAAGCCGCAAGGCCGGATGGAGCGCCCCGCCCGCAAATGCGGGCAGCTGCGGGCAAATGCGCGGGAGCGGGAAAACTTTTTTGGGCCTTGAATCTGAGTGCGCGACGCTCAGATTTATATAGTAATTCCTTGTATTAAAACCAGTTACAAGGGAGATGATTTTCAGGAATTTATCGAAAACCCCCGTGAATTTATCGAATTTTATCGAAAATATCATTATTGTCATTTCCCTTGTCATTCCCGGCCTCATGAGCGTACTTCCCCGGCGGGAAAAAGC
>VXPH01000181.1 GCA_009839615.1 Nitrospinota bacterium
GTGCTCTGGTTCGATTCCAATTCACCCGAAAGGCTAAGTCTTTCATCATTTTTGGGAATATATTTATCTATGGTCACAAAAATATCGATTCAAAACCTGAGAAAAATCTATGACACGCCCGAAAGACGGGTGCACGCCTTGGAAGGCGTGAACCTCAACATCGAGGACGGCGAGTTCATCTGCCTCGTGGGACTCTCGGGCTGCGGGAAGACGACGCTGCTCAACATGCTGGCGGGCTTCGTAGAGATCACCGCGGGCACAATCACCATGGACGGCAAAACCCTCACCCAGGATTACGATAAGGGCGTCGTTTTTCAGGAATACGCCCTCTTCCCGTGGCGCACGGCCAGGCAGAACGTGGAATCCGGCCTCGAAATCAGAAACGTACCCGAGGAGGAGCGCAGGCAAATCGCCACGGAGTTCCTGCGCCTCGTCCGCCTCGAGGAGTTTGCGGATTTCTTTCCCCACAACCTCTCTGGCGGCATGCGCCAGCGGGTGGCGGTGGCCAGGGCCATGGCGTTCGACCCGCAAATCCTCTTGATGGACGAGCCCTTCGGCGCGCTCGACGCCCAGACGCGCGAGGAGTTGCAGGAATTGACCGTCGACGTATGGCAGAAGACGAAAAAGACGATTCTCTACGTCACGCACAATTTGAGCGAAGCCGTTTATCTCGGGAACCGGATCGTGGTTTTCGTTCCGAATCCGGGGAGAATCCGTGAGATCGTGAGGGTGGATCTCCCCAGACCCAGGGACGATCTCGCGCCCGAGTTCATCAAACTACAACGACACGTGAACGATTTGATTCGCGATTTTTAGAGAGGAATCATCCATGCAGACAACCGAGGCAACGCCTGTTCCTCCATCGCTGGACGAGAAGAAAAAAGAGGTGAGATCATCTCTGTTGGTGAAGCTCAGGCCTATCTACCCGTTCATCGTCATCCTCTCCATCTGGCAGGTCGCCGCCATGCAGGCCCAGGGCAACCAGGGGAGACTCTTCCCGACCGTGGACGCCATCGTCTTCAGGGCATGGGAACTGGTGACGGACCCCTTGTTCCGGGCATTGGCCGAGAACCCGAATCTCGACCTCATGGGTTATTTCTGGAAACTCCTGGAGAGCCCGATTCTCCTGCACACGCTCAATACCGCGTGGCGTCTTCCGTTCTCGTTCTTCATCGCCGCCATCGTCGGCACCATCGTGGGCATTCTGATGGGCCGCTTCGCCTTCTGGGAATCGTTTTTCGTCCCGCTTCTCTCCGTGTTGCTGCCGATTCCGGCCATCGCGTGGACACCCATCGTCGTCATCTGGTCGGGTATCGGGGATCAGACGGTCATCGTCATCACGGCCTTCGCCTCGTTCCTGCCTATCGCCATGGCGGTCTGGACGGGGGTGAAAACCGTGAACCCGGTGTGGATACGCGCGGCCCAGTCGATGAACGCGGACAAGATGACGATCTTCCGAACCGTCGTCCTGCCCGGCTCGCTGCCGATGATTCTGAGCGGCATGCGCATCGGCCTGGCGCGCGCCTGGCGCGCGGGCGTGGGCGCCGAGGCGTTCGCGGGCATCCGCTGGGGGCTTTCGGCCGGCATCTTCGACGCGCAGGAATACCTCGACATCGCGTTCATGATGGTGGCGCTGGGCATCCTCGGCCTGTTCGGTTTCGTGCTGGAGAAGGTGCTCTTCCAGCCCATCGAGAGCCGCACCGTCATCCGCTGGGGCATGATGGAGGCGATGGGCGCACAGGACAAGAAGGTGTAATCCAAGCAAAAATAAATACCTACCAGCCGGGGGCGGCGAGGGTCGCCCCCGGTTTTTTTTGCGTCTTGGGGACGATTCACACGCGCCACTCCCACATAGTCTATCCTCGCTCCATCCACGGATGCGAATCGACGCCTCACCCAGTGGGGATTGTTGAAAAAGTCCCCCCGAGGAGGGCTATCGAAAACCCTCTTGATGAGGAGGGAATCTCGATCATCGAATTTTTCACCGTAGGGACAGGCCTCCGTGCCTATCCTAACGAAGGACAACCACAGAGGGCAGGACAGGCACGGAGGCCTGTCCCTACAAAACCATCGCGCCCACCGGCGCACGAACGGCGCAAAAAATTGAGAAGGAGAGCGAGTAGGAAAGACAACAATCCGCGGGATTTAGGGCGTGAACACCCAGCCCCAAAACAAGAAACCCCCGGGAGCCTGCGCCCCCGGGGGTTTTGTGTTGCGTCTTGTCCGTATGCCTAGTTGAAGCCGATATCCTTCGCGGCCCTGCGGAGGATGGAGTCATCCAGGTGCGGACTCTTGGTGAAGTCGGGGCGGCTCTTGATCCAGCCGAGCTGGATCTGCTTGTCGCCCATGTCGTTCAGGTATTTCTTCACCTCGTCGCTCAGGAAAACCTCCGTCTTGAGCTTTTTCACGACCTTGAGAGTGGTGCTCACCTTGGCCTTGTCGCCGACTTCCTGCAGCGCCTTGGTGTAGACCTTGGCGTAGGTTTCGGGGTCATTCTTGAGCAGCTGGTGAGCCTTCAGCCAGCCCCTGAAATACCTGTAGTAGAGATCGGGGTGCTTCTTGAGGGTCTGGGGATTGCCCACGTGCATCATTCTCGTGTTGTCGTATTTGCACAGATCCTCCAGATAGCGAATCAGGCCCTGCTCGCGGGCGATTTCACCCTGCGGCTCGCCGACCATGGCCGCCTGGGCGGCGCCGGACACCAGCGCGGCGATGCGCTCGGTCGTGCGGACACTCAGAAGCGGGAAATCCGATCGCTTCAGGCCATGCGCGGGAACGACGTAGAACTGGAACGCGAAGTCCGTGCTCGTGCCCTTCTTGTTGGCGAACACCGAACCCTTGAGGTCCTTCAGGCTCTTCGCCTTCGATTTCGCGGGCACGATAATGGCGACCATGCCGCAGATGTTCGCCGTCACCCCGATGGCCGTTACCTTCGCCCCCTTGGAAATCGCCGTGGTGAAGGGCGAGAAGCCCGTGGTGCCGGTGTCCAGGTTATTCTGGATGATGGCGTTGCGCATCAGTTTGCCCTGCTTGAAGTGGCTCATCGTGTACTTCAAGCCCTCTTTCTTCCAGTAGCCCATGCGGTGGGAGATGACCTCGAAAGACCCCATCAGGGCCCGGTGCGCGCCGATGCGCAGCTTCGCCGACTCGGCGGGCGTGGCCACGACGAACGTGCTCGCCACGAACGCGGCGGCCAGTGCGAAACCAACAAGTCTTTTCATGCCTGCTCCTCCTTCGAGTGAATGAAGACTTCCATGGATAGACCAGCGTATCGCAAAAAAAAACACAAAGCTTTCGGGACAGAGATATCCCCGACGCCGGAAACCCCTTCGCCATAGGTTCGATGCCCTCCTTTCAAGGTGTGAAAAGAGAGATTCCGCCCCAAACAAGTTTCTTAATCATGTCGATATTATCTTTATTATACAACATGCAGGAAAAATTCAACACGCAGGGAGGTATCGCAAAAAACCCCCGGGAGCATGGAATCTCCCGGGGGCTTTCGTTTCGCGTATTGCGTGGTCGTCTAGTTGAAGCCGATGTCCTTCGCGGCCTTGCGGAGGATGGAATCATCGATGAACGGACTCTTGGTGAAGTCGGGGCGGCTCTTGATCCAGCCGAGCTTGATCTGCTTGTCGCCCATGTCGTTCAGGTAGTTCTTCACCCGATCGGTGATGAAAACCTCGGTTTTGAGCTTTTTGATGGCTTTGAGCGTGATGCTCACCTTGGCCTTGTCGCCCACCTCGTTCAGGGCCTTGGTGTAGACCGTAGCGTACTTTTTGACGTCGTTCTTCAGCAACTGGTGCGCTTTCAGCCAGCCCCGGAAATACTTGTAGATGAGATCGGGGTGTTTTTTGATGGTCTGCGGGTTGCCCACGTGCATCATGCTCGTGTTGTCGTACTTGCAGAGATTCTCGAGATAGCGGACGTAGCCGGCCTCGCGGGCGATTTCACCCTGCGGCTCACCGACCATGGCCGCCTTGGCGGCACCGGAGATCAGCGCGGCGATGCGCTCGGTGGCGCGGACGCTCAGGAGCGGGAAATCGGAACTCTTGAGCCCATAGGCGGGAACGACGTAGGACTGGAACGCGAAGTCCGTGCTCGTGCCCTTCTTGTTGGCGAACACCGAACCCTTGAGGTCCTTCAGGCTCTTGGCTTTCGATTTTGCGGGCACGATGATGTTGATGGCGGCGCAAATGTTCGCCGTGACGCCGATGGCCGTTACCTTGGCGCCCTTGGAGATCGCCGTGGTGAAGGGCGAGAAGCCCGTGGTGCCGGTATCCAGGTTGTTCTGAATGATGGCGTTGCGCATCAGTTTGCCCTGCTTGAAGTGACCTACCTTGTACTTCAGTCCTTCCTTCTTCCAATAGTCCATGCGGTCGGCGATGATCTCGAAAGAACCCCACATGGAGCGGTGCGCGCCGATTCGCAGCGTCGCCGACTCGGCCGGTGCGACCACCACGAACGTACCCACTACGAACGCGGCGGCCAGTGCGAAACCAACAAACTTTTTCATTCCGTTTCTCCTTGAAATGGAGGAAGACTTCCTTGAGACGGCCCAAGGAGTTGTTAAATGACGCATAGCCCGCCAAGCCGGCAACCACCGAGGCCGATCAAACCATACGCCGGTTAATCAAGAAGGATTCGCTTAGTATGTAGG
>VXPH01000104.1:0-28788 GCA_009839615.1 Nitrospinota bacterium
TGCAGAAAAACCACTGGTACCAGTACGCGCGCACCTGGTCGACCGACATCCGCTGTGCGGGGCGTCCCGTGCCGTAGCCGGCAGGACTCACGATGAGCGCATTCAGACGCCTGGGCCGCATGGCCGCGACGCAGTAAGAAGCCCGCGCGCCCCAGTCGTGCCCCACCAGTGCGAAGCGCTCGAGTTCCAGCGCGTCGGCGAAAGCCGTGATGTCCGCGGCCAGCGCGGTGTACTGGGCGCTCCTGAGAGTCGCGGGGTCCAGGAACCGCGTCGGGCCGTAGCCGCGCACGTAGGGGCAGAGCGTCCTCAGGCCCGCATCGTTCAGGATGGGGACGACCCTGTCCCACGTTTTCGCGTCGTCGGGAAAGCCGTGGACGAGGACGACGGGCGGGGCCGCCTCATCGCCCGCCTCCAGATAGCCGATTTCGAGCGCGGGGGTCGTGATGGATTTGAGCGCGCCGGGCATATCGGTCGTTCAGCCTGTGCCTAGATGGCGCACCAGCCGTCGTCCACGATGAGGTCCAGGCCGTGCACCGCGCTCGCGTCGTCTGAGGCCAGGAACACCGCAGCGCCCGCCATCTCCGCCGTGGTGATGTAGGCCCGGCCCGTGGGCGTGTAGCTCGCCATGAGCTTCACGAATTCGGGGTCGTCCTGAAGGTGCTGGTTCAGCGGCGTGGCCGTGTTGCCCGGCGAGATGCAGTTCACGTTGATGCCGCACTTCGATATCTCCGCCGCCAGCGCCCGCGTGATCATGTAGACCCCGCCCTTGCTCGCGCAGTAGGGCACGGCGTTGGGGAAGGCGTGCGTCGCGGCGATGGAGGCCATGAAGACGATCTTCCCGTAGCTCTTCTCTTTCATGATGGGCACGATGGCTTGGGAGAGCAGGAAGTTGCCCTTGAGATTGATGTCGATGATGTCGTCCCACTCCTGCTCGGAATAGGCCTCGAGTTCCTTGTTGATCATGATGCCGTGGTTGCCGACGAGAATGTCCACCGTGCCGAACGCCTTCACCACGTCCGCCACCATGGCGTCCACCGCCGACTTTTTGGATACGTCGCACGGAAACGCCCGGGCCGCATCGCCAATCTCCGCCGCCAAAGCCTCTCCCGTTTCCGCCGTGCGGTTCACGACCGCGACCCTGGCGCCCTCTTCCGCGAAGCGGCGGCAGATGGCCTCGCCGATCCCCTGCGAGCCGCCCGTGACGATGGCGACCTTGTTCTCGAGCTTCATGAGTATTTCCTCCCTGCGGCGCTTCCGGGCGGCCCCGGAAGCGAGAAGTCCCTGATAAGGATTGCGTCTCGATTTTTGCGGGCATGATACCGCCCTTTTGTGTGATGGGGAAGGGGGAGTGGGGGGAGTGATTGTCGTCTATATTGCAGGGGACGTTCATCAACCGCACGCGCCATTATTACGCGGGATTAGTATCGTCTTCCTGCGAAGACCGTAGGGGCTACAGGTGCCGCTCTACGTCCATGCTCTGGTGCAGGATGCGGATAATTTCCACCACGTCCGATTGCATGCGGAAAAACATCACGTGCGAGCCCACCGTGACCTTGCGGTATCCCGCGCGTATCTCCTCGGCCGATCGACTGATCATCGTGCCCTCGCTCAACGCCTCGCACGCCGCCTGAATGTTGCGCGTATAGTCCTCGGCTTGCGCCTCTCCCCAGCGCCTGACGGTGTAGTCCCAGATGTCTTCCAGATCGGCTTGGGCCGCCGGAGATAGCGCATAGCTCCCCATGCGGCTCAAGTGGATTTCTTACGGGCGATGAACGCGTCGAAATCAAACGGCGTCGCCCGGCCGGACTCCTCGCCTTCGATGAGCGCCTCGCGCAGGGCTTCCACCCTGGCTTCGTGTTCTTCGAGCAGGCGCAGTCCAGCGCGAACCACGTCGCTGGCCGAGTTGTAGCGGCCCGATGCGACCCGCTCGTCGATGAAGCCCATGAAGTGCTCTCCGAGCGAAACCGACGTATTGCGCGGCATGAGAATTCCTCCTTGGCGCACATGATACCAAAAATTGGTATTCATGCAAGGGTTTCATATGGGCGTGAGGTGGAAGGGGAGCGAGTGCGGGGGCAGGGCCGCGTGATGAATTTCCCCGTTATTCCGGTGTCAGCCCCGAGGGGGGGAGGTTTGCGAACAGATACTTTCCTGATCCACAAGCAATACAGCTCCTCCCTCCTCAGTCGGAACTGACTTCATCAGTCGCGATTGATTATCTGGTTCGCTCGATGAGTTCGCGCAAGGACGTCATCGACTCTCGATGGTTCGCCATGGCTTCATCGTGTTTGCGCTCCGAATCCGCCGCCCGGACCTCCGCCCCCCGCGCCATGACGCGGATGCCGTGGTACATCATGGCGAGGATGGCGATCATGCTCCCCGCCGTTACCAGCAGATTCAAGGCTTCATAGGTCGTCATCGCCTTTTCCTTTACAGCCGATCCGCCCCCATCCGCAATCACGCGAACGCGCACGAAGGCGGGAGCGTGGGTTCGCCGGAATGACGACTGAAAGCAAAGGGATACGCAAAAAAGTAGGGGCGGTTCGCGAACCGCCCCTACAAAACCATGCGCCGTCTCAATTCCTTACTTCGCGCCCAACTGCTTCCTTCTCCGCCTCGTTCTGGCCGCATCCACCTCGCCCGCGTCGTCGACCGCGACGCCGTAGACCTTCCAGGCGCGCTCCCTGGTGATCCACTTCTCCTCCACGTCCTCGCGCACCTTATCGACGGGCCGCTCGTGCGGCGGGCCGTAGCCGCCCCCGCCCGTGCAGTAGGAGGCCACGTTCTCGCCGGGTTTGAGGATGATGTCCGCGCAGGCGGGCAGGTCTTCCAGGGAGCCGTCCTCACGCATGAGGAAGTTCTTGCAAGCCGCCCCGTTCAAGCCGCCCAAGGTTCCCTTCGAGGCGTTTATCGCGCCGTCCGAGACGTAGACGACCTCCAGGTCCCCCCCGCCCACGGGGCCGTATTCGCAATATCCCGAAGGCGCGCCTATCGTCCGGCCCGCGCCCTCGGTGTCGGGCATGAGCCTGCGCGTCTTGATGTAGATGGGAAAGTGGAGCTCGTCCAGCTCGATGCTGTCCACGAAGCACATGCCGGCGTTGCCCGCGTGTAAGATGGTGAGCCAGGCGTCGGTTTTGCCCGCGCCCGCGCCACCGGTGACCATCAAAAAGAGGTGGTTCACGAAGGGTTCGTTGTCGTTCCTGGGGTCGAAGCCCGAGATGACGCCCATCGACGCCGGGAATATCGGCCCGCACTCGGCCAGGCCGATGCCGTCCTGGATCTTCGAGAACGCGCGCTGCACCGGGTTCGTCACGCGGTCGGCCAGGTTGGTGGTGGCGACGGACATCGAAGTGGGGTGCTTGCCGCCTCCCGCGACGGAGCCGTCTCTTATCAGCACGTTGATCCGGCGGAAGCTGCCCGCGTTCGTGGGTACGATGTCGTCGATGCTGTTGAACACGCCGATCATCGCGCCCGTGCGCGCGCAGGCCTCGCTCAGGTTCAGTCCGCAGGGCATGGCGTCGGGGTTATCGCGCAAATCCACCTCGATGGTGGCTTTTTTGTTGTCGATCCGCACGTGCGCGGTGATGGGGATGCCTTCTTCCGGCGTGCCGGGCACGGGGTCGTGCGTGCTGTGGGTGGTGGCCTCGCCCGTGGGGAGTTTCCGGATGGCGGAGACCATGAGCTTCTCGCTGTAGTCGAACCATTCCTTCGAGAAATCGTGCAGCGTCTCCCAGCCGTACTCGTCCCCCATGGCGAGCACCTCGCGCTCGCCGATTCTGGCCGCGCCGATCATGGCGAGGTAGTCGCCGTACCACTGCTCGGGCACGCGGATGCGCATCCGGCAGAAGTTGATGAAGTCCTCGTTGTCCTCGTAGTTCTCCTGCACCTTGGTGGGCGGGAAGATGAGCGCGCCCTCCTCGTACACGTCGCGCGCGTGGCCCATGTAGGTGGTGGGCTGGCTGCAGCCGCAATCCGCCTGGTGGGCCTTCACCCAAACGGTGAACTGGTGCTCGCCCCGCTTGTCGATGACGGGCACGAGGATGGTGTGATCCGCCGGGTGCGAGCAGCCGTGGTAGGGCGAGTTGTGCAGATACGCGTCGCCGCGCTTGAGGTTCGGGTGCAGATCCATCATCGAGCGGGCCATCAGGTCCGCACCGCTCAGGTGGTGGATGGGCAGCGATTCCGCGCCCGTCAGCAGTTCGCACTCGCGCGTCACGACGGAGGTCGAGAAATCGCGCGCGAGGTTCAGCACGCCCGATCGGCCCGTGCGCAGGAGCGTGTTCGCCATCTTGGTCGTCACGGCGTCGAAGCGCTTGTGCAGCACCGCCAGGGTGATGGGGTCCAGTTCCGTCTTTCGCTTCGCGCGTCTCGTTTTTGCTCTCGCCATATCCTGCTCCTAGAGCGTGATGAACAGACTGCCGCTTCTCGTGCGCTCGGCCCTGGCGCCGGGGTCGATGACCACCGTCGTGAACGGCGATTCGATGATGGCCGGCCCGCGCATCGCCTCGCCCGCCTTCATGGAATCGAACGCCGCCACGCGCGCGTTCACGAGTCCCTTGCCCGCAAAGTAGGCCTTTCGCCGCTTGGGCAGCGTGGTCTCGTGGATCGCCTCGCGCACCAGTCTGCCGAAGCGGCCCTTTCTCAGTTTGCACCGCGCCACGGCGCGCCAGCCGACGAACTCGACCTCGGATGAGGGGTCGCGGAAGGCGAACACCTCCTCGTGCACCTCGTCGAACGCCGCCCGCGTGCGCTCCACGTCTTTTTTCGAGCGGAAGCGATTGATGGGCAGCCCCAGATCGATCTCCCATATCTGGTGCTTGTAGCGCGCCTCGACATAGAACTCCGTCGCGCTTTCCACCGCTCCCTTGCCGGGGCCTTTGATGAAGGCGCGGCAGCGGTCTCCAAGAGTTTTCAAAGTCGCGTTCGCCCCCTTGAAGTCGAACCGGTCCGTGACGGTGAAGAACATCGAGCGGTAATCGGCGTGCAAGTCGCTCATCATCGCGCCCGCGGCCGAGAGCGCAGCACCCACCTCGGGGATCACGAGACCCTGGCAGCCCAGCCGCTTGGCGATGGCGACCGAGTTCAGCCCCGCCGCGCCGCCGCCGCCGATAAGAACCGCGCCCCTGGGGTCGATGCCCTGGTGGATGGTGATCTCCTCGATCGCGCCCACCATGTTTTCCGTCGCGAGGCGCAAGATGGCCGAGGCCGCCTCCTGGAGCGAAAGGCCCAGCGGCTCGGCGACGTCTTTCATTATGGCCTTTTCGGCTTCTGAGGTGTTGAGCGTCATCGCCCCGCCGAGGAAGTAGTCGGGGTCGATGTGGCCGAGCACCAAAGAGGCGTCCGTCAAGGTGGGGCGTGTTCCGCCCCGGCCGTAGCAGGCAGGTCCCGGTTCTGCGCCCGCGCTCTGCGGCCCCACGTGCAGGAGTCCGCCCTCGTCCACCCAGGCGATGCTCCCTCCCCCCGCGCCGATGCTCTTCACGTCCACGGAAGGGAATCCCAGGATGTGGCCCCGGTAGCGCTGGCCGAGCCAGGTTTCGGGCGACATGGGTATCTCGCCCCGGCGTACGAGGCTCACGTCGTAGGTGGTGCCGCCGGTGTCGGCCACGATGGCCGTGGCCGCCTTCGCGTCCGCGCGCGAGAAATGCCGGCCCGCAATGGGCGCCATCGACGGCCCCGAACCCACCGAGTGGATGGGCGCTTCGGCGAGTTCGTCCGCGTCCATCACGCCGCCCTTCGACGTCAGCATCAAGAGCCGCCCGGCAAAGCCCGCCGCCTTGAGCCGTTCCTGCAGACCGCCGATGTATCGTGACATCAGGGGCTTGAGAGAAGCGTCGATGCAGGTGGAAGACGCCCGGCGGTATTCGCGCAGGATCGGGTTGAGAACATGGGAGAGGGTGAAAGGGATCCCCTTCAGGTGTTTTTTCAGCAGCTTGCCCACGCCGATCTCGTGCGCGGGGTTCACGGTGGACCACAGCAGGGAGACGGCCACCGCTTCCACCCCCTTTTCTTTCAACTCCTCGATGATCCCGATGACGCCCGCCTCATCGAGCGGTTCGTATACGCCCCCGTCAGCTCCCATGCGCTCGGGCACCTCGTAGGTGAGCGCGCGCGGGATGTAGGGTTTGGGAAACGGCACCAGGAAGTTGAACGGCTCCATGCGCCCGCCCTCGCGCAGCACGAGAATGTCGGGGTGTCCCTTCGTGGTGAGGAAGGCGGTCTTCGCGGTGTTTCCCGTCACGATGGCGTTCGTGGCGTGGGTGGTGCCGTGGATGAAGAGCTCACCCTGGGCGAGGAGATCCCCGGTGCTCGTCGAGAGCGCAACGGCTGCCGACTCGATGGCCGCGAGAATGCCCTCCACCGGGTCCTGGGGCGTCGTGGGAGCCTTGAACATGTGAAGTCGGCCCCGGTTGTCCTCGAGAACCAGGTCGGTGAAGGTTCCGCCCGTATCGACCGCGAATCGCATTCCTCGCCTCCCACCGTCACCCGCGCCATGTTCAGCGCGGATGGGGTTGAACTATCGCTACCTGCCAATGGGTGATGAATTCAGGCGCAATATATCATTCACCGGGCGGTAGGATGCAAGGAGGACGGGGGTGAAAATTCTTCATCACGCATCGCGTACGTGGGCGTAGTAGCGGGCAAGCCGCTCGGCCGAAACCCCCAGCGCGAAGAGGATGCTCAGGCCCCACCAGATGATGAGGCATTTGGGTTTGCCCCAGACGTCGATGCGCCGCCCGCTGGTGACGACGGGCGTCTCGATGACGGCCACCCGCCCAAACGCGCGCATTCTGCGGCTCAGGTTCCAGTCCTCGAACAGGGGCATGTCGGCGTAGCCGCCCATGCGCTGGAAGACTTCGCGCCGGATGAAGATGCACTGATCGCCGAAGAAGAGCTTCGCGATTTTCGCACGCGTGTTGGCGCTGAAGCTGATGAAGCGGCTGAAGCGATCCTCGCGATCGAAGCTGTGGAGAAAACCCCCGCCCGCCACGCCGTCCGCGCGCATAACGTCCTCGATGTCCCGCAAAGCCCCTGCGGGCAGCTTCGTGTCGCAGTGCAGAAACAGGATTGTCTCGCCCTGGGCGTGAGCGGCGCCGGCGTTCATCTGGCGCGCGCGGCCCGGCTCTGACTCGACGATCAAGGCGCGCTCGCCTGCCGCGGGCCGCGTATCGTCCGCGCTTCCCCCGTCGGCAAGGATGATTTGTTTTTCCCCCGGCTGGGCGTCGAGCATATCGAACATGGCGGACAGCCTGGGCGCTTCGTTCAGCACGGGCACGACGATGGAGATCATCGCTGAGTCCTTCTCTGGAACCGGACTTTCTCTAAAAAAGCGCCGGGGCGGCGCATTCCAGCCCGGCTGTGCTATGATGTTCTCGCTGCGGCGCCACCCGATCCACCCTAACGATTGGAACGGCCCATGTCGATAAGGCGCATTCGTTTTTCCCGTCTTCTCCGCTCGCGTGCACCGGGCGTCCGGCGCGCGAAGCATCTCACGATTTGTCTCATACTTTCAGCGGCGGTTCTCTCGGCGAGCCTCGTCTTTTCGCTCTCCAGCGATCAGGAAGAGGCCATCGCCCTCCTGCATGAAGTCATGCAGAAAGTGGACGACAGCTACGCGCGCACCCCCGACTTCAGGAAAATGTACGTCGCGGGCCTGGAAGGCCTCAAGAAAAGCGCGGGCGAGGGACGCTTCGATTTCGAGGAGAAAGCGGGAGATGAGGTTCTCCTAAAGGCGGGGGATAAGGAGTTGCTCGTTCGTCTTCGGGGAGACACCGGTGGCGGGCTGGGCGGGTTCGAGCGCGCCTATCGGTTCGCGATGGAAAACGCCGGGGATACGGAGAAGAAAAAAAAGGGCGGATTGAAAGTCATGTACGCCGCGCTCACCTCCATGCTGCGTTCATTGGACCCTTTCAGTTCGTTCGTCTCGCCCGAGGCTTACAGGCAGATGCGGGTGGAGCATACGGGCCGCTACGGCGGGGTGGGCGTCATCATCACGTTGCGGGAGAAGAAACTCACCGTCATATCGCCCATCGAGGATACGCCCGCGCATCGGGCAGGCCTCAAGTCCGAGGACTTGATTCTGGCGATCGACGGCGCGTCCACGACGGATATGCCGCTGTCCGATGTGGTGCGCCGTATGAGAGGGCCCGCGGGAAAGACGGTGGATTTGCTGATTTCGCGCGTAAGTTGGCCCGAGCCCCGCACGGTGACGCTGCGCCGGGCCATCATCAGCATCCGCAGCGTGAAGACGGAGGTCAAAGAGGACGGAATCGGCTATCTGCGCCTCACGGCCTTTCACGGCCGCACGACGCGGGAACTCGACGTAGCGCTGGGCGAGTTGATTCGCAAGAAGGTGCGGGGGATCGTGCTTGACCTGCGCGACAACCCGGGTGGCTTTCTCCGCCAGTCCGTCCAGGTCTCCGAACGATTCCTGCCCGATGGAAGCATGGTCGTCTTCACCCGGGGGCGGAGGCGCAGCGAAACGGTGTATTTCCGCTCTCGCGGCACCGGCGTATGGGCGGACAAGCCGCTGGTCGTACTGATCAACAAGGGCAGCGCGAGCGCTTCGGAGATCGTGGCCGGCGCCTTGCAGGATCTGGATCGCGCCCTGATCATCGGCCGGAAGAGTTTCGGCAAGGGCTCCGTTCAGGCCATCATCCCCACGAGGGGCGAGGCGGCGGTCCGGCTGACGACGGCGAAATACTACACCCCGCTCGGCCGATTGATTCACGAGAAAGGCATCCAGCCCGACGTCGAGGCGGGGTCTCAGCCGCTCACCAAAAAGGAAATCAGAGAGCGCAGGAGAGAGATGAAGAGTTCGCTCTACAAGCAAGAAAAGACGGACGAGAAGAAAAAAGACGTCGTCCTCGAGCTGGCGTTGACCGTCTTGAAGGACGCCAAAAGCGCGAAGGTGGACGCGCTGCGTCAGGCGGCGCTTCGTGCGCAGCGCCTGATGCGAAGCGCCGAAGCGGTATCCTCCACAGCTTCTCCCTGAACCCCCTCGCATCCCCCGGCCGGATGAGGGAGTCGTCGGCTATTCGCGTTACTGCGTGAAGGCGATGATGGTTCCCACCGCGGCGGCCAGCCCCAGGGATTTTCTCACCGTCATCTTCTCGGACAGCCGCCAGGTAGCCAGGATGGTAGTCACGATGAAGCTCAACTGCACGATCGGCGAGACGATGGTGGCCTCACCCTCTCTGAACGCGGCCAGCAGCGCGGTGTTCCCGAATATGAAGCAGATGGCGGTCGCGAGTCCGTGCGCCCAGCCTTTTTTGGAGAATTTCGGCCCCCCCTGCACGGCGAACGAGTAGATGTACGCGGTGGTGATGAAGAAAACCGCCTGGCTGTGCAAAAACATGATCGGCGACACGCCGCCCGAGACGCCGAGCTTGTAGATGAAGTTTACGAGGCCGACGGCCACCATCGCCGTGACGGCCCAAAGGACGGAGGCGAGCTTGTCGGCAGAGAAGCTCCCCCGTTGAAAGTCCGAGAACAGGAAAATGGCGCAGCCGGTCAGGACCAGTCCCAGGATTTTGGGGAGTGTGATGGATTCACCCAGAAACCAGACCGCGAGCATGGCGGTGACGACGAAACTCATCCGGTAGATGGGTGTGCTGGCGCTCGCCTCTCCGAGCTCCACGCTTCTCATGAAGCTCCAAAAGCCGATGAATGTAAAAAAAGCGGCGCCGATGCCCCAGAAGGCGGGGGGCGTCCAGGCGTAGCTTCCGTCGAGTTGCGCCCAGACCCACGTAATGGGAACGACGATGCTCGACTGCGAAGCCGTAATCGTGCCCGGCAAAATCTTGTTCCTGACCGCGCGTCCATATACGTAGTCCGCTACGCCGATGAGGAACAACGCTAAAAGCGCGTATATGATGAACCTTGGAAGCAAATCGAATCTCTCCGAATAAATAACGCAGCAGCCTGAAACAGTCAGGCGCCATGCCCGTTTTCTGCGGGCGCGGTT
This sequence comes from Nitrospinota bacterium, assembly GCA_009839615.1. Lineage (GTDB taxonomy): Bacteria > UBA8248 > UBA8248 > UBA8248 > UBA8248 > Bin107. Next base: position 9,965 of record VXPH01000104.1, read on the forward strand.
CGTCGGCGCATGAAGATTACGCCAAAACAAGCCTCGATTCATACCACTGCTGCCTGATAGTTTCTCGTGCCGGCGGCAAACTCGCACTGCGCATTTCGGACGGAGGCCGGGGTGCGTGTGGGCGAGGACGGGCCGCATATTCGCTTGTTGTGCCGATGGGGGGCTTCCTGTATATTGCGGGTATATATCTCGCCATGTTGCTTGCGTGAACCGCACCGGAATCAATCCGGGGGAAGGGTTCAACCTTTCTTCTCTTGTACGTGCGGAAACGGGCAAGTCCCTGCGTCCGCACTCTGAGTCCACGGAATCGGAAGCCAGGGAGGATCATGTAATGGCAGCGAGATCGACTTATACCCGGAATCGATGGTTCAGCGTTTCCCGTCTGGCGGTGATGTTTATCGTGGCGTCTTTCGCCCTTGTCGCCGCTTTCAGCTCCCCCGCCTTCGCCGCGAAGAAAAACCCCATCAAGATCGGGGTGCTCTCGTTTCTGAGCGGAAAGCTCAAGCCCATCGGGGATGAGATCACTACGGGCATCCAGACGGCCGTGAAAATGCACGGCCCCGTCATGGGCCGCTCCATTGAGTTGATCCTCGAAGACAGCCTGGTGAACGCGCAGGTGGCGGTCACCAAGGCGACCAAGCTCGTCCAGAAGAACCAGGTCACGGCGATTCTGGGAACCAGCACGCTGGAAGCCCTGGCGCTGCTGCCCGTGGCGAACCGCCTGCGCGTGCCGATCATCACCTCGAACAGCGGCTCGGCGGTCATCACGGGAGAGAAGTGCAATTACTGGGTGTTCCAGACGAACCCGACGCCCCAGATGGCCGTCGTGGCGATGGACTCGCTCATCAACGACACCCCGAAGTTCAAGGCCGCGAAGTGGTTCACCATGGGCCACGACTACCCCTGGAGCCGCCGGGTGGCGCGCTCGGTCAAGATCGTCAAGGGCGTGAATTACGTCGGCGAGGCGTACGCGCCGCTCGACACCACGGACTGGGCGCCGTTCATCGCCAAGGTCCGCGCGTCGGGCGCGACCGCGGTGGTCATTCCCGTCACCCTGGGCACGCCGCTCGTGCAGTTCATCCAGCAGGCCAACGAGTTCGGCCTGACCAAACAGGCGACTCTCGTGGCGCCCATCGGACTGCCGGACTGGCTGATCGCCAAGCTGGGGGAATTGTCGACCCACATCGTCTCGGCGGGCGCGTGGAGCGCGTGGCGTCTCGAGGACACGATACCCACGACCAAAAAGTTCAACGAACTCTACTACAAGATGCACGGCCGCGTAGCCGGGATGCAGGCCATCCAGGCGGGCACGGCGGCCCAGCTTCTGTTCAACGCCATCGAGAAGGCGGGCTCGACGGACGGGAAGGCCATCGTCGCGGCGCTCGAGAAACTCGATGTGGAGGCGCCCGCGGGAAGAATGCGTTTCCAGAAAGATGGACGCATGGCGGAGGTTGCGCTGATTCTCGGGAGGATCGAGAAGCTCAAGAAGCCGAAATACGGCGCCATGTATGCGCAGTCGGTCAATGCGCTTCCCGCGTCCAGGACGCTCGAGCCGGCGAAGAAGCTCGGCTGTAATTTGAAGAAATAGCCATTGGGATGGATTGGAATTTCTTGTTCGTCAATTCGCTGAACGGGATCATCTACGGATCGTTCCTGGCGTTGACGAGTCTCGGCCTGAGCCTGGTGTTCGGCCTGGGCCGGGTCGTCAACTTCGCCCACGGCGTACTGTACGCCCTGGGGGGGTATTTCTTCATCATCTTCCTGCCCTCGCTGGGCTGGAGTGCGATGTTGTTCGCCCCGCTGGTGGTGGTGCCTCTGGCCATCGCGATGGAATGGCTGACGATCGCCCCCATCCGGAATCGGGATGAAATCTACACGCTGCTCGTGACGTTCGGCCTTTCCTTCATGATCACGGGCGCAATCGAGTATCTCTGGGGCACCGAGACGACTCTCATCAAGCCGCCCGTCATCTTCCAGGGCACGGTGGACATTCTCGGCAATCAGTTCCCCGTCTACAGGCTCTTTGCGTCGACGCTCTCGTTGCTGGTGACGGGGCTGGTCTTCGTCTTCATCCAGTTCACGCCGGTGGGTCTCAAGATTCGCGCCATCACCGATGACAACGAGATGGCCGAGGCGCTCGGCATCAACACGCGCTGGCTGCTCACGAGCATATTCGGGGGCGCGGCGGGGTTCGCGGCGTTCGCGGGCGCGCTGGGCGCTCCCATTTTCTCCGTCGAGCCGGAAATGGGAATGGGCATCATCATCGACTCGTTCCTGGCGGTGATCCTGGGCGGTCTCGGGCATCTGCCGGGGACGGCCGTGGGGGCGTTCATCGTGGCGCTCGCGAAATCCATCGGCGGGGGCTACATCGCGGAGTGGGCCATCGCGGTCTTGTTCCTGGTCGTGGCCGCGATCATGGTTCTGCGGCCCAGAGGAGTTTTCGGTCGTGGCCGCATCGCCTGATGTGGAAAACCGGGTGGAAGACGCCTCGAGGACCCGTTCGCGGGAAGTGGCGACGCAGGTGTTGCTCGCCGGCTCCGCGCTCCTGGTGCTGGCGGTTCCGTTTCTGGGCGCCAGCCCGTTTTTCATCACCCTGCTCACCGAGGCTCTGATCTTCGGCATCTGGGCGATGAGCCTCGATTTGCTGGTGGGCTACACGGGCCTCGTATCGTTCGGCCACGCGGCGAGCTTCGGCTTCGCGACCTATGCCGCGGGGATTTTCGCCATGAACATATCCGCGGATTTTTTCCTCGCGACTATCGTGGCCATACTTACCGCCGCGGCGGTGGCGTTTCTCACGGGCCTGGTCGTAACGCGCCTCTCGGGCATCGCCTTCGCCATACTCACCCTTTGCATCTGCCAGGTCTTGTTCCAGATATCCGTCGTGTGGCGCTCGTTCACCGGCGGGCTGGACGGCTTGATCGGCGTTCCGCTGCCCACGCTCTTCGGCCGGGAGGTGGAGCCCGGTGAGGAGTTCTATCTCCTGACCGCCGCCACCCTCATCATCTGCTATCTTCTCTTGAGAAGAGTGGTGGAGTCTCCCTTCGGGAAAACCCTCCTTGCGATTCGCGCGAACGAGGACAGGGCGGCGGCCATCGGCATCGACGTGAGGCGGCACAAGCTGGTGATTCTCATCCTCTCCTGGATGACGGGGGGCGTGGCGGGATCGCTCTTCGTCTTCCTGAAGGCGGGCGCGAACCCGATGACGCTCTACTGGATCGAGTCGGGCAACATACTGGCCATCACGATTTTAGGCGGCATCGGAACGCTGTTCGGTCCGATCGTCGGGGCGATAGGTTTCATATTCATCCGCGATCAGGTGACGACGATGTACCGGGCATGGCAGTTTTCCTTCGGGCTCGCCTTCGTGCTCGCCGTTTTGTTCATGCCCTCGGGAATCGCGGGCATCGCCGAGAGAATCTGGAGACGGCTGTGGCCGGCGCGTTCGTCGTAGAGGGTCTCCACAAGTCCTTCGGCGCCCTGCACGCCGTAAACGACGTGTCCCTGGACATCGAGGCCGGTCAGGTCCACGCGCTCATCGGCCCGAACGGCGCGGGCAAGACGACGCTTTTCAACTGCATCACCGGATTCCTCCGTCCCGATGCCGGCAGGGTACTTTTGAACGGAAACGACGTTACGCATCTGCCGTCCCACAAGCTGGTGAAGTCGGGGATCGTCCGCACGTTCCAGATCACCCAGGTCTTCGGCGAGTTGAGCGCGCGGGAAAACGTCGAGCTCGCGGCGCGCTCCCGGGAAGGACTGAATTTCGACTTCTTCCGCAAGGCGAGCGCCTGCCGGGAGGCCAGAGAGGACGCGGAGGAATCGCTGGAGGTGGTCGGGTTGATCGAAAAGGCCCATTTAAGGCCCGAGGAGTTGGGACACGGGGACAAGCGCGTGCTCGAAGTGGCCATCGGGCTTGCGCTCAACCCCGAGGTCTTGCTGCTCGATGAGCCGACGGCGGGCATGTCCCGGACGGAGACCGAGCGCATCGCCCGCCTGGTGCGGCAAATTGCGGAGCGCACGAGCGTCCTCCTCGTCGAGCACGACACGGAGGTGGTTCTCTCGATTTCAGATCAGATCACCGTGATGACGCAGGGCCGGGTGATCGCCCAGGGACCGCCCGGGCAGATCAGCCAGGACCCCCAGGTGCAGGACGCCTACCTGGGCGCCGTCGAAGTGGGGGAGGACTGATGCTCAAAGTCTCCTCGCTTCACGTTCACTACGGAACCGCCCACGTTCTTCACGGCGTGGACCTCGAGGTGGGCACAGGCAAGATCGTCTGCCTCATCGGGCGCAACGGCGCGGGCAAGAGCACGACGCTAAAAACCATCATGGGTCTCGTGCCCGCCACATCCGGAGAAATCCTCTTCGAGGAGCAGCGCATCGAAGCCATGGCGGCCCACCAGGTCGCCCGCATGGGGGTCGCCTACGTGCCCGAGGACAGGCGGCCGTTTGGTTCCTTGAGTGTGGAGGAGAACATCCGCGTCGCTGCGCAGGCCAGCCCGCGCTCAGACGCGAACGGCGTCAGCGAGGCGCTGGCGTTTTTCCCCGTGCTGGAAGAGCGCGCCAGGCAACTGGCGGGTAGTTTGAGCGGGGGCGAACAGCAGATGCTCGTGATCGCGCGCGCGCTGGTGGCGCGGCCACGGCTGGTTCTGCTCGATGAGCCGACCGAGGGACTCGCGCCCAGCCTCGTCCGCTCCATCAGAGACGGAATCATGAAGACCCGCACGCACGGTCTCTCCATTTTGCTGGTGGAGCAGAACCTTTCATTGGCGCTGGAGGTGGGTGATTACTTCTATGTGCTGAGCCGTGGTTTCGTCGCCTTCGAGGGAACGAGCGAAGAGCTCCTTGCGCGAGAGGACGTGATCGCCGAACATCTGGGAGTCGGCCGTGTGAAGGAGGCCCTGAGATCGCGCAAATGAGGTTCTGAGCACCCTCTTGCGTGATGCCGCGAAAATCCAAACCGCCCCGAGCCGCCCTGAACCCGGAAAAAGAGATCAGCCATTGCTTGCCTGTGTGCTGGAGGAAAACGGCCCCTCACTCAAGGAGATAGCGCGCCCCGAGCCCCTCGCGGATGAAGCCCTCATCCGGGTGAGGGTTGCAGGCATTTGCGCCACGGACCTCGAACTGATTCGCGGGTACATGAATTTCCGGGGCGTGCTGGGCCATGAGTTCGTGGGCGAGGTGGCGGGGCCGGAGGCGCACCCGCTCCTGGGACGCAGGGTGGTGGGCGAGATTAACTGCGGGTGCGGTGATTGCCTCTGGTGCGCGCGCGGTATGGAGCGGCATTGCCCCGAGAGAAGCGTATTGGGCATTTTCGATCGCCCCGGAGCCTTTGCGGAATACACCTGCCTGCCGAGCCGGAACTTACACCCCGTTCCTGACGCCGTGGAAGATGAGGCGGCTGTTTTCTGCGAGCCTCTGGCCGCCTGTTTCGAGGTGATCGAGCAGTTCCCCGATATCGTGGAGCGAGAGGTCCTGGTGATCGGTGACGGGAGGCTGGGCCTCTTACAAACCCAGGTGCTCCACGCCAAAGGAGCGAGTGTGAGCCTGCTGGGCCGCCACCCGGAAAAAATGGCGTTGCTCGCTCCTTTGGGGGTTCCCACCTGGAGCGATCCGGCGCAGGCCGTCTGCTCCGAGGGGGAGAAATGGCCCGTCGTGGTCGAGGCTACCGGTTCAGCGAATGGGTTTATCCTCGCGGTTTCCAAAACGAAGCCCCGAGGCGTGCTGGTGCTCAAGAGCACGGTGGCTTCCGAAGCTCGCCTGAACCTATCCTCCGTCGTGGTGGATGAAATTACGGTCCTGGGTTCGCGCTGCGGTCCTTTCGCGCCCGCGATTCAAGCGCTCGAGGCGGGCGTGATCCACACGTCCGCGATGATTCATGACCGCTTCGCCTTGCGAAATGCGCCCGAGGCGCTTGAAAACGCCTGCGAAAAGGGCATAATAAAAGTGCTGCTCCGGCCCTAGGCGTTATAGTATTTTTATTGTAGAATGGTGAATCGGCATTGCTTCATAGGGTGCTGCTCGTTAAGGAGCATGCGATGAGAGGCCTCATGGGGATGGCCTTGATGGTGTGGCTCCTTGCTTCGGCTTGGAGCATGGGCTCATCTGCGGCCGCGCCGGAGACCCCGGCGGCGATAGAGCAAAGACGCGTTTCCCGCCTCGTCTCCCATCTCAAGCGGCTGGAGAAGCCCCAGGATTGGCTGCTGGTCCGTAAATTTTTCTCCTCGGACGCCAACGTGCAGCTCAACGCCCTGTCGAACTGCCCGCTCCCTGAAAACGAATGGCCCTGGTACCTCTCCTCCGATCATCTGAAGAATTACGCCTTTATGGTGGATTTCATCCCGCTCAACATGGACGCGGACAAGCGCCTCGAAACCCTGATGGTCATCCAGTCGGATCACGCCAAGGACCACTACATTACCTTCTGCCTGATGGATGACGACATGAACGCCCGCAAGCCGCTCGCCTCCTACAGCGACTTGAGCCGGGGACGCGAGATCACCTACCAGATCGCCGATCTGACGGGGGACGGATCGCACGAGTTGATAGTCAACGTCCGCGAGGAGTCGAACGACCGCTACTCAGACGCCGTGCGGGTCATCAAGCCGGCCCAAAAACGCCGCTTCGAACTGGTTTGGTTCGCGCATTTGCAAGAGGAATTGAGATGGCCGAAGGCATACCTGAACGATGCGGGAACCCGGGCCGTCCAGCGAAGCGAAGACTTGAGCGCCAAGGTTCGTTTCCGTTTCAACGGGCCGGGCAATCCGGCCACCCTCATCCTCAAGGGGGTCAGGAAATACGAGGAGCGGGTCTTCAACCTCGAAAGCGGGAAAGAGAAAAATGAAATCCTGGTCGATCGGTTCCCCTTCGAGGAATTCTGGCGGTGGGACAAGAAGAAGCTGCAATTCGTCCGCGTTTTCGACTCCAGATAACAGAAAAAGCATACCCGCTTTTCCGGAAAGGTCGTTGTGAACCCCTTGAACTTCCCGCGCCCCGTCATGCTCATCGTTCTGGACGGATGGGGGTTATCCGATGAGCGCGCCCATAACGCCGTCGCGCTGGCCGATACCCCGACCATGGACGCCCTGCTCACTCATCGTCCCCACACACGCCTCCTCACTTCAGGGTGCGCCGTGGGGCTTCCCGAAGGGCAAATGGGCAATTCCGAGGTGGGGCATTTGAACCTGGGCGCGGGCCGGGTGGTGGATCAGGACATCGTCCGCATCGACCGCTCCATCGAAAGCGGCGATTTCTTCGCTCTCCCCCCGTTCGTCGATTGTATTCGAAAAGCGAAAGAACAAGGCGGGTCGCTGCACATACTTGGCCTGGTTTCGGACGGCGGCGTGCACAGCCTCCAGGGCCATGGGGTGGCGCTGGCGCGGCTGGGGAGAAAAGTCGGAATCGAGCGCATCTTCGCGCACGCCTTCACCGACGGAAGGGATACGCCCCCCCGTTCGGGTCTCGGATTCGTTCGCCGCTACGAGGAGAGCCTGAGGCGCGAGGCGGGGGCCGAACTCGCCACCGTCATCGGACGCTACTACGCGATGGACCGGGACAGGCGATGGGAGAGAACCGAGCGCGCCTTCCGGGCCATGACGACGGGGGAAGGCGTTCACGCTTCGAGCGCCGCAGAGGCGATAGAAGCCTCCTATGCGCGGGGTGTGACGGATGAGTTCATCGAACCGGTGGTGCTGGGTGAAGACGGACGTCCGGTGGGGTTGATTCGAGATGGCGATGCCGTGGTCTGCATGAACTTCCGCGCGGACAGGGTGCGGCAGATCACCCGCGCCTTCACGGACGAGCGCTTCGATGGCTTCGACGTCTCGGGCGGACCCTCGGTTCATTACGCCTGCATGACGGAATATGACGAGCGCTTCGCCCTTCCCGTCGCCTTTCCGCCTCTGAGGATGGAGGGCCTGTTCTGCCACGCGCTGGCCGGCGCGGGGCGGACGTGTCTCAGAGTCGCCGAGACGGAGAAATATCCGCACGTCACGTATTTCTTTAACGGCGGCGAAGAGGAGCCGCCCCCCGGCGAGAGGCGGCACATGGTTCCTTCACCCAAGGTGGCCACCTATGATCTGAAACCCGAGATGAGCGCGAGCGAAGTGACCGAGGTGGTGCTGGACTCCATCGAACGACGCGAGGATGACGCCATCGTCTTGAACTATGCCAACCCGGACATGGTGGGGCACACGGGTGTCGAGAGCGCCGCCGTTCAGGCCGCCGGTTTCGTGGACGCCTGTCTCGGGCGCGTTCTCGAAGCGCTGGACGCCGCGGGTGGAGCGGCGGTGGTGACGGCGGACCACGGAAACTGCGAGACGATGTGGGATGCGGGGAACGACTGCCCGCACACGGCGCACACGCTGAACGAGACGCCCTGCATCGTCGTGGCGCCCGGTTTCGACGGTCCCTTAAGACCGGGCGGCGCGCTCTGCGACGTGGCGCCCACCCTGCTGGGTTTGATGGGTATCTCTCCTCCGCCGGAGATGACAGGGGAGGATTTGAGGATTCTCTAGCGCCCGGGCGTTGCCCCTCTCGCCCGGTTCGGCGAGTATGGGGAGCGGCGGGGGATTCGACGATTTCAAGATGAGGGAAGTTTCATTCGGGAGGAAACGGGCGTGAGCGAGGGTGTCCCCGATTTTCAGGCGTTGCGCGCGATGTATCACCAGGAAGTGGAAGGGCTGAGCGACGCCCAGCTCGACTGGGAGGATCCATCCGAGGAGTGGTCGCGCTGGAGCATCAGGAGGCAGATAAGCCACGTGGCGCTCGCCTATTTTTTCTGGTGGGTGAAGATGTGGGGCAAAACCCTCTGGCCGGACGGCCCGCCCGAGGACCCGATCGATTTCACCAAGGCGGCTCCCAACCAGTACGACCGCAGGCTGGATGAGGAGAAATACTGGCGGCTCGAAGATTTGCTGCCCAAGTTCGACGAGGCGATTCATTTCGCCGAGCGCGCCGCCGAGGGAAAGAGCGCGGAAGATTTGAAAGCGCTGGCCGTCACCCGCACTTTCAAGCCGGAGTTGCTCATGGGGGATACGGACCTGCCGGTCTATCGCTTCTGGATGCACGTCTCCACGTTTCACGACGAGGGCATCACGCAAGACACGGAAGATGAGACGAAATTCACCTACACTCTGGAGGGAATGCTCCGTCAAATGTACTGGGAGGCGCTCGTGCACTTGCGGACCATTCATCGCCTGAAAATCAAACAAGGGCTCGCGCCTGTCGCGCAGATACCGCGCGAGGGCTTGCTGCTCGATCCCTTCTTCTGGGGACCCGAGGATGAGCCCAGGATGTGAGGGTGCGCCGCTCACTTATTTGAGGATGTTCCCATGCCGTTCGTAACGCTGCCCTCAGGCGTAGAGATTTTCTATGAGACCCAGGGAGAGGGGTCTCCCCTTCTGCTGGTGAGCGGAACGGGCCATGACCACACCTTCTGGTCGGCGCAGCTTCCCCTGCTGAGCGCGGATTACCGCTGCATCGTCTTCGACAACCGGGGGGTGGGCAGGAGCACGGCTCCCGCGCCGGGGTATACGCTCGCGGACATGGCGGATGACGCCGCGGGCGTTCTGGATGCCGCGGGTGTGGAGCGCGCCCATGTGATGGGCTTTTCGATGGGGGGACACATTTCCACCGAACTCACGCTTCGCCACCCGGGGCGCGTCATCAGCCTGGGGCTGCACCATACCTGGGCGAGAAACTGCCCGCGCCTGGGTTCTTTTCAGCGCGCCCGCATGCGCTTCGCCGCGCGCGGCGAACGCGAGGCGCTCGTGGAACTGAGCCTCCTGGGCCTTTATTCCCACGCGTTCTACGATGCGAACGCCGATGTAATGGAGCAGAAAAGGCAGTGGCTCACCGAGCAATCCGGCGTCGACCTGGGCTGGGAGGGGCAACTGCGCGCCTGCCTGGAGGGAGACACGCTCGAGCGTCTTCACCGGATACAGGTTCCTACGCTCGTCACGTGTTCGGACCGCGACCTCATCGTCGACCCCCACCATGCGAGGGAGATCCACGAGCGCATCGCGGGTTCCAAACTCATCATGATGGAGGGAACGGGCCACGTGGCGCTCATCGAGCGGCCGGATGTGTTCGCGCGCATCTGCCATGAGTTTCTGGTTTCCCTGCCGAGGGAATGAGCGACAAAACCGCACCGTCTTGACGGGCGGGCGAACCCCCGGCCCCCGGAAAGCGTTTGAAGCCGCCGCCTGTTTGACAAAAGGCCGGGGCTTGAGGCAAGAAAAAACCGGTTTCATCCTCTTTGTTCATCGAACCGAACGGCCTGGATATTCGGAAAGCGAGGTGCGCCATCCTCAGGAAGATTTTCGGCTGGTTCACGCAAAAGAACGACTCTCCGCCTGCGGGCGGACCGCCCGCGCCGGGCGGCGGCTTCGGCCTGCCCATGGCCCCGGGCCAGGCGGAGCAGGAGGCTCTTTTCGCCGAAAAAATCGAAGCCCACGGTAAGTGGCTCCAAAGTTCCGGCGCGCGTGGGGAGCGCGCGGATATGGCGAGCGCGCATCTCGAAACTACCAGCCTGTTCATGGTGAATCTCACGAAAGCGGATTTGCGCGAAGCGCGTCTCACAGGCGCCAACGCGCAATGGGCGAACCTGGATGGGGCAGACCTCACCGACGCCAATCTCGAAGGGGCCGATCTGTTCCAGTCCAGCCTCGAGGGAGCGAACCTCACCAATGCGCGGATGGCCGGGGCGAACATGATGTCGGCAGGTCTCAAGTTCGCGGATTTGACGGGCGCAGACTTGAGCGGAGCCGACCTGCGCGGCGCATCGCTCCAGCGGACGAAACTCGGGGGCGCGAACCTGGCGGACGCGCTCATCGACGACGCGGATCTCGAGCTTGCCGACCTCCGGGGTGTCGATCTATCGAGCGTGCAGGGCCTCACCCCCGAGCAGGCCGAAGGTGCGCTCAAGGACGGAGAGACGCTCTTTCCGGATATCTAGAAATAGATGATTTCAATGACGTTTTGATTCCATAGTTCTTCCCCTCCCGTCTTTTTCTTTGGCAGGATTCGGTTTATGATGGGTTTTTGGGAACAACGAGCAGGAGTGATACGGCATGCCGCAGACGACGCAGATAGTCGACCAGGAAGTCGATCTGGTGGAGTACTACTACGAACAGGGCTTCTCGGACGGGCTTCCCGTCGCCCCGCCCACGCCCGAGAAGATAGACGCCGCCGTCGAGGCCTTAGGGGGCGATAAGGACCTCATCGAGTGCCGCGTGCCCCCGCGATGGGGTAACCTCACGAGAGAGGTTCTGGCGATCAACATGGTGATGGCGGGTTGCAAGGCGGAGTACGCGCCCGTCGTCCGCGCGGCGATGTTGGCGCTTTGCGACCCCCACTTCAACCTGAACGGGGTGCAGGCCACCACCCACATGGCGAGTCCGCTCATCGTGGTGAACGGGCCGGTTCGCGGCGAGATCGGCATGAACTCAGGCTGCAACGCCTTCGGTTCGGGCAACCGCGCGAACGCGACGATAGGCCGCGCGGTGCGGATGATGCTCTTGAACGTGGGCGGCGCGTGGCCGGGCGACTTGGACAAGAGCACGCTGGGCTGTCCCACGAAATACACCTACTGCATCGCGGAGAACGAAGAGGCGAGTCCCTGGGCGCCCTATCACGTGGAACAGGGCTACGCGCCCGAGGATTCCACCGTCTTCGCCATTGCGGCCGAGGCTCCCCACAGCGTGACGAACCATATCGCGGACGACCCCGAGGGCATCCTCGACAGCATCTGCTCGGCGATGAGCACGATCGCGCACAACAATTCGGTGAGCAGCGGATCGTGCGCCGTCGTCATCAGCCCCGAGCACGGGGCGACCATCAGTGCGAAGAACTGGACGCGGAACGACGTGAAGAGCTATCTGTGGATGCACACCAGGAACACGTTCGCCGATATCTCGTTCAACCACCGCTACGGGAAGGTCTACAACCGCAACATCCCCAGGTGGTACAGGCGCGAACCGGACGAGAGAATCCCCATCGTGCCGGCGCCTGAGAACATCCACCTGTTCGTGGCGGGCGGGGAGGCGGGCCGTTTTTCGGCCTTCATTCCCGGCTGGGGCCACATGACGAACCCGGTGCTGCGGGCAGTGGACGGAAGAGCGCTCGAAGGCGGCCCCGTCTGCGTGGACGGCACCTGTCTGCTTTAGTATTTGAGAGAAAACAGGAGGAAACCATGAGTGACGTAATCACCGGCCAGGTTGTCTACGACCCCCGGGGAGTGGTCGAGGCCGAGGCCCAGCCCACCGCAAAGCGCGTCCGGGATCTGAAGGGCCTGAAGCTCGGGGTCCTGGACAACACGAAGTGGAACGGGCGCAGGCTGCTCGAAAAAACCACGGCGCTGATGGAGGCGGAAGGCCCCTTCGCCGAGGTGCGCTACTACAAGAAAGAGAGCTTTTCCAAAAACGCGGCGTCCGAGCTGATCGCCCAGATCGCGGAGGAGAACGACGTCGTCCTGACGGCGATCGGCGACTGAGGCTCCTGCACTTCGTGCTGTATGCACGATGCGGTCTCCCTGGAAGAAAAAGGCGTGCCCACCGCTGTGGTCGTGACGGAGGTCTTCCTGCACGAAGCCCACGTGCAAAGGGCGGCCCTGGGAATGAACGACCTCAATCCCGTGGTTATCCAACACCCCCTGAGCACGCTCTCGGATGAGGAAATCTCCGCGCGCGCGGGCGATGCGGCTCGCCAGGCGGTGAAGATCCTGCTCGAAGGCTAGTTCGGCTTTTCATGACGAAGCCACTCGAAGGCATCCGCGTCCTGGATCTCACGCAGTTTCTCTCGGGTCCGCAGGCCACGCTTTTTCTGGCGGGGCTTGGGGCCGAGGTCATCCGGATCGACAACCCGGCCACGGGCGATCCGGTGGCCGACTCGCCTCCCTACATCGGCGAAAAGGGCGTCTCCTACCATCCCCAGACGGATGAGGACTTAGGGATAGCCTATCTCAAGCGCACGCGCGCGAAAAAGGCGATCACCCTGAACATCAAAGACCCCCGGGGTCTCGATATGTTCTACGGACTCGTCGATTGCTCCGACATCCTGGTGGAGAATTTCTCCGTCGGCGTCACGAAAAGGCTCAAAATCGACTACGAGACGCTTCACGCGCGGAAACCCTCCCTGGTCTACTGCTCCATCACGGGCTACGGCCAGACGGGGCCGGACGCCGGCCTCAAGGGCTACGACGCCGTCTCCCAGGCGGCCTCGGGCCTTATGAACCTCACGGGATTTCCCGACGGCCCGCCCACCAAGGCGGGCTCCGCCTTAGGCGACAGCGTGGGCGGCACGTTCGCCTTCGGCGCCATCATGACGGCGCTCTTTCACCGCGAGCGCACAGGCAAGGGCCAGCAAATCGACATTTCGATGATCGACTGCATCTTCTCGCTGATTTTCGATGAGCCGATGGACTGGTATGGGCGCCTGGGCCTCCCACCGCGCATCGGCAACCGCATCATGCGGCTCGCGCCGTTCAACGCCTATGAGACGAAAGACGGCTGGGTCATCATCGCCTCGGGCACCAACGCGCACTGGCACAACATATTGCGCGGCATCGAGCGCGCCGATCTGATCGGCGATGAACGTTTCGAGGACATGAGCCGGCGCGTGAGCAAGGTCGCGGAGGTGGATGCCATCATCACCGAGTGGACGAAGCGCCGCGAGGCGAAAGAAGCGGTCTCCTCTCTGCGGGCGCACGACGTCATCTGCGGGCCGGTGAACACTATCGAGGACATCCTCGCCTGGCCCCACATGCAAGAGCGCGGGATGATAGTCGATATCGAACACCCCACCCTCGGAACGCTCGAGAACGCGAAAGCCCCGGGCTTCCCCTTCAAGTTCAGCGAAATGGAAGGCGGCTACGTCGCTCCTGCCCCGCTCGTGGGCCAGCATAACGCGGAAATTCTTGGTAGCTTGCTCGGCGTATCGGACGCGGAGTTGAAAGAACTGGAAGACGAGGGTGTGGTCTAGGGAGTTTATGAAGAGCGGAGCCTTCGGTTTTTCAGCCATGCGGCATTCTATCTTTCTACTGATGCCGGTTTTTTCCCTTTTAGCGGGTTGCGTCGGCGGGGTCGACCTCAAAACGCTCGATCTGGCCGATGAGGCGAGGCGCACCTTCAACGCCGCCTACGTCATGATCGATGTGGAGGGCGCGCTCATCGAAGGCAGGATGAGTGAGAGATTCGTTCAGGACAAGCTCGTGGGTCTCAGGGAAAAACACCCCACTGTCATTTTTTCGCACGGCTGCGCGGGGCTCGGCCGCGGGAATTTGCGCTATATGCGCCTGCTCGCGCAGGCGGGGTACGTCGTCATCGCGCCCGACAGCTTCGCCCGCCGCTACCGGCCCGAGACCTGCATTCCTTCCCAACACCAGGGCATAAAGGGGGCGCCGCATCGGCGCGTGAACCGGATGCGGCAGGAGGAAATACATCACGCGGTGTATCGAGTCCGCCGCATTCGTTGGGTGGACCGGAAAAACCTCTTCCTGATGGGACACAGCCAGGGCGGCACCGCGGCCGCCGCTTATGAGGGGGATGGGTTCAAAGCCCATATCATCAGTGGTTCCGTATGCTGGCGCGGCGTTCGTTCGCCACGCGAAACACCCATCCTCGCGATGTACTCAGAGGACGACCCTTGGCGACGCAACAGGCCCGCCGAACAATGTCTGCGCAAAGCCAAAGCGCAGGGCATGAACATGGAGTTTCACCTCTTCGAGGGCCGGGCGCACAACCTCTCGCGCAACGAGAGGGCGCGGCGGTTGATTCTCGATTTTTTGAACCGACACCGAAGAACGGAATAAGAACGCTTCAGGGCGCGCCTTGGAATTTCGGGTGTCGTCTATTTTCTCGGGGTGCCGCTTCACGAGCGTTGCGGCGCAGCCCATGCCCCTGTGGTAGGATGCCCGATGTCGCGAACCTGAAGCGGGAGGCGCATTCTCATGCGAATCTGTACGTTCAGTCTGGCGGGCGAGGCGCGCATCGGCGTCTTGTTCGGGGAGAGAATCGCCGATCTCAAGCTGGCCTACGCCCTGTCGCTGGATGAGGAGTCGGCGGCGGAGGTCATGGACCGCGTCGAGGCCGAGGTCCCCCATGATTGCGAGGAGTTCATCGAAGACCTGGAGCTGAACCGTCCTCTCGCCGAGGAGGCTCTCGAAGCGCTCGAAGCGCATGAAAGCAAAAAAGACCCGATTCGCTTCGACGGGATGCAGGTGGTCTATGAACCGGAAGAAATCGAGATTCTTCCCCCCGTCGTGCCGGACACGCTGTTCTGCATGGCGCGGAACTACGTGGCCCACGCCGCCGAGATGGCGCGCACCGAGGTGGATGATTTCAAGGAGGAACTCCCGCTCTACTGTTTCCTGAAGCCCGCGACCTGCGTGAGCGGCCCGTACGACGACGTGTCCGTCTATCCCTCGATGGAAAAGCTCGATTATGAACTGGAACTCGGCGTGCTCATCGGCCAGGGCGGCAAGAACATTCCCGTGGACAGAGCCATGGATCACGTGGGCGGCTACACCCTGTTCAACGACATGAGCGATCGCACGACGCTCAACATGGGAAAGTTCATCGACTGGTACGCCATGAAGGCGCCGGACGGCTTCGCCCCTATCGGCCCCTACATCCTGCTCCCCGAAGAGGGGCTCGACCCCCACGACTTGAGACTCAAGCTGTGGGTGAACGGCGAACTGAGACAGGACGCCACCACGGGCGACATGGTCTGGCGCATCGCAGAGCAGGTATCGTATCTCTCGGGCGTCGCCACGCTGCGGACGGGCGACATCATCGGCACCGGCTCGCCGGCCGGCAACGCCGCCTCGTGGGGGGAATACCTGCAGGAGGGCGACCTGATTGAGGGCGAAATCGAGGGTATCGGGCGCCAGGCCTTTCGGATCAGGAACGAAAACCCCGAGTATACGCCGGGCTAGTTCTCCCGGCGGTTGATTCGTGCCCGTTTGCGCATTAAGATTTCCGGCGTCGATCCATGGAATTCCGAACCGCTGAAACCCGAGAGGGGACACCCATGAACCCAGCCATAGCCGAAGCCGAATCCCTGCGGACGATGGACAAGGAGCACGTCTGGCATCCGCTCATGAACCATTCCGGGATGGAGGAGAATCCCCTCGACGTCGTGGTCAAGGCCAGGGGTTCGACCATCCAGGACGCCTCCGGCAAGGAATACATCGACGCCATGGCGGGGCTTTGGTGCGTGAACATCGGCTACGGGCGCGACGAGGTGGCCCGGGCGGCGTACGAGCAGATGCTCGAGTTGGCTTATTATCCGCTGACGCAGGTGAATCCCCCAGCGGCGAAACTCGCCGATCGGTTGGCGTCCTTGTTGCCGGACGGAGTCGAGCGCGTCTGGTTCGTGAACTCGGGCTCAGAAGCGGTGGACACGGCCATCAAGCTGGCCCGCGCCTATGGACGCCTGAACGGCGGGAGGCGGTATAAGATCATCGCCCGCCACCAGGGCTATCACGGGGCGACCATCGGCGGAGCGAGCCTCACCGGCCAGACGCTCCGGCGCGCGATGTTCGAGCCGCTGCTCCCGGGCGTGATTCACGTGAGCGCCCCGTATTTTTACCGAAGCAATGCGGACACCGAGGAAGAGCTCGCCGCCCGGTGCGCGGACGAGTTGGATGAGGTCATCCGCTACGAAGACCCCGAAACGGTGGCGGCGTTCATCGCGGAGCCCGTCATCGGCGGCGGCGGGGTGATACCGCCGCCCGCGGATTACCTGAAGCGCATGCGAGAGGTGTGCCGCAAGCACGGGGTCTTGTTCATCGCCGATGAGGTCATCACCGGCTTCGGGCGAACGGGGCAACTCTTCGCTTCCGATCTGTACGAGATCGCGCCAGACATCATGACGATGGCCAAGGGACTGAGCAGCGCCTATCTGCCCATCGGGGCGACGGCGACCACGAACGAGATATTCGAAGCCTTGAACGCCGAGGGAGATTCGGGCTTTCTGCAGATAAACACCTATGGCGGACACCCCGTCGCCTGCGCGGCGTCGCTCAAGAATCTCGAGATCATGATGGATGAGGAGTTGCCCGCGCGGGGCGCGAAAGTAGGCGCATATCTCGGCGGACTTCTGGGAAAACTCTCCGACATCCCCTGCGTGGGCGACGTGCGGGGCGTGGGCCTCATCTGGGGCGTGGAGTTGATAGAGGAAGACGGCGCGCCGCTGTCCACGGCGGCCACGGCGAAGGTGCTGGCCTACGCGAAGGAGCAAGGCGTGATTTTCGGAAAGAACGCCGGCATCGCGGCGGGTCCTTCGAACACCGTCACCATCAGCCCGCCGCTGGTCTTGACGGAAGAAGAAGCCGAGCGCGCCGCCTCCGTCCTCGACGCCGCATTGCGCCGCGTTCAGGCGGAGAGCGGATCCTGAGGCGATAGCCGATCATTTATCCCGCACATCATTTTCAGGGAGATTTCATATGTCCAACATCACCATGCTCGACATCGAGGATCTGAAGAAGACGAAACTCGCTCCTTTCCTCAACAAGGCGCTCAAACACCGTGCGCCCGACCCCGCCTTTCACGCCATGCAGGGCCACAACGAGGACTTGGCGAAATCGATGTACCTCGCCTGGGGCACGGTGTTCAACACCGGCGTCATCGACCACAAGCTCAAGGAGATCATCCGCGTTCAGCTGTCGCGCCGCGCCTTTTGCAACTACTGAGGCAACGTGCGTTCTGCTTCGGCGAAGCAGGCGGGCTTGACGGAAGAGATGATAGACGAGGGCATCGACAACTGGCGCGAGAGCGATCTTTTCACCGAAGCCGAAAAGCTGGCCCTGGAATACAGCGAGCTCATGGATTCGGAGCCCGAGAAGATTGACGAGGCCTTCTACGCGAGGCTGCGCGAGCACTACTCAGATGAGGAGATCGTGGAGCTCGGCTCTTTCATCGGCTTCAACGTGGGCTACCACACGTTCTTCCGGACGCTCGATTTCTACCCCATGTTCACCCCCGACGGCAGGCTCGTGAGCCAGGAGGAATCGCGGCGCATCTACGGTGATTGCCCCGTCTCGCACCTGAGCGGCCCGCTCGACCGCGCGATTGAAGAGGGCGAAGCGCAACGGGCAGGCGGAAGTTAGGAGGACGACATGCCGATTATCGAGCCGCTCGAAACCGACCGAATTGAAGAGAAGAACTGGAAGCGCGTCATGGAGCGCACCGCCGAGACCCAGGCGCCCGATGAGCTTTTCTCGCGCATCATGGCCCATGCGCCGGGCTACGCCGCCGCCCTGCACGACGCCATGCACCGCTCCCACGCCATGGGCGGGGTGGAGCACAAACTCAAGGAGATGATCCGCATCCAGCTCGCCAGGACCGCGCAGGACACCTACTTCGCGAACCTGCGCTCCGAGCAGGCGAAAAAAGAGGGTCTGACGGAGGAGCGCATCGAGGCCGCCTGCGGGGATTTCGAGAACGACGCGCAGTTCACCGACGCCGAGAAGTGGGCGCTCCGGTATTCCTACTGGATGTATCGCGACGCCGCGAGGCTCGACAAGGAATTCTACGACGAGGGCAAGAAGCACTTCAGCGAGGCCCAAATCATGGAGATCGGCGCGATGGTGGCGCTTCACTACGGCCTTCAGGTATTCATGCGCACGCTCAAGGCCTATCCCTTGCACGATCCCGAGGGCAACCCGGTGACGCAGGAGCAGTCCGAGAAGATTTACGGCGAAGACGTGCCCCCGCCCGCCTGAGTTTCGCCATCGAGTCGAAAGCGGCCCCCAGCCGGGGGGCGGTGTTTTTTGGGGGGTGTGGGAGTGGGGGCATAGAAGGGTTGGAGGGGGGTTGGGG
>VXPH01000104.1:28798-36498 GCA_009839615.1 Nitrospinota bacterium
TGTGTTTCGCCTTCGTGTCTAAAGCGCCCGCAATCCGGCGGGCGTTTTTTCTGGCCTGTAGTCGGAGTGCTCCAATCAACGTGATGAAGGCGGTTCGCGCCGAACCCGTGAGTATCCTCGTGAAAAAATTTCTTGAATCGCTCCCCTCCTATGCTCTAATATGTTTTCAATACTATTGCGGCACATATTGAGGGCCCGACTCGGAGGCGCGTATGCAGACCCACACTCCGCCTCGAACCACTCACCATCTCAAGCATCATGTTCTGCCCGCCTCTGTTGCGGCCCTTCCGCCGCGGCGTCATAGAAAATGCCTTCGAAAAACAAGCGAATTTCAAGCGGATTCTATTCAAACGGGAGCGAACTCATGAAAGACGACCATCGATCTTCCCTTCCATGGCCCGCTGTATGGGGGGTGTTTCTCGCCTTCGTCGTTCTATTGCTCACCGCGGGCGGAGCGGAGGCGGCCGTACCCGTCGAGACCCGGGTCGCAAATGACAAATACATATTCAACACTTTCTTTTTGCTGATCTGCGGTGTGCTCATCATGTGGATGTGCGCGGGCTTCACGATGCTCGAATCGGGTTCGGTACGCACCAAGAACGCCTCGGTGATTTGTCTCAAGAACATCGGTCTCTACGCCATCGCGGGTATCATGTTCTACATCATTGGCTACAACCTGATGTTCGTGGACGTTGGCGGCTGGATCGGCGCGGTCAAACTCCTGTTCAGGCCCTCGGCGGATGAATTCGCCATCCTGGCCGGGAACGAGAAGGCCACGAAGGCCGTGCTCGGGACCGACTACGCCAGCATGTCTTTCTGGTTCTTCCAGATGACGTTCGTGGCGACCACCGCCTCCATCGTCTCGGGCGCCCTCGCCGAGCGCGTGAAGCTGTGGTCGTTCTTCGTCTTCATCGCTGTCCTCACCGGCATCATCTACCCGGTCGTTGGCGCGTGGACGTGGGGCGGGGGCTGGCTCACGGGGCTTGGCTTCAGCGATTTCGCCGGCTCCACCATCGTACACTCGACCGGGGGATGGGCGGCGCTCGCGGGCGTCATCGTCGTGGGTGCGCGGCGCGGCAAGTTCCGCGAAGACGGGAGCGTCAAGTCCACGCCGCCCTCGAACGTGCCGCTGGTCACCCTGGGGGTCTTCATCCTCTGGTTCGGCTGGTTCGGGTTCAACGGCGGATCGATGCTCGTGGTCAAGGGCTCGGTCGATGCGGTGACGATGAGCAACGTGTTCGTGAGCACCAACCTCGCGGCGGGGGCGGGGTGCCTCGCCGTCCTGTTCACCGCGAAGTCCATCTTCGGGCGCGTGGACTTGCTCGCGGTGCTGAACGGCGCCATCGGCGGCCTCGTCGCCATCACGGCGGGCCCGAACATCGTCGAATACCACTGGGCGGTCATCATCGGCGCCATCGGCGGCCTGGCGTGCGCGTTCGGCTTGAAGATGTTGGAGAACTGGAAAATAGACGACGTCGTTGGCGCGATTCCCGCCCACTTGTTCGCGGGCGTATGGGGGACGCTCGCGGTCTGCATCGCGGCGGGCGGCAACCTGTTTGCGCAGATCGTGGGGATCGTGGCGATAGGCGTCTTCGTGTTCGCCGCCTCCTACGTCGTTTGGCTGGTTCTGGACAAGACGATGGGCGTGCGGGTCTCGGAATCCGCGGAGGACCATGGCCAGGATACGGCGGAACTCGGCATCGAGGCCTATCCCGAATTCGTGCTCATGCCCGATGAGGACGACGCGCGTATCGCGCGAGGAGCGCAGTAGTCGGAAGGCTGCGCAAGAGTGATTGGTTTGCAGGCGCCTGCCGCGCCGGGGTTTTTTGAGAAAGTCGAGAGCGCCCGCCATATGGCGGGCGCGTTTTTTGGTGGTTGATTAAGGGAAAATTTCTTTAGCGAATCAGAAGGGCGAACTCAAAGCGTTTTGGCGTCACGCCAGCCCGAAATACGCCTTGATGCGTCTGGCCGCTTCCCGGGAGACGCCGCTCATCACCTCGGCCACGCGCTCGGGCGAGGTGTCCTCTATCACGCCGTACCAGCCCGATTCGTACATATCGCGCACGTCCTTTGGGATATAGTAGACCGCCGGGTCGCGCCGGGCCGCGTCGCTCTTTGCCCCGTGATCCATGGGGGATGCGTCCGTGGCAAGCTCCAAGTGCGCGAGTTCGGGCCTGTCGGCGAGCACGGGGAGGACTTCGAGTTCTCCGCCGTGGGTCAGGCCCACCTCCCCCCCATAGAGGTTCTTGGCGATGAAGTGCGCGTGAACAATGAGGATTCTCAAACCCTCGTGCGCGTTCTGGGCGTCTTCGGCCGCTATCTCCATCGCCGGCAGGTTGCGCTCGTGCCAGTTCAGGAACACCACTTTCCGCGCCCCGTGTTGGTGGAGACTGCCGACGACGTCGCGCATCAGGTGGATCATGGTTTCTGAGCGCAGCGACACCGTGCCGCCGAAACCCATATGCAGGGGCGTGACGCCGAAGGGGCAGAAATCCACCAGGAGTCCGCCGGTGATGGCCGCGACCCGCCTCGCGAAAGACTCCGCCGCGTAGTAGTCCGTGCCCATCGGCAGGTGGGCGCCGTGCTGCTCCACGCTGCCCAGGGGAATGATGGCGAGGCCGGTTTCCTCCAATATCTTCTCGGCTTCGGGGTTCGTCATCTCCATCAGCGTGCGCGCTTTTTCCATGACTTTATGACTCCTCGTCTTGATCCTGAACCGATGCGGGAAGCGGTCCTTTGGTTTCCATGAGTTCGATCACTACCCCGTCGGGCCCCTGGAAGTAGAGGTATTTGAGGTGCGGCATGTCGTCTTCCTCGATGATGGGGACGCCGCGTTCGATGAGCATCGCCCGGGCGGCTTCGAGTTCTCCCCCGCCCACGTAGAAGCCGATGTGGTCGACGCCCAGCCGGGGCGTGCGGCCTGGCGGCCCGGGATTCTCCCCGGGGCGGACGCCCCGTACGATGAGCATACCGCCCCCGGCCATGAGCTTGGTCTGGGGCGCGCCTTTGCGCTCGCGCGAATCGACGACGCGCGCCCCCAGGATTTCGCGGTAGAAGCGAACCGCCTCGTCGTGATTCGTATGGAGGATGTGCGCGTGCTCGTAGACGAGTTTCATGGCGGTTCTTCTTTCGCGTGCGCCGGGACGGGGTGCGCTCGATAAAATTTTCCCATGCGTGACTGAAGTCGAACGACCTGCATTCTGGCGCAAAAGACCCTTTTTTTGAATAGAGCCGCGGGTTTCGCCCTTCGACACGCGGCTTCACCGCTACTCAGGGTGAGGCGGAGTGGCGGCTACTCGAGTCGAGAGAAAACAATCCCTTCATCCCGGGTAGGCCCGAAGGGCCGTATTGAGGGAGGGCTGTTGAAAAGTCTTCCTCGCTCGGAATTGGCCACCGCCGGAATGACGAACAAAGCCGCAAGGGGTGTAGGGACAGGCCCCCGTGCCTGTCCTGATGCGGGACAATCACGGGGTAGACATCTTCGATACGGGCGGCCACGGGGGGCCGCCCCTACGTCACAAAACGTGAGTGGGTATCTATTCCCTCCCCGGTCGGCTCCACACGCCGAATCACGAAACCAGGCCTTTTTCACCAGACTCGGATGCCGCCGCCGCGCGCCTGCGACCGCCCGGCGCTTTGCGAATCAGGGTGAATCGTTGTATACACATTTCTTCCAACCCAACCCGGCCGCCAGCGCGGGACGGCTTGAGGAGAAGCCGGGCGGAGGGGTTTGGATGATCAACATCCCGCTGGAGGCAATTCCTGTGGCGCAAGCAGTATGCAACGGAGTCCAGATTTCCTACGATGACAATGGCATGAGCACCCCGACCCCCCCTATCGTTTTCCTGCACGGGCACGGACTGAACCGATCGATGTGGGAGCGCCAGAAGCTCGCGCTCCGGGGCACGCACCGGGTCTTGACGTATGACCTGAGAGGGCACGGCCGGTCGGAGAAGCCCCCGACGGACTACGGCCGCGACATCGAGGTGGCGGATCTCGTCGATTTGCTCGAACATGCCCGCATCCCCAAAGCCCACCTCGTGGGCTTGAGCCGCGGCGCCGGAATCGCGCTCGCCTTTGCCGCAGCGCATCCCGAGAAGACGGCGTCGGTTATCGCGATGGGACCGGGTTATGATTATCCCCGCCTTATGCCCGACTTCGCCGATCAGAGACTCCAGACCATGGCCACCCTGAGAGCAGAGGGGCTGCGGGCGGCCAAGGATTACTGGGCGGACCTGCCCATCTTCGCTTCGGTGAGAGAAAACGAGGACGCCGCCGATTGGGCGGAGGACATGCTCCTCACCTATACGGGCGCGCATTGGCTCGACCAGAATCCCCCGCAGGACACTTCACTCGCGAACATCGCCGGCAAGGTCACGGCGCCCACGCTCCTCATGGTGGGCGAGAAGGATTTGCCCGGCTTCCACGCCTGCGCGGACGAATTGGCCGCAAAGATAGAAGGCGCCGAGAAGGTCGTGGTTCCGGGTGTGGGGCACCTGATGGCGATTGAGGACACCGAGGCGGTGACGGAGCACATCTCCGCGTTCCTGGCGAGACAATAGGGGAAGATTCCGAATCGGGCGCGTTCACCGCGCCGGCTGCGAGGCGGGGTTGCGCCCGATTATCCGGAGACGGAACGCGGCGGAGGACGGGGTTGAGTCCATTTTCCGAAGTCAGAAGAATCGAGACGGACGTTCTCATCATCGGCGGCGGCGTTGCCGGGATGATGGCGGCGGTGGGCTGCGTCCGCTCGGGCGTCAAGCCCGTCCTCATCACGAAAGCCACGTTTCCCTCCGGCAGTTCATCCATGGCGCGCGGCGGATACACCGCGGCGATGGGCCACTCCGAACCCACCGACAAGCCCGAATTCCTGTACGAGGATTCCATCGAGGCGAGCTACGGGATCTGCAACCACCGGCTGATGCGCATCATGAGCGAAGAGGCCATCGACAGGACGATCGAACTCGACGCCTGGGGTCTGGGCCTCGTGAAGATGGATGACGGCAAGTATCATCAGAAACAAAGCGCCTCGCATCGTTTCCCGCGCCTTCTTCATTGCGGGAAGCTGATGGGCAAGCCGCTCATGCAGTCTCTGGCGAAAAAGATGCGCGAATGGGGTGTGGAGACGATCCAGCACGCCATTTTCGTGGATCTGATGAAAGAGGGCGGGTGCGTCGTCGGGGCGTGGGGGTTTTTGTACCGAGAGGGCGTGCCCGTCGTGGTGCATGCGCGCTCGACCATCATGGCCACGGGCGGCGCCCCGCAACTCCACGAGGTGAACGACTCGCCGCCCTACATCTCGGGCGACGGCTATACGATGGCGCTGCGCGCAGGCGCCGAGCTCATCGACATGGAGTTCATCGACTATCAACTCCTGGCGGCCGCGCCGCTCAAGATCAGGGGCTATCCGCCCCACACAAGCGGCTTCATCAACGCGGGCGCTCATCTCTACAACAAGGACGGTGAGCGCTTCATGTGGAACTACGACCCCGAGCGCGGCGAGCGCGCCACGCGCGCCGTGGTGAACCGGGGGGTGGGCATGGAGATTTTCGAGGGGCGCGGCACGGAGAGCCACGGCGTCTACCTCGATGCGCGCCACGTGATCGAGGAGGTGAACGACGGCGCCACGGCGGACATCATCCGCGTATTCAAGACCCAGGGCGTGGACATGGCGGACTCCCCCATCGAGGTGGCGAGCGGCCCGCACACCTATCTGGGCGGCATCCGCATCGACGAGTGGGGCCGCACGAATCTCACGGGCTTCTACGCGGGAGGCGAGGCGGCGGGCGGCGTCCACGGGGCGAACCGGACGGGCGGAGCGGCCCTGGCGGACAGCTACGTCTTCGGGCTTCGCTCCGGCATCGGCGCGGCTTGCGAGGGAGCGCGGCTCGAAAAACCCGACCCCGAGAGCGGCGGCTGGCGGGAAGGGTTGGAGAAGCTGCGCGCGCGCGAATCGAGAGCGAGCGGGCCGGACGACAAGCATCTTCGCCTGGAGGTGCAGCGCGTGGGGGTGGAGGGAATCGGCCAGATTCGCGAGAAGTCGAGGCTCGAGAAGGCCCTCGCGCGTCTCGATGAACTCGAAGCCGAGAACGAACGGGCCGCCGTAGCCGGTGATTCGCCCCGCAAGCGCTTCGATTGCATGAGGCGAATTCAGGAGACGCACAACCTGATCGGCGTGGCGCGCATGCTCGCCGTTGCGGCCCTGATGCGTGAGGAGAGTCGTGGCGGACATTTCCGGATGGACCATCCCGATATAAGCGAGGAGTGGCGTTGCAACATCGTGCTCTCGCTCGAGGACGGGCAGGTGACGCCGAGACGCCGGGAAGTGGTGGAAGAGAGCGCATTCGCGCCCGCGCCCGAGGAAACGCCCACCACGGCGGCGTTGGCCGAACAAGGCGGGGTTGTTTAGAAAATTTTCGAGCGGCTATAGTCTCTCCTTGGGTTTCCAGCCTTTTCCGATCGAAAAAATACAATAAAAACAAATATATGCAGACCATTTCGATTTCCTGAAAAAAAGCGAAAAAATTCAGGTTTTTTCTTTGACAAAGCGGTTTCAAGCCACTATATTTCGCCAGCTTGAAAAGACTAGGAAAACGACATCCGATGCGCGCAGTCGGCGCCGAGTGGTTTGAAAGCTTTCCCTTGCGGGAAAAGGGTTTTCCCGGTTGTTTTTTTCGCGCAAATACACGCATTTGCCGGTTGACACGGGTTGCCAACCGTTGATACTCTGATGTTTCCTTCTTGTTTCGAGAAGATTTGCTCTTTGAAAAAAGAATAGGATATGTGACGGACCTGAACGGGCTCAGTAGTACAATTCCCGATTGAACCCAAAGGGATGGGAAGCCTGCCGGGAAACCGGTAAGGTATTTTTCCCTTTGGAACCGAAATATCAATTGGAGAGTTTGATCCTGGCTCAGAGCGAACGCTGGCGGCGTGCCTAACACATGCAAGTCGTACGAGAAAGCCTTCGGGCGAGTAGAGTGGCGAACGGGTGAGTAACACGTGAGCAACCTGCCTTTGGATTCGGGATAACTCCTCGAAAGGGGGGCTAATACCGACTAAGACCACGGAGTCGAATGGCTCAGAGGTAAAAGATGGCCTCTTCATGAAAGCTATCGTCCAAAGATGGGCTCGCGGTCCATTAGCTTGTTGGTGGGGTAACGGCTCACCAAGGCGACGATGGATAGCCGACCTGAGAGGGTGATCGGCCACACTGGGACTGAGATACGGCCCAGACTCCTACGGGAGGCAGCAGTGGGGAATTTTGCGCAATGGGGGAAACCCTGACGCAGCGACGCCGCGTGGAGGATGAAGGCCCTTGGGTTGTAAACTCCTGTCAGGAAGGACGAACGGCAGGGTAGTTAATACCTGCCCTGTTTGACGGTACTTCCAGAGGAAGCTCCGGCTAACTCCGTGCCAGCAGCCGCGGTAAGACGGAGGGAGCAAGCGTTGCTCGGAATCACTGGGCGTAAAGGGCGTGTAGGCGGGATGGTCAGTCGGATGTGAAAGCCCCGGGCTCAACTCGGGAAGTGCATTCGATACTGCCGTTCTTGAGTGTGGTAGAGGAGAGCGGAATTCCTGGTGTAGCGGTGAAATGCGTAGATATCAGGAAGAACACCTGTGGCGAAGGCGGCTCTCTGGACCAATACTGACGCTGAGGCGCGAAAGCTAGGGGAGCGAACGGGATTAGATACCCCGGT
>VXPH01000089.1:0-2057 GCA_009839615.1 Nitrospinota bacterium
CCAGAACCCGGCGGTGCGGACCAGGCGGGGTCCGCCGGATTCCCGGTCGATCAGAACGAGGAAGCAGGCGTCGAAGGGAAGCAACTCGCGCGGTACCTGGCATATCGCATTCAACAACTGACCTTCGTTCTCGCTGGAGCGAAGCGAAGTCAGGTATCTGCTGAAGGCGGGAACGTTCATGGAGCGACGCTCCATTTGAACGGCCGTCATGGCACCGTCTGCAAGATAGGCGAATTGCTGGGCGAACCCCGCGAGTATTTTTTGGTCTCTGGACGTGAAACACCAGCTTTTCTTGCTGTCGATGGCGAGCGCCCCCTTGTTGATGGAAGAGGGCAGGGGGGTCGCCATGAAGGACTTGATATCCTCGTTTCTGCTGTAATAACCGAGAACCAGGGTGTCCTTGTCGAACTGATTGACGCTTAACGGTTCGTTGTTCTCCAAAACCCAGCCCATGAAGCCCTGTCCCACGTCGACCGAGGCGTCCGCGAGAATGTAGGGGCTCAGGCTGTGGTATGTGGTGAGCTGATACGTCTTACGGCGTTTGTTTTCAAGGAATAAGCAGGCGGAGTAGGCTTCCGTCACGTTGCTGACGAGCGTGATGAGGGAGAAAAGATCTCTTTCCAGGTTCGTCATTGCAAGCACCCGACGGGACGGATAGGAGCGTTGTGAAATATACCAAAGCCGCGAAATTTATCTCAAGTAGATTTTTCATTAGACATCATATCTCATTGAAATTACTTGTTTTATAAGAATGAAAAAATTCAGACCTCAGGATGCGCTTAAAGCGATTCTTGTAATTATTTTTATAAGCTATTGATATTTAATGAATTATCGTTATAAAAATTGACTTTTTATGTAATTTGCACTTTGTCGTGGCAGGAGAGACCCATATATTGTGCGAGATATCTTTTCGTGGGACTATATATTGTGGTATTCGCGGGCGCTAGGACGAACGCCCGCCCGGATTCCGCCCCCGCAGTTCCCCGCATTTGCTGTTGCGCGCACGCCTGGGGCGCCGTGGTATCCTGGCGGTGTCTCTGCGGGAGAGGGATTTTCACCCCCGCATTCGCGCGGGTCGCGCGCCCGCAATTCTCCGCAAATGCCCTCGAAAATTTACGGAAAAACCCCGTTAATTTATCGAATTTTATCGGAATTTATCGATATTTTCGGAAATTCAAGACGCAAAAATCGCCGCGACTCCCGCCCTAGTGCTCATACGCCTTGATGGCGCTCACCGGAATCATGCAGACGAACTCCATGGTCTCGCCCGAATCGTTGTGGAAGGTGTGGTTCTCGCCGGGCGCCACGAATATGGCCGAACCCGGCGCGATGGCCTCGGTCTCGCCCTCGACGATCACCCGCCCCTCGCCCTTCAGCATGAACACCTGATGCTCCCAGGGGTGGGCGTGGTCGGGCGTCTGCCCGCCCGCCTCGATTTCGATGACCCGCATCGCCATCCCGGTCTCGCCGTCGCGCTCGCTCAGGAGCCAGCGGATGCCCGCGCCCTTGGCCGCCTTCTCCGCCTTCAGTTCCGCGTCCTTGTAGTTCATCACCTTCATGGCGTCACGCCTCCCCTGGTTGGATTCGGCCCTTATGTCCCCGGCCGGGAAACGCGAATTTTACCACACCCGATCCCGAGCGTGTCAAAACCGCCGCCGGGCGATGAGAGAAACCACACTCCCTTTCAGAGCACTCAACAACCACTCCCCCCTTGAGGGGGAGTCAGTGAGGTAAGGACGCAAGCCCGAAAGCGAACTGGTAGGGGGTTAAACTCGATTGGATGAGAGAGCGTTTGCGGTTTGTCGACTGATGAAGAAAGGGATGCGGTTCGCCAACCGAGGAGGAAAGGTGTGCCAGGGATCAGAAAATGCGTTTTTAGGGGCGGCTTGCGAGCCGCCCTGATTTTCATTCGTTCGATTTATGATGTTCCGTAGGGGCGGACCCATGTGTCCGCCCTGGTTTTGAAATCCGTCTTGTTGATGTTCTTGTTGCCGTTGTTCGATTCTTTCATGTTTGCCCGATTCGCGAGCTTTGTCGTGCGGGCGGACACATGGGTC
>VXPH01000089.1:2067-4548 GCA_009839615.1 Nitrospinota bacterium
TATATTTTTTTTTTTTTTTTTTTTGTTCTGTTTTTTTATTTTTTTTTTTTGCCGCCCGCCCCCCCCCCGGCCCCCGTGGCCCACCCCCCCCCCCCCCCCCCCTACGGGGTGAGTGCAGATTTGTTCGTCATTCCGGCGCATGCCGGAATCCAGAGCCGATGTGAATTTCGAACCGCAGGACGACCATGAAGAACGATAATGCGAAAAGACAAATTCAAAAGCAACGTCCCTGGATTCCGGCATGCGCCGGAATGACGGCGGGCGGCGAATTCCGAGCGGGAGGTTTTTTTACCCCCCTACCTTCGCAGCTTCGGATCGAGCGCATCCCTGAGGCCGTCGCCGAGCAGGTTGAAGGAGAGCACCACGCCCATGAGGGCGAAGCCGGGGATGGCGAGCAGGTGCGGGGCCAGCGCCATGTAGGAGCGCGCGTCGGCGAGCATGGTCCCCCATTCGGGGGTGGGCGGCGGCACGCCGATGCCCAGGAAACTGAGCCCCGCCGCCACGCGGATGGAGGTCGCGATGAGGAAGGTGGACTGCACCACGATGGGGCCGAGCGTCCCCGGGAAGATGTGGAGGAACAGCACGCGGCTGCTCGAGCCGCCGATGGCCTGCGCCGCCTCCACGAATTCGGTCTCTTTCAGGACGAGGACCGAGCTGCGCACCAGCCGGGCGTAGGTCGGGATGGCGAAAATGCCCACCGCCAGCATGATGTTCTCCATCCCCGTGCCGATGATGGCGATGAGCAGGATGGAGAGCAGGATGCGCGGGAAGGTGAGCGAGATGTCCACGACCCGCATGATGAGGTTGTCGATCCAGCCGCCGAGGTATCCGCCGACGAGGCCGAGCAGCACGCCCCCGAACGCGGCGATCAAGACGGAGAACACCCCGATGAGCAGCGAGGTGCGCGCGCCGTAGATGATGCGGCTGAGCACGTCGCGCCCGAAATGGTCCGTCCCGAAAGGATGGGAGAGCGAGGGGTCCTTGAGCGCCGCCTGAAAGTTCGCCTCCGTGGGGTCGTAGGGAGAGATCAGGGGCGCCAGCAGGGAAGCGCCCACGAAGATCGCGACGAAAACGCAGCCCACCACCGCGACGCGGTGTTTGAGCAGACGGCGGAAGGTGTCCGTCCACATGCCGCGGATCGGCGCGATTTCCACCTCGTCGCGCGGGATGGAATCGACTTCGGCGGCCGGGCTCATTCGCTCGACCCCCCATAGCGGATGCGCGGGTTGAAGACCGCGTAGAGGAGGTCCACCGTCAGGTTCACCACGGCGAACGTGAGCGCGAAGAACATCAGCGAGCCCTGCACCGCGGCGTAGTCGCGCAGCTTGATGGCCTCGACGATGTAGCGCCCCAGGCCCGGCCAGGCGAACACCGATTCGGTGATCACCGACCCGCCCAGCAGGTATCCCGACTGGAGCCCGATCACGGTGATGACGGGAAGCAGGGCGTTCTTGAGCGCGTGGACGTAGTTGACCTTGTGGCTCGCCAGGCCCTTCGAGCGCGCCGTGGTGATGTATTCGCTGCCCGTGATCTCGAGCATCGTGTTGCGCGTCATGCGCGCGATGAGGCCCGCGCCCGTCAGGCCGAGCGTGACCACCGGCATGATGAGGTGCGCCGCCGTGCCCTTGCCTCCCGCCGGGAGCCACCCGAGATAGACGGAGAAGAACCCCATGAGTATCAGGCCGAACCAGAACGAGGGCATGGATATGCCGAGCAATGCGCCCGTCATGCTCCCGTAGTCGAACTTGGAATAGGGGTTCGTCGCAGACAACACGCCTGCCAGCAGACCTACAATGGTGGCGAGAAGCACCGCCCAGAAAGCGAGTTGAAGCGTGTTCAGGAAGCGGGTCCAGACCTCGCCCAGCACGGGCGTGTCGGAGAGGATCGAACGGCCCAGGTCTCCCTGGAGGGCCCGCTTCATGAACATGCCGTACTGGACGTGGAGGGGCTGGTCCAGTCCGTATATCCGGCGGATTTCCGCGATGTATTCCTCGTCCGCGAACTCGCCCGCCAGGGCTTCCGCCGGGTCCCCCGGAACGAGGCGGATGGAGAGGAAGATGACGAGGGAGACGCCCAGCAGGACGGGGATGAGGAGGACCAGCCTCCGCAAGAGATATTCGAACATACGCGCGCGCCTTCCCGCCCGAAAGAGCCGAATCACGATGAAAGAGGGTTCGATGCTATCATAACCGGGCCGGATTCACGATCCGATCAGCCTTTCCACGGGTTGTTGTAAAAGCCTGATTTCGTGATTCGGCGAATAGAGCCACCTGGGGAGGAGAACCCGTAGGGACAGGCCCCTGTGCCTGTCCATGCCAAGCCAACCAAGGGGTTGGACATATCCGATACGGGCGGCCACGGGGGGCCGCCCCTACGCAAAACGCGATTGATGTATGAGTGTTTGACGCGACTGGTGAAAGTGTAAGAATCACTCCCCCCTTGAGGGGGAGTCAACGAGGCAAGGGCGAAGCCCGCAGGCGA
>VXPH01000133.1 GCA_009839615.1 Nitrospinota bacterium
CCCACGCCCACGCCGAAGACGAAGCGCCCCCCGCCCGTGAGGTAGTCCACCGTGGCCGCCGTCTTGGCGGCGATGGCGGGACGTCTCAGCGGCAGGAGGTAGACGCCCGTGCCCAGCGTGATGCGGCTGGTGCGGGCCGCGAAGGCGGCCAGCGTGGTGAGGCTCTCGGTGTAGTGGCCGTAGAAGGAGACGTGATCGCCGATCCACAGGGAATCGTAGCCGAGCGCTTCGGCGGATTCGGCGAACGCGTACGATTCCTCGGGCGTGTAGATGCGCTCGGGGTGCATGCCGAAGCTGACGCCGAATTTCGTCTTCATCCCTGGCTTCCTCGTTCCTGAAATCGATCGCGGCCCATACGGCCCCGCGGGTGATGGCGAGGAAACTAGAGCACCTCTCCGCCCCGGTCAACTGGCTTTCCTGAAACGCCGAATCGCGAGAGGCGATTTCCAAGCCATTTCAATCACCCGATACGTTTTGACAGCCCCGGTGCGCGACCTTAATATCCCCTCGCCGCAGTTCTCATCGTTTTCTGGAAAGGGGTTTCCCGTGGTTGAGGTCCGGGCGTTTCGTGCGCTGAGGTATTCGAAGGTCGCACCCGAGGAGATGGGAGAGGTTTCCTCCCCGCCGTATGACGTCTTTACGCCCGCGATCAGGCGCGCGTTCTACGAGCGACACCCCCTGAACATCGTGCGCTTGATTCAGGGCGAGATTCTGGAGGGTGAAGACGGGGACGCGGGCCGCGTGGGGCGCGCGGTCGAGTATCTCGAAAACTGGCGCGCGGGCGGGGAGATGACCCTGGACGACGCGCCCGCGCTCTATCCCTACCGCCAGCGATTCTCGCTTCCCGACGGGACGCGCCTGGAGCGGAATGCGTTTTTCGCCGTCGTGAAGCTCGAACCCTACGGCGCGGGCGAAATCCATCCTCACGAGCAGACCTTCCCCAAGCCCAAGGGCTACCTGTTCGACCTGTGGGGGAGGAGCGGCGCGCACCTGGGGCCGATCTTCGGTTTTTACGACGAGCACGAGGAAACGGCGAACAAGGCCTTGAAGAGCGCGGACAAGGGTGCGCCCATCGCCGATTTCGAGGACGACGGCGTGCGTCATACCCTGTGGCGGTGCGACGACGCGCAAGTCATCGCGCTCGCGCAGGAATCGCTTCTGGACAGGGAGGTGTTCATCGCCGACGGGCACCACCGCTACGAAACGTCGCTGGACCTGCGGGACGCCGCCCGCGCGGATGGCGCTCCCGAAGGCGCTGAGGCGGATTACACGCTCATGTGCCTCGCCAACGTCGCGGACCCGGGCATGGTGATTCTGCCCACCTACAGGTTGCTCAAGAAGGTTTCCGCGACGACGGAAGATGCCCTCGCCGCGCTCGCCGGGAAATATGACATCCTGGAGGAAGCGGCGCCCGAAACCGGCGCGGGGGGGCTTGTGGCCGAGCGTCTGGCGGCGTTATCCCGGGAAAACGGGGGCGCGAGCGTTTTTTGTCTCTATGACGGCGGTGCGAGCGTCCGCTACCTCATCGGCAGGCATGGCGACGGGGCAGGTTCCGTGGCTGAGGCCGTGGCCGCGCTCGACGTGAGCCGCCTGCATGCGGAGGTCGTGGACGGCGCGTTCAAGGCTTCTCACGAAGAAGGGGACATCACCTTCACGCCCGACCCGGAACTTGCGCTCTCCTCCGCAAGAAGCGGCGAGTGCGCGGTGGCCCTTATGCTCAACCCCACGCCCATCGAGTCGGTGTGCGAGATCGCCAAGGCGGGCGGCAAGATGCCGCACAAGTCCACCTATTTCTATCCCAAGATACGCACGGGCCTCGTCGTCCACGCCTTCGCTCCCCCGGCGGGGGATTCGGCCTGACGGTTGCGGCATGAGAATCCTAAACACGCGATTCATCAAAAGCGCCGCCGGGCGGGCGGGCTGGCCGAGGGCGGATTTGCCCGAAATCGCGTTCGCGGGCAGGAGCAACGTGGGCAAATCCTCGCTCATCAATTTCCTGACCAACCGCAAGAGCCTCGCCAAGACGAGCGCTACGCCGGGCAAGACGCAGCTCGTCAATTTCTTCGGCGTGGATGATCGCTTCAACCTCGTGGACTTGCCGGGTTACGGGTATGCTAAGGTGCCCCTTGCGGAAAGGGCTCGCTGGCGGCCCATGATCGAGACTTATCTCGAACACCGCGAGACGCTCCAGGGCGTGGTGGTGCTCATCGATTCGCGCCGGGGGGCGCGGGAGATGGATTTGCACCTGCTCGAATGGCTCGCGGCGGTGAACCTGCCGGCCTGTCTGGTGCTCACCAAGGCGGACAAGCTGAAACAAAACGAGCGCAAGGGCGTTCTGGACGCACTCGTCAAGACGATGGTGGACGGCGGCGGATTGTACGGGCGGTGGTCCGGGCCGATCCTTTGCAGCGCGAACACGGGGCTGGGCAAACAAGAGATACTCGCCCAGATGGCCGAGTGGTTGAACGAGCCGCCCCGCGATGCGCCCGCCGCCTGAATTCACAAGGGGAGGTTTCTCGCAGCATGCGCGCATATCTGCTAGAGTGGGCCATCGACCGCCTGAAAGAGCGATCCGACAAAAAAACAGCGCCTTCGCGCAACAAATCTTCTGAGGACGAGCGTGCCGGAAAAGAAGAAAGCGGCTCCGAAAGCCGCGGCCAAAAAGAAACCGGCCCCCAAAAAAGCGGCGAAGCCGAAAGCTGACGTGCGCGGCTGGGCGCCGGGGGTTCCAAAGGAAAAGCCGAAGGGCAGGACCTATGACGGCCCCTTGAACGTGAACGCGAAGCCCAGGCGGGCGGACAGGATTTTCTTCGGCACGGGCGGCGTCCCGCACTCCACCAGGCCGCAGACCCACCCGGCGGCGGTGCGCAGGCTCCATGAGCTGGGCCTCGGCGTCTACGAGATGGAGTTCGTCCACGGCGTGCGCATCCGAGAGGAGACCTGCGATGAGGTGAGGGCCGCCCAGGCGGAGACGGGCGTTCATATCACCGCGCACGGCCCCTACTACGTGAACCTCTATTCGCTCGAAGAAGAAAAGGTGGCGGCGAGCCGCAAGCGCGTGCTCGACACCGCGCGCGCCCTGGCGAAGTGCGGCGGAGACGGCGCGTGCTTTCACCCGGGGTTCTACCAGAAACGAGACCCGAAAGAGGTCTACGACTTCATCTGCAACCAGATAGGAGAACTCGCCGACATCCTCGAAGATGAAGGCTGCCCGGTTCGCCTCGATCCGGAGACGACGGGCAAGGGCACCCAGTTCGGCTCGCTCGAGGAGATCGCCGACATGGGCGGGACCTTGAAGGACAAGAACGTCGGCTTCACGATAGATTTCGCCCACATTCACGCGCGCTCGGCGGGGGCGCACAACACGTATGACGAGTTCGGCGTCCAGCTCGAACTCCTCAAGAACAAGATGGGCGACGACGTTCTCAAGACCATGCACATCCACCTCTCGGGCATCGCGTATTCGGACAAGGGCGAGGCGCATCACCTGGAGCTCGACGAGTCGGACATGAATTACAAGGACTTGTTCCGCGCGCTCATCGATTTCGACGCCGAAGGCCGGGTGGTGTGCGAATCTCCTGCGCTCGAATACGACGCGCTCATCATGCAGCGAGCATACAGAAAGCTGAACGGCGGCTAGCCCGCGCGACGAGAATTCCCCACCAAAATCCGGTTCGAAGAAGGAAAGACGACATGACGATTGTGGAACAGATGGCGGCGTTCGCCGCGAACAGCAGTTTCGATGACCTCACCGACGAGATGCGAACCCAGATAAAGACCCTCATGGTCGACACCATCGGCTGCGCCATCGGCTCGCTGGGCGAAGGCCCCGTCCGCTACCTGCGCGAGCAGGCGGATGATTTCGGTGGCGCTGCGCATTGCACGCTCATCGGCGGCGGCAAGACGGCGCCCGACGCCGCAGCCTTCTACAACACCTCGCTGATCCGCTATCTCGATTTCAACGACGGCTTCATGGGCAAGCTCGCCACCTCGCACCCGAGCGACAACACGGGCGCCGTGATGGCGGCGGCCGAGTACGCGGACGCGAGCGGAGAGGATTTCATGACGGCCCTCGCACTCTCCTATGAGGTGCAGTGCCGCCTTTGCGATTTGGCGCCCTATGAGAAAAGAGGCTTCGACCAGCCCATGGCGGGCGCATACGCCGTGGCGGCGGGCGCCTCTCGCGCATTGGGACTGGATGCGGAGAGGACGGCCAACGCGGTCGCGATCAGCGGCGTGCGCCAGAACCCCTTGCTCATCACGCGCACGGGCGAACTCTCCCACTGGAAGGGCTTCGCCTACGCGGCGGGCTGCCACACCGGTGTGCATTCCACGTTTCTCGCCATGCGCGGGGTGACGGGGCAGCTCCTGCTGATGGAGGGCCCGCTCGGCGTTTTCGAGTCCGTGACGGGGGAATTCGAGGTCGACTGGTCGGACACTTCCCTGAGCAAGATGCTCGAGATCAGCGTGAAGCGCTACAACGCGGGCCTTCACTCCCAGACGGCCATCGAGGGCGTCATCGACATGAAGCGCGAGCACG
>VXPH01000111.1 GCA_009839615.1 Nitrospinota bacterium
TCCCCGAAGGATGTCGCCTATTGTGGGAAGGTGGTTTTGACTTTGCTCGTCATTCCGGCTCATACCGAAATCCAGAGCCGATGAGGATGTTGACTCCACTGGGTGTCCATAAACAACGATAAAGCGCATAACCAAAGACAAAGTCGCTGGATTCCGGCATGCGCCGGAATGACGACCTGGGAGAACCCTCCCCTAGGGGCAGACCTGCGTGTCCGCCATTAGCTTTTATTTGAACCGTGCCTCGTTCAGTCGCCGGTAGACCTCCGTCTCACTAAGCGCGGGGTTCTCTTGCGCATAATCCCCTGGCGTTTTACCTGATTTATCTTTTACCGTCGGGTCGGCTCCGGCATCCAGCAAAGCCTCCACGACCGCTGGAGTTTTGCTGTGCTCTGCCGCCCCGTGCAAGGGCGTCTGCCCGTATTTATCTCTCGCGTATATTTTGGCGCCTTCTTTTAGCAGAATCCATATCATTGCTGGGGCATCACTCAAGATCGCTGCCGAGTGAAGCGGAGTACTCCCAGACCGATCACGCGCGTTCGGATTGGCCCCCGCCATTACCAATGCTGTCACTATTGTGCCGGTCCGAGAAGGTCCTCCCGCCATCAGGTGCAAGGGTGTCCACCCCTCCTTGTTGCGTGCGTTCACCTTGGCCCCGGCATTCACGAGGGCTGTTATGATCGCTACGCTTCCTGTTCGTCTCGCTGCCCGGTGCAATGGCGTCGACCCATATTTATCTCGCGCGTTCACTTTGGCGCCTGCTTTTACCAATGCTGTCACGACTGCAGGTTTTTTGATGTAGCTTGTTAATTGCCCATGCAGTGGTGTCCGTCCGTTTTTATCCCTTGCGTTAGGGTCGGCACCAGCGTCCAGTAAGGTTTTCACAACCTCGAAGGTATATGACACTGCTGCATAGTGCAGAGGCGTCATGCTTTTTTCATCTTTTGTTTTCAGATCGGCCCCGGCGTCTAGCAGGGTTTCCACGACTGCCGGGATGCTCTCCTTCGCAGCGTAGTGCAGAGGTGTCAGCCCTTTTTCGTCTCTTGCGTTGGGGTTAGCTCCCGCCTCCGTGAATGCCGCCACGACCGCAGGGTTTCTGCGGAGTCGTGCCGCTCGGTGCAGGGGTGTCTGTCTATATCTATCTCTCGTATTTACATTGGCCCCGGCTTTTGTGAGTGTCTCAACGATCGCCGGATTTCTGATAAAGACATATCTTTCCAGTATCGCGGATCCATGCAAGGGAGTCCTTCCGTTCGCATCTCTCGCGTTGGGGTCTGCCCCGGCCTTCAGCAGGATTTTCAAAACCTCCGGATTTTTGCTCCATGCCGTTGCCATGTGTAGGGGCGTCCGTCCGAATCTATATCTATTTCGGGCGTTGGGGTCAGCTCCCACCTCCAAACAACGGGAAACATCCGCCGTGCGGGCTTTGTTGAAGAACTTCACCGTGTTCCAGCCTTTACACGAAACAAGACGGTTTTTCAGTAATATATTTTTCCTTTTGGGACCGAAATTTTCTTTTGTTTGGTTCCTCGGCGTTTTCTTCGCTTTGTTTCTCGCTGCCGGAACACCCCTAGTATCGAGCAGTATTTTGGCAATGACAGGGTTTTTGCTTTCCAATGCCAGTTGTAATGATGTCTTCCCGTATTTGTTCTGTGCGTTCACCTTGGCCCCAGCCTGAATAAGCATGGTTATAATTTCAGGGGTTTCGCTGGATTCAGCCGCCCAATGCAGAGGTGTTTCCCAGTCGCTATCCCTCGCATTCGTGTTGGCACCGTAGTCCAGCAAGGCCTTAACGACCACCAGGGTCTTGTTCCAGGTTGTTGCCAGGTGCAAGGGTGTCCAGCCATATCTATTTCGCGCGTTGGGGTTGGCT
This sequence comes from Nitrospinota bacterium, assembly GCA_009839615.1. GTDB lineage: Bacteria > UBA8248 > UBA8248 > UBA8248 > UBA8248 > Bin107. The sequence continues at coordinate 1,871 of VXPH01000111.1, forward strand.
CCTGCTTTCAGCAACACTGGCACTATTCTCGGTGATTTCACCTTCGCTGCCTTATGCAAGGGTGTCATCCCGTCATTGTCTTGGTCATTCGGATTGGCTCCCGCTTTAAGACACTGGGAGACTACAGCCGCGCTGGCATGCTCGAAGAATGTATCCGTGTTCCAATCCTCACACGAAACTTCCGCCGCTATTGCGGAAATTGCGCTCATGCACAACGCAACCCACATGCAAAGCACCACGAGCAAGGGTCTCATTTTTACCCCCTCACCCCCTCTTCCACTTAACAAAATCCAGCCACCAGGTTTCCCGCACCGCGTTCCCCAGATTCGGCCGCATGGCGGCGCTTCGGGGCGTCCCGTAGGCGGCTTCCTCCCAGGCGTCCGAGAGCGGGATGGCGGGGTCTTCCATGTCGTAGATTGCGATGATGCGCCGCGCGCCCGTTTTGGTCTCCTGTATCTCCGCCTCCGCCGTGGCCCCGCCCGTGGCGGTGGTTTCGAGCTGGTACACGCGCCCGCGCGTCATGCCCTCCACCGCATACAGCCGCTCCAGGTGCTCCTCGTGGTACCAGGCGATCATCTCTTCTTTCATTTCTTCAGAGTCCGGGTTGGGGCTCACCATGTAGAGCCAGGGGGAGTCGTAGCGGTGCGGTTCGCCGACCGAGGTCCGGAGGCTGTAGACCGCGCGCTCGGCATTCTTGATGAAGGCCATGCACTTGCGCGTCCACGGGCTTGGGTTGTCCCTCGATTCTTTGTAGTAATCGCTCGTAAACGCAGCTAAGGTGTCCCCCTCGAAGGTGCAGAGGATGTTGTGATTCGCGCTCTCGTCCACCGCGTTGTAGCGGTAGCCTACGCGAAAGCCGGGGCCGTCCATCCTGTCCGTAGAGTGTTCGCAGTTGTGCCACTTCCTGAACTCTTCCTTGTTTTCTTCGGCGACGTTCAGCCAGATGGCGACGAGCGCCTGGGTCGGGTCCATCACTCGCTCTCCTTTTATTCGATGCCCGCAAGCCTTTTCGCGTAATCGATGGCGGGGGCGACCTCGTGCTCGCGCCAGATGGTCATCTTCTCGGCCTCGATGCTGCCTTCGGCGTGAATCGCGAGCACGGCCTGATAGCCCGCGAAATCCGACGCCGTGATCTCGGCGATCAGGTTCATCAGCTTGAGTCTGTCCAGGGTCGACGCGGCGGGCGAGGCGCCCAGGTACTTGTCGATGAGCTCCCCGAGCCTGGGGTCGTCCAGATCCTCCGCACTCGGGCCGGTGACGAGCAGCCCCCCCGCGATGTCCTGCACCCAGGCGAGCGCCTGGTGGTAGCAGGTGGCGAAGTGGAGCTTCGCGATGTTGATGATCTCGGCATTCGGCACGGCGACCCCGTCCATCACCTTGCACTCCCTCGCCGCCTCGCGCGTCATGCCCCGGCATATCTGCGCGTAGGAGATGAGCTTGGCGAGCTTGTCGCGCACATGGCCCGCGCGCAGGATGCCGTTGTACTCCGCCATCAGGTGCGACGCGCCCACGAACAGGTCCACGAGCGGCAGCTTGTAGCTCACGGCGGTGAAGCGGTGGAACTCCACGAACGTCTTGGCGAGCGGCCCCGCCATGTCCACCTCGCCGTTTAAGAACACGCGCTCCCAGGGAACCTTCACGTCGTCGAAGACGGTGAGCGTCTCCATCATCTTGTGCTTGCTGGAAATCGGGTTCTCGAACTCGGTTCCCTTCCGGCCCCCGTAGCCGCTGGCCAGCATGGTGAGGCCCGGCGCGTTGGCGGGCACGGCGCAGGCCACTGCGTAGGCTTCGTCTCCCGCGCGCATGTTCCGCGTGGGCAGCACGATGATCTCGTGCGCGTTGGTGGAAACCGAGGTGTGCACCTTCGCCCCGCGCAGGGTGATTCCCTCATCGTCCTCGGCCGCCACGTGGACGTAGTAGTCGGGATGGGCCTGATCGGCGGGGCCCTTTCCCCTGTCACCCTTCACGTCGGTCTGGGCGACGGCGACGGCCAGGTCGTTATCGCGGCAGTGCTCGTGGAATTTCCGGACGCGCTCGATATAGCTCGTGCCCATGTTCTTGTCCATGTAGGAGGCGAGCAGGCGCAGGGCGAAGAGCGCGTCGGTTCCGATCTCCTTGATGAGCACGACGAGGGTTCCCCCCAAAGCCGTGGCGCGCTCGATGAGGGCGCTGCGTTTCAGGAGGTCGTCCGCGGATTCGGGGATGTGGTAGTAGCGCGAGTAGGGGCCGTCTCCGCCTTCGACGAGAGCGAGTTCCTTGTCGGCTTCGTCTTCGGCCATCTCGTAGTCGATAGCGGCGTGATCGACCGCGATGCCGATGACGGGGTGGGCGGCCACGTCCTCCACCCGCTCACCCCGGTAGTAGACGACGCGGCCGTCATTGAGACTCTTCTTGTATTCTTCGGGGCTCATGAGCGGCATGGTGAACTCCTTCGGCTCGAAGCCGCGCCCTCGGGTGCGGCGAAATGTGATTTTAGAGAGGGTATCTTCTTTCGAGCTTGCGCGAAACGCCGCCGGGCATGAGTCAGGCGAAAAGAGGGCCGCCCTCGCTTTTATGGCGTGGACGGCTCGTGAGGGGTCGGGCATCCCGAGGGGAATGCCCGATGAAAAAGTCCTGAGAGGGTAAAGGCAACCCCCTTGAAAGGGAAACCCCATAAAGG
>VXPH01000235.1 GCA_009839615.1 Nitrospinota bacterium
GTTCGTTTTCAGGGTGGGAGAATGACGAGCGGGGTGGGTTTTTGATCGTCATTTCGGCCTCGGAGCCGACCGATGAGGGAGGTTTCGACACCGGAATGACGGTGGTTTTTCTCCATCGAGGCGCTTTTTCAACGGCCCTTGCCAGCGGCCCCGGGTTTCGTGATACTTGAGGCCCCGTTCATGGGATGGGGATTTCCTTTTCAAAGACGAACCGCGAACCCGCGAGACGGAGGACGCCCACGTGAGTCCTGAAGAACAACTTTCCCGAGTTGCCCTGGTGAAATCCGAAACCGAGAGCCTCTCCGCCCTCTGGCGCGGTTTTTCGGACGCGCGTTGGGAGGTGGAGACTTTCTGCCCCGGCTGGCAGGCGCAGCACGCCGTCTCCCATCTGGTGACGGGGGCCGATTTTTACACGAACTCGATTCGCCGCGCACTGGAGGGCCTGCCGCCCGAGCCGCCCTACGGGAGCAACACTAAGGAGTTTTTCGCCATCCGCGCCGCCAGGGGCGAGGAACTCATGGCCCTGCCCAGGGAAGAAATGATGGACGCGTTCGACGCCACAGCCTCCCAGGTGAACGGCGCGCTCGCGGACATCACCGAGGACGACATCGGCAAGCTCGGTTTTCATCCCCGGGGCTTGACGCGGCTGGACGCCTGGATCGGGCTCAGGCTCGTCGAACTCATGGCCCACGACTGGGACATCCGCTACGGCGAGGACGCGGAGGCCTGCGTCTCCGCGGACGGCTTGGAGGGCGTCATGTCCTTCCTGCCCGCGAGCCAGAGCCGCCTGTTCGGCGTCCGCGAGAACCCGCCCTTCGATGGCCGCTTCCTGTTCCGTTCCACGACGCCCGATCGCGCGTGGACGCTCACCGTCGCAGGGGAGAAGGCGGAAGAATCCGCCCACACGTCCGGCGCGCACGATGCCGTTATCACCGCGGACGGCGAGGCGCACTTTCTCTTGCTCTACGGGCGCGCGAAGCGCAGCGCCATGGAGGCCGCCGGCCGCCTTGCGATCGAGGGCGACGCGGAGCTGGCGAATCAGCTTTTATGCGTTTTATATACGAATTATTGATTCCATAAAGGAGTAAGACCCCATGTCACCAGTCACGAAAGTCGATGGTTACGTCTATTATCCCGGCAGCAAAACGCGGATCGACGCCATGCGCCCCGCCGACCCGGCCAGGACGCCGTGGACGCCGCTCCCGAAGCCGCTCTCCGAATGCAAGGTCACCCTCGTCTCCACGGCGGGCATATTCATGAAAGGAGACGTTTCCTTCGACTATGAGCGCGAATGGCGCGAGCCGCACTGGGGGGACCCCACCCACCGCGAAATTCCCAAAACGGCCGCCCAGGATGACTGCGAATACACACACCTGCACATCAACACCGAGTATCTGCAAAAAGACCGGAACGTGGCGTTTCCGGTGGATATCTTTCTGGACTACGAGCGCGAGGGGAAGATCGGCGCGCTCGCCGACACCCTCTACTCCACCATGGGCTATACGCCCAACTTCCACCCCCTGATGAAGAAGACGGCCCCCCTCATGGCCGAGAAGATGCACGAAGAGGGCGTGGACGCGGCCTTTCTCATCCCCGTCTGACCGCTTTGCATGCGGTCCGTGAGCCTGCTGCAAAGAAGACTGGAGGAGTTGGGAATCGCCACCGTCTCGATATGTAACCAGCCGGAAGTATCGGAGAAGGTCTGCGTGCCGAGGGCGGTCTTCATCCAGTATCCCTTCGGGCGCATGCTCGGAGACGTGGGCGATAGAACCGGCCAGCGCGCGGTGTGCGACGACGCCTGCGCGCATCTGGAGGCGGCGGAAGGGCCGAACGCCTACCGCCATCTATCTCACGAGTGGCCGGAACCCCCCGAGGAGACCCAATGGAAGCCGCTCACGCCCGCGCCCATGCACGTGCTTCGCAACAACGGCACGGCGCCCAAGGGGCTCGCCCACTACCAGGACGAGGAACGGCCCGATTTGACGTAAGCGGGTGATGGTCGAATTTCACGAACATATCATTGGGACTGTAGGGGACGCATACATGCGTCCCTTCACCCTTGGCCGTCCAAACCACGGGTCGCATTATGAGACCCCTGCAAAGCAGACGGCAATCCTTCCTTCAGCCGTCATTGCGGAAGGGGACGGATCGGCTATAATGGAAAAGACGAAGCCGCCGGACGAAACGGGTAAAAGACGATGACGACCTACGAAACCTTGAATTTACTGGTAACGGCGGGGAGCACGCTCGGCATCCTCGCCATGATGTATCACGGCATCCGCGTCATGGCGCGGGGGGCGGATGTCCGGGCGGCGGATTCGGAGCGCAAACACGATGAAGCCATGGCGAATCATCGAGAGTCGATGACATCCTTGCGCGAACTCATCGCAGAGCAGACGGAAGGCCGCATGGCGATGCGTGAACTCATTGATGGGCAGGCGGAAAGCCGCATGGCCCTGCGCGAACTCATCGAACGAACCAGATAATCAATCGCGACCGAAATGGGGGCGATGGCGCCTTTTAAGTCAAGCAGCCGCTTCTTCTTCAGTCGGGAAATCCTCGCTTCTCGCTCGAATTTCACCTTCCACGCATCAGCCTTCGCACAAAACGCTCGGCTTCATCGTCTGGCTTTCCCCTCGGGAAGCCAGGCCCTCAAGGGGGGGAGTGATTTTAAGAGCGTGCTTTTTGCAAATCGACCTAAAACAACCGTCCGCCGATGACGGCGCCCTTCTCATCCGGCGCGATGAGCACCACCTCACCGCGAGCGTCCGGTACGCCGAGGGTCAAAACTTCCGACATGAAAGGCCCTATCTGCCTCGGCGGGAAGTTCACCACGGCGAGCACGAGTTTCCCCTCAAGTTCTTCTTTCGTATAGAGCGCCGTGAGCTGGGCGGATGATTTCTTGACCCCCAACTCCTCGCCGAAATCGATCCAGAGCCGATAAGCCGGTTTCCTCGCCTCAGGGAAATCCTCTACTTCGACCACGCGCCCCAGCCGGATGTCCAACTCCTCGAAATCCTCCATCGTCGCCATTTTCATCCTTCTCCCGTTTCATGGGCCGTGCGCGTTCGGCGCGCCGCAGTCCCGGGGCGGTTTCCCGCCCTGGCGGAATGCGCGCGCTTCAGTCTATCGGCTCGCCCTGCGTTCTTTCCATCTCCAGCACCTCCCCGCGCAGCCGGTTCGTGACGGGGCCGGGGGCGGGGATGGGCCGCCCGTCCACCTCGGCCACGGCGTGCACCCGGCTGAAGGATGAGGTGAGAAAACACTCATCCGCCGTGTAGAGGTCATAGAGCGTGAGGTCGGCCTCTTCCGCGAAAATTCCCGCCTCGGCGGCGATTTCGAGCACGACCTTTCGCGTGATGCCGTCGAGCACGTTGTGTGCCTTGGGCGTCTTGAGGACGCCGTCCTTCACGACGAAGACGTTCTCACCGGGCGCTTCCGCCACGAAGCCGCGGGTGTCGAGCAGGATCGCCTCATCGAAGCCCGATTCCACTGCCTCGATCCTCGCCATCACGTTGTTGAGATAGTTGAGCGATTTCACGCGCGCCTCGAAGGATTCAGACGGCACCTTGCGCACCCCCGCCGTCTTGAGCCTTAACCCCGCTCCCTTGGCCCTGTAGCTCGAACCCGTCTCGGGCGGAGGTGCGGGGTCGTGCAGGAGCACGGCGAGCGTCGCCTTGTCGCACACCCTGGGATCCAGCAGGGGATAGCCCGCACCGCGCGAGACGACGACGCGAAGATACACGTCGTCCACCAGGGATCTTCGGACGCACTCCTTGACGACCTCGGCGATCCGCTCACGCGTCTCGGGGAGCGTGAGCCTGAGGGCGCGCGCGGAGCGCTCCATGCGGTCGAGGTGATCCTGAAACCGGAAGATGCGCCGGTTCACGACCGTCATCGACTCGAACAGGCCGTCCCCGTAGAGAAACCCGTGGTCGAAGGCGGAGACCTTCGCCTCTTCCGCCGCGACGTACTCGCCGTTCACGTAGCAGATGTAGGACACAGGCTCATTCATCCATATTAGAGTTTATGGCTTCCAGTATGGCGGCGGCGAAGATTTCCGGCTTCTCGCGCTGGGCGAAGTGGCCCGCGCCCTCCACGAGAATCCTTTGGTAGCCGCCCGTGAAATGCCGCTCCTTGCCCTCGGAACTCTCGGGCCGCGACGCCCCGTCTTCGGCGCCTTGTATGAGAACCGTCGGCACGGAGATGTCCGGCAGGCCCGCCATGAAGCTCTCCGCGTCCTCGTAATTGGGGTCCGGCGTCTCGTATCCCCACCGGTAGCGGTAGGAGTGCATGACGACGTCCACGAAATCGGGGTTATCGAACGACCGCGCGGTGGCCTCGTATTCCGCGTCCGAAAAACGCCACCCCGGCGACCACGTCCGCCAGAGTTCGCGGCAGAAACCGGCGGCGTCCGCACGGAGCGCATCGCGGCCCCTGTCTGTGCAGAAAAACCACTGGTACCAGTACGCGCGCACCTGGTCGACCGACATCCGCTG
>VXPH01000258.1:0-4238 GCA_009839615.1 Nitrospinota bacterium
CCTTTACGGGGTTTCCCTCTCAAGGGGGGAGTGATGTCTCCTCTCTCCTCAGTCGGCCACCATGCGCCGAATCACGAGATCGAGGTTTTTCAACAGCCCCTTGAGGGCCTGGCTTCCCGAGGGCTTTTCCAACAACCCCGCAAGCGCCGCAAGCTGGCGGGGCGAGGGGGAGTTCTGCTAGGTTATGGCCTCGTGCCGGGGAGCGCGCGGCGAGGCGGAATCTCACGAATGCGCTCCTCATTTCAGGAGACGACAGCCCATGTCCCCGTTGATGGTGGTCGCAGACGCCGAGGGCAACCTGTTCGAACACCCCGAGTTCGAGATGGTGGGAGCACTCGGGGCCGAACCCGTGGCGCCCGGGCCCGAGGAGCTCTCCCCCCTGCCGGAGGGGAGCAGGTTCTTCACCCTCCCGGACAGCATCCCTGTGGGCGGCGACCCGGGGGAAGACGCGCTCGTGAGCGTCGAGGAAGCGGACTGGGGCGACGGGCCGACACCGCTGCAGGCCGCCTGCACGTTTCCCTCGCCGGGGTGGATGCGCACCCTGCTCCCCTTCGCCGAAAGAATCCCCGGCGCGCCGGTCCTCCCGCTCTGGGCCTACACCGCGCTCGGCTTCGATGAGGAGGCGGGCGGATTCGTCTGCGCCGCCGTTCAGGTCGACGACTGCCCGCGCTGGGAACCCGGGGAATACGACGACTCAGGCCTCCCCGAGCGAATCGAGCGGATGCGCGACGCCCATCCCGCAAACCGGATGGTCCCCCACCTCGCGCGCTGCGCGCGCGAGTTCCACTGCTTCGCCGCGAAAAACTTCTTCGCCCGCCGCTGGGAGATGGGCCTTCCCATCGCTCCTTTGTGCAACGCGGACTGCCGGGGGTGCATATCGCTCCAGACGGACGACCTCTTCCCGGCGAGCCACCAGCGCATCGAGATCGTCCCCACACCTGAGGAGCTTTGCGAGATCGCCCTCCCCCATCTCGATGGCGCCGAGATGGCCGTCGCGAGCTTCGGCCAGGGCTGCGAGGGCGAGCCGCTTCTCCACGCGGGCGTGGTCGAACGCGCCTGCCGTCTCATCCGCGAGCGGACGGGGAGCGGCACCCTCCACATGAACACGAACGGAAGCCGCCCCGCGTGGATGGCGCGCCTGGCCCAGGCGGGCCTGGAGAGCATCCGAATCAGCACGAACAGCATGATCCCTGAGTGGCACCGCGCCTATTACCGCCCCGAGACGTATGACTTCTCCGACGTGGAAGACTGCGTGAAGGCCGCCGTGGACGCAGGCCTGTACACGCAAATCAACTACCTGGTCTTCCCCGGCGTCACGGACCTGGAAGCCGAGGTCGAAGCCACCCTCGATTTCGCGACGCGGACGGGGCTGCACGTGATCCAGATGAAAAACCTCTGCATCGACCCCGCGCTCTACCTCGACACCCTGCCCGACTTAAGCGAGGCGGGCGAGGCGATGGGCATGGTTCGTGCTTTGGATATTTACAGAGAAGAACTCCCCGACGTGGCGATACGCTACTTCAACAGGCCCCGGGAGGAATGGCACATCGACCCCGAAGGCTCGAAGGCCGGGGCCGCGCGATGAGCGAAAATCTCCTCCAGATCCAGCCCATCTCCGAGATGCCCCTCGTGCGGCGCGACGCCCCCGTTCCCCTGGGGCCGGATGCGCCCCGGGCCGCGCTCATATCGCTCGGCTGCGCCAAGAACACGGTGGATTCGGAGATCATGCTGGCCGCTCTCGCGGGCGCGGGCTACCGGCTCGTGAGTGACGCCGAAGACGCACAGGTCGCCATCGTCAACACGTGCGGCTTCATCGAGGACGCGAAGCGCGAATCCATCGACACGATCCTGGAAGTCGCCCAGTTCAAGGAAGCGGGCGACCTCGAAACCCTGGTGGTGGCGGGCTGTCTGGCCGAGCGCTACCGGGGGGAACTCGCCCAGGGACTGCCCGAGGTGGACCTGTTCATCGGAACGCGCGAGTACGACCGGCTGCCGGAACTCCTGGGCAGCGGCGGCGGCGCGCGCGAGGCGTTCTCGGACACCCTGATGGACTACGGCAGGAGGCTGCCGCGCATCCTGGCGGAACCGGGCCCCAGCGCCTATCTCAAAGTCGCCGAGGGCTGCTCGCGGCCCTGCACGTTCTGCGTGATCCCGAGGTTCCGCGGCAGGTTCCGCTCTCGCCCGCTCGACCTGGTGGTGGAAGAGGCGCGCGCACTGACCGAGGCGGGCGTGCGGGAGGTCAACCTGCTCGCGCAGGAGATCACGAGCTACGGCGTGGACTTGGGCCTGGGCTTCTCCCTCGCCAGGTTGTTGGCGGAATTGAACGAGGTAGATGGCCTCGAGTGGATCCGCGTGCTCTACAACTACCCGCGCGGGGTGACGGACGAGCTGCTCGACGCCTACCGCGACCTCCCCAGGGTATGCGAATACATCGACATGCCGCTCCAGCACGTCGCCACGCCCGTGCTCTCCGCCATGCGGCGCGGCATCGATGAGGCGGGCACGCGCGAACTCGTATCGCGCATCAAGGAAAAAATACCCGGCTGCGCGCTCAGGACTACCATGCTCGTTGGCTTTCCCGGGGAGACGGATGCGGATTTCGAACGACTGCTCGACTTCGTGAAAGAGACGCGCTTCGCACGGCTGGGCGGCTTCGTCTTCTCGCCCGAGGATCGCTCCATCGCGGCGCGCCTGCCCGACCAGGTGCCCGCCGAACTCGCGCGCGAGCGCATGGCGCGTCTGCTGGCGCTCCAGGAGCGCATCATGGCCGAGGAGGGCGAGGCGCTCGTGGGCGGGGAGACTCAGGTCCTCGTCGAGGGCCTGACGGGCGAGGGGCTTCTTCGTGGACGGACGCGCCTCCAGGCCCCCGAGGTCGACGGCGAGGTGTTCCTGCACGAGACCGAAGCCGAGCCGGGCGAGATCATCACCTGTGAGATCATCGGCACTGACGGCGTGGACCTGGTCGCGCGCGGCGTCACTGCAGGCTGAAAGGAAGCGGGCGCCAGCTGGAGGCGAAGATATTCCCGGAGGTGAACAAGGCGACGATTTAGGCGCTGTGCGAACTTGCGGAGGGAAGCCCATGATGGGCAAGGATTTTCTCGAATACATGGAATTGTCGGAGGAATGGGAGAAGGTCTTCGGCGAGCCGCTGAAGGAGGGACCCATGATCACTTCCGATGTATTCCCCATCCTGCGCGAATGCCTCGCCCAGAAAAGCAAGGCGCCGATGGAAGTCTACGTCAAGGCAGAGCTGGATTCCGGCAAAATATTTTGAGGCGGGGAGATACTCAAGGAGAGAGCACATGAACGAGACATCCGGGTACGACCCCGAGGCCTTCCGCGAGTTCGAGCGGTCGGGCTGGAACGGCGCCGCGGGGGAATACAACGATCTCTTCGGCGTCATCACCGGGCAGGCGGTTCCCACCCTGCTGGATGCTGTGGACGCGCGCTTCGGGACGCGCCTGCTCGACCTGGCCTGCGGGACGGGCGTCGTCTCGGCGGGAGCGCTCATGCGCGGCTGTACGGTGGTGGGGGCGGATTTCGCCCCCGACATGCTGGCCGAGGCAGAGCGCCGTTGGCCGGGGGCCGAGTTCAGGCTCTGCGACGCGGAGGACATGCCGTTTGAGGATGCGCGGTTCGACGCCGTGGCGAGCAACTTCGGCTTCCTCCACTTCCCCTACCCCGAGGTCGCGCTGGCCGAGACGGCGCGGGTGCTCAAGTCCGGTGGAAAACTCGCCTTCACCGCCTGGACGCACGATGCCGGCCACCGGTCCCTCATGGCGCGGGCCATCCGGGAGCACGGCGACCCGGACGTCTCCCTCGTGGCCGGCCCGCCCGAGCCTTTCCTGGAAGACGATGCGAAATGCGCGCGCGTGATGACGGCGGCGGGCTTCACCTCGCCCGAGATCGCAGGCTTCACCCTCTACATGGAAGCGGAAGAGCCCGCCCGGATCATCGAGGTGTTCGAGAAATCCACCGTGCGTACGGCGTCGCGCCTCGCTTCGCAGACGCCGGAAGCCAGAGAGAAGATACGCGAAGCGCTGGTCGGGATGCTTCGAGAATACGAGCGCGAGGGAACCATCCGAGTGCCCATGCAGGCGAGGCTCATCTCGGCGGAGAAGAGATAGGGCGGTCGTTCACGGACACATTCGGCTGCAGTGACAGCCCCTCCTACGGGCGGTAGCACCCATACCCAAACCCCCCCCACCGACACCCGCCCACCGGCACGGCAGGGGGCC
>VXPH01000258.1:4248-4493 GCA_009839615.1 Nitrospinota bacterium
CCAGGCCGGGTCGTCTCTGCGGGGCGTTAAATCCATTGGGGGGGCGTCACCCAACACATTCGGCTGCTGTCACCCCCCCTCGGGGGGGCTGTCACACCATTCGCGAACCGCCCCTACGGAACTCCAGCGAACGGACAGGCATGGGGGCCTCGGACAGGCGCAGGAACCTGTCCGCTACAGGGGATATGCTTTTGATCGTCCGCCTCCTGCCTTAAAACCCAACCCCCCAAACCCCGCGCGCCAAG
>VXPH01000264.1 GCA_009839615.1 Nitrospinota bacterium
CATCCGTATTCTTATCATTATCCCGTGCCCGGATGATACCACGACGCAGGCGCGGACGACGTGCGGAGGAGGGGAAGAGCGGGGCGGGAAGGATTCGAACCCCACCGGTACGGAGTTGTTGAAAAACACCTATTCGTGATTTGGCGAATAGAACCGATCGAGGAGTGGGATTCGTAGGGGCGTCGAACTTCCCGAAGAGGAAAGTTCGACTGTGCCCGCCCGGCCCCCTGTGGTTGTCCCTTGCAGAACAGGGCATCGGACAGGCACGGGGGCCTGTCCCTACACCCCTTGCGGGGCCTTTTTCAACAACCCCATGTCGGGGGGCTTTCTTTTATACCCTCCTGACAAGGGGTTGTTGAAAAACCTCGATGGCCGCAAGCAGAGCGCTACGCGGGACGCCCGGTCGTCCAATCCCACCGGCGCACCTGGGACTCGGCGAACAGGCCCGCTTTGGCATAGGGGCTGTCGGCCACGAAAGATCGCGCCGCCTCGATAGAGGGCGCTTCGATCGCCAGGAGAAGGCCGTCGACGTCCTCGCTGTTTTCGGCAATCGTCGGCCCGCCATGATGATAGACCACGTCGGGATGATCGGGGTGATCGCGCAAATAGGCGGCGAAGGCGTCATACAGATCACTGCGCGTTTGCGACATTCCGGGATTGTGCGTGACGAAAACCGCATAATACATGAGTGTTCTCCTCCTGTGGGGTTGCGTGGTTCATGGTGTGTAGTTGCTCCGTCTGGTTATATCGCTCATGTTATTTTTACCTGTAATCCTGTCTATCAGCCACACAGGATGTCGTCGCCCGGCATCCGCGCCGCCGGAGCGTTCGACCCCGGGTTGATGAAAGCGCGGCAACTCACGGCCGCCCGCCGGACCCCGCCCCGAGTGGTTCCACACGGACGGTCACGATATCCGTGCCGTGGTATTGCTGATGCCGAACCGAGGACGCCAGGTGACGCAACAGCCGGAGCGACACTTCCCGTTCGATCATATCCCCGGCGCTCGCCTCGCCGAGCAGCGCGATCCGGTCCTGCAGGTTCTCCTCCCCTTTCGAGGCGACGAACTCAAGGACCGCGCCGCCGTCCTCGCTGCGCGCGACGAGGAGCAGCCGGCGCCGCTCGGGTTCTTCACCGGCCTCCTCCTGGCCCAGGAGCGTCAGCAGCGTCTCCTCGCCGACGGCATCGAGGCGGGCCGCCATGGCTTCATCCCAGCCGCTTCGCGACGCGAATGCGCCGATGAATTCCCGGATTTCGCTCAGGGCCGAAAGATCGCATTCCACCTCGATCCGGCTGGGCCGGGGTTTCGTCAACTCCATGAGCGCGGTCATGGCGATGGCCGTGATGCCTCCGGCCATCATCCCGTTTTGCAGAAGGCCGCCCGCGAAGCCCGATACGTGCTCGGGAAAAATCGCGCCGTTCTGGAAGCCTACGCCGACCCAGAACGAGATTCCGGCGATCAGGGTGCCCCGATAGTCGAGTCCGCCCTGGAGGATCACCTTCGTGCCGATGATGAAGATTCCCGCCATCGTGATGGTGATGAACGCCGCGACGACCGGACCCGGTATGGCGAGTACCACGGCGAGCGCTTTCGGGAGACACGCCAGGGCGATGAGCACCCCACCGAGCGCAACTCCGACGTAGCGGGAACTGACCCCGGTGATCTCGATCATCGCCGCGCCGTTGGGACGCAGCACGATCGGCATCGTACCCGCCAGGCCGATCAGCAGATGGCCCACCCCGTCCGCGGCGACCGCGCCCTGGACCGTCCGGAAATCCACGGCCCGCGGTTCGGCCCAGGATACGTGCTGGTTCGCGACGGAGCCGCTGATGGTTTGAATCGTGCAGATCAGGGCGATGAACAAGAACGCCGGGAGCAGGGCCCAGAAGGCGGGCCCGAAATCGAGAACGAAACCCGGCCATTCGGCCCCCGGAACGCCGATCCAGGAAGCCCGGGCGATGCGGGCGACGTCGTAGAGGCCGAAGGCGCCCGAGACCGCCGAGCCGGCGACGATCCCGATGACCGGCGCCCACAGGCGCAGCGTCGCTCTCCCCTTCAGCACGATGCAGGCGACGACGAGCAGGGTCGTGAACGCGCACAGGGGAGCGGCCAGCGCCGGCGTTCCCTCCGGCACGTTCGTCAGTTGCTTGAAGATGTGCGGCATCACCGTGACCGGCGTCAGCATAATGACCGTCCCGGTCACGGTCGGGGTCAGGATGCGGCGGAACAGGGAGAGGCGTGCGGAGAACGCGAACTGGCACAGCGCCAGAATGAAGACCAGGGCGGCGAGCAGCGGTGGGCCACCCGCTTTGAGCGCGGCGATGCTGACGGCGATGGCGGCCCCGGCCGTTCCCATCGGATGGATATAGCCCGTGCCCAACCGACCGATACGAAACGACTGCAGCATCGAGGCCAGACCGCAGATCATGACCGAGGCGAACACGGCCCAAAGGACAACGGCCTCGGACTGGCCGGCGGCCCGGAACACGATCGTCGGAATCAGCACGATACCCGGCAACACGAGGCCGACGAGCTGTATGGCGAGACCCAGCGTGAGCGGCGCCGGGATTTTTCCGTCGGGATGGAGGCGCTCTCCGGAGCGTTGGTCGGTACTGTCGGTTGCCATGCGGTAACCCTTGCGCTTGAGAGAACGGAAAGGACGGCAGCAACGAGCCGCCCCTTTCGCATCAATCGCGCCGATGCGTCAGGCTGCCGAGCGGGCGGACGCCATCCCGGAATGACTCCGGCGCCGGGTGGAGGCGTCGGGAGATACTCGGGAATCTTGCCGCAACCTGTGGAGGCATACTCGCACACCCGTCCGCGGTTCTCAAGAAATTTCACCCCGAGGTGTTGTTGGAAAAAGTCCCCGTCGGGGGGAATTGTCCATTGGTCTGCGCAGTTGTGGACTTCACCCTTGAATAGCTTCGCCTATCAACGAGAGAGAAAAGAATCACTCCCCCCTTGAGGGGGAGTCGAGGAAGCCGAACCGACAGGTGAAGGCTGACTCGGTGGGGGGAGCTTTTATTCTAGTGAGAATCGTCCCCCCACCGAATCGGCCTTCGCACAAATCGCTCGGCCTCTTCGACTCCCCCTCAAGGGGGGAGTGAAACTTGCTCTTTCATCGGATGAGTCAAAACCTCGTTAATCTGGACTTTTTCACCAGACCCCCCTCGCGAGGGGTGATCCATGACGGCTCGATCCGGATCGAGGGAGCGCTAGAACAGACCCATGACCCAGAGGCAGGTTGCGGGCACGAACAGAATGATCGCCAGGAGAACGAAGCCGCTCAACAGGAACGGGACGATGCCTCTGAACGACTCGCCGAGCGGGATTCCCTCGGCCAGCGAATTGATGACGTAGACGTTCAAGCCGATTGGCGGAGTGATCAGGCCGATCTCGACGACGATCAGGACCAGAATCCCGAACCAGATGGCGATCTCCTCTTCCGTATAGCCGAAATCGAGTCCCGTCACCAGCGGAAAGAATACGGGCACCGTCAGCAGGATCATGGCCAGACTGTCCATCACGCAGCCGAGGATCAGGTAGACGAGCAGGATGCCGATCAGGATCGAGGTCGGCGCCAGTCCGGACGCCGCCAGCGCATCGGCCAGTTCGGTCGTGACCTGGGACAGCGCGAGGAAGCCGTTGAAAACCTCGGCGCTGATGAGGATGAGGAAGATCATCGCGGTGGCCTGTGCGGTCTCGAGCAGACTCGACACGAAGGCCGCCCGGCTCAACCGGCCCGATGCAACCGCCACCAGGGCGATGGCCGCGGCCCCGATGGCGGCGGCCTCGGTCGGGGTGAACACGCCGAAATAGATTCCGCCGATGACGGACAGAAAGATGGCCGCCACCGGCCACACCGCGGCAAGGCTGCGCAGGCGTTCCCTGAACGGCGCGGCCGGAACGACCGGACCCGAATCGGGCTTCAGCCGGACGTACACGCCAATCGCGATCGCGTAGCCGAGCGTCGCGATGATTCCCGGAACCAGCGCGGCCAAAAACAGCTTGCCGATCGACTGCTCCGTGATGACGCCGTAGATCACCAGGATCAGCGACGGCGGGATCAGGATGCCCAGTGTTCCGCCGGCGGCCAGCGTACCCGTCGCCAGCGCACCGGAATAACCCGAGCGCCTCATCTCGGGCAGCGCCACCGAGGCCATCGTCGCTCCGGTCGCGATCGAGGACCCGCAGATGGAGCCGAACGCGGCGCACCCGCAGATTGTCGAGATGGCCAGCCCGCCGCGGCGATGCCCCACCCAGGCGCGGGCCGCGTCGAACAGGGATCGGCTGAGACCGGACCGGGTCGCCAACTGGCCCATCAACAGGAACAACGGGAGCACCGAAAGCGTGTAGCTCGACACCCTGCCGAACGGCGCGGTGTTCAACAGATTGAGGAACGCCGACCATCCCGCGATGGAGGCGAAGCCGAAGCCGCCGACCAGGAACATCGCCACCGCGACCGGCATCCTCAGGGCGATCAGCACCAGGCA
>VXPH01000276.1:0-29422 GCA_009839615.1 Nitrospinota bacterium
TTTACGGGGTTTCCCTTTCATGGGGGTTGCCTTCGTCCTCTCCGGGTTTTTCATCGGGCATTCCCCTCGGGATGCCCGACCCCTCAAGGGGAGAGTGATTTTACAAACAACTTCTCCTGCGAGGCGCGAAGATTTTCTCAAACGCCCAATCCAGCCGGCCGCGGAATTTCGATTCCCGAATCGCATCACTCGAAATCTTTCGGCTTCGCGTTCTCGAAATCATAGTCGGGCAAATCCGATCGGGGCGGCGGGTCGACGCCCTCGTCCTGCATATGGCGAGGTCTCGGCTGAGAGGCAAGAAGGTGGGCGATCAAACGATAGAGGCCGTATATCAGCCCGAAGGCCGCGACGAACCAGAGCGCTCCCGTAAAGTCGCGATGGTAGAAGTGGTAGGCGATTCCCAGCCAGAAAACAAACCCGGCGAATATGCCCAGAGCCGATCGACCCTTTTCCATCACCAGCCGCCTTTTTGACCGCCGCGCAGCGTCCGTCCTCAGTCCGCCTCGGAAGCGGGTGGAGCCTTCTCCGCGGCTTCGGGCTCCTTCGCTCCCCCGGCGCTCTTTATCGAACTTCCTCCGCCGCCCGTCATGTGGCAGGTCCCCTCGAACACCGCGCCTTCTTCGATGTAGATGCTCGGCGTGAAAATCTCGCCGCTCAGGTGGGAGCCCACCCTCACCTCACACTTTTCCTTCGCCTCTATCTTGCCCTCCATCCGGCCCATCACGATGACGACGCCGGCCTTGACCTCGGCCTTCACGTTCGCCGCCGTGCCGATGATAAAGGTGTCATCCGTGATGACCTCTCCCTCCAGGACGCCGTCCACGCGCACGGTGCCCTCGAAGGTGATGACTCCCTTGAACTCGGTGCCTTCCCCCAGGAAGGCGCGAATGCTTTTCTCGTAGTTTTTCGCCATCCGACGATCCTCGCATAAAACCCGATAGAAAAACCAGGGCTAACAAAGCCGCTGAAGCAATCCCTCGAGCGTCTCCCTCGTATAATACTCTATTTCTATCTTTCCGCTCTCCTCATCGCCTGAAATTGCGACTTTCGTCCCCAGCGCGCTCCTGAGCCGCCCGGCCGCTTCCCTGAGATAAAGCGCCTGCGGCCCCGAGGGTCCGTTCTGTGGAGCGGGTTGGCGGAAAGTGTCCTTTGCCTCGCTTCCGCCCTCGAGCGCTCGCCTCACGCGCGTCTCCAACTGGCGCACGGAGAGCCTCTTTTGCGTGGCGATCCTGGCATGATTCGCCATCTCCTCGTCCGTTCGCAGGGACAAGAGCGTCCTGGCGTGTCCCATGGAAAGGAGCCCCGCGGCCACGCTCTCCTGAACCGAAGCGGGCAGATTGAGCAGGCGGACGTAGTTCGCAACGGTGGAGCGATCCTTGCCAACACGCGCGGCTGTCTCTTCCTGCGTGAGGCCTAAGCGCTCCATCATGCTCGCGTATGCGGCCGCCTCTTCCATGGGGTTCAGGTCCGCGCGTTGCACGTTCTCGACGATGGCGAGCTCCAAAGCCTCGTCTCCCCCCGCGTCGGTGAGGATGGCGGGAACCTCGTCGACTCCCGCCAGACGCGCGGCGCGCCAGCGGCGCTCCCCGGCCACGATCTCATACCCCCCGCCCGCGGCGCGGCGCACCAGAAGGGGCTGGATTACCCCGTGACGCTTCACGGATTCGGCCAGTTCGCCCAGGTCTTCCTCATCGAAATCAACGCGCGGCTGGTGAACGCCGGGAGTCAGGTGCGCAGGAGAAAGCCGCATCAGAATGCCTTCATCCTCGGAGGCGCCTTGCGGAGGGTCCAGCACCGCCGGGGCGGGTTCTTGCGTCTCCTGGGAGGCCAGAAGGGCGTCCAGTCCGCGTCCGAGCACTTTTTTTCTCATGGTCGTCATGTCCGGTTTTTCATCCTTTCTTTCGAGCGAGCGATGAACTCGCCCGCCAGCGCGAGGTACGCCTGTGCGCCCGGCGAGGAGATGTCGTAGGTGATCACCGGTTTCCCGTGGCTCGGCGCCTCGGCGAGGCGCACGTTCCGGGGGATCACGACCCGGTAGGTCAACTCCGGCAGGTGGGAGCGCAAATCCTCGTTCACCTGACGCGAAAGGTTCGTTCTCGAATCATACATCGTGAGCAGGATTCCGCCTATTCTGAGATCGGGATGAACGCTCCCGCGTATCCGCTCCACCGTCTTCATGAGGCGGGCCAGGCCCTCGAGCGCGAAATACTCCGCCTGGATGGGAATGAGCACCTCATCCGCCGCCCGCAGGCCGTTCAGGGTGAGGAACCCCAGGGAAGGCGGGCAGTCGATCAGGATATAGCGAAAGCGGCCCCTGAGCGGTTCGATAACATTTTGCAAGCGGCTCTCTCTTTGCGGCAAATCCGCAATCTCCACTTCCGCGCCCGCCAGGTCGATGGAGGAGGGCAATAATTTTAGGCCTTTAATATCAGTATGATACAAAGATTTGTCGTCTATCGGCTCGCCCAGAACGAGCGCCCTGTAGAGAAAAGGCGATGGCGAAAATAAACCGAAATTACTCGTCGCGTTCGATTGCGGGTCCATGTCGACCAGCAGTGTCGGCTGATCCGCCACGGCGAGGCAGGCCGCCAGGTTGACGGCCGTCGTCGTCTTGCCGACGCCGCCTTTCTGGTTCACGACGGCCACTATTGTGCATGGGGCCTCGCTGGCGCCGGGGTCGGGAACGCTCGGGGAGATGGTCGCTCCGGGTGTGTTTTCCATATGTTTTGCTTCTGGGCGGGTGAAAAAAGGCTTGCGATTTGGAAAGATTCTCACACCGCAGGTGAAAATTCAACCGGATGTTTCACGTGGAACAAAATTTCCGGGGAATTCGGGGAGAGAATGTTCCACGTGGAACGGTGGAGGATTTTGGCGACGGGACGAGTTCTCCCGTAGGGACAGGTCTCCGTGCCTGTCCGAAATTCTTGAAAAAGGACAGCCACGGAGGGCAGGACAACCCAAAAGGGTTGTCCTGCAAACCCTGGCGGGAGGTGGTAGGGGCGGACCCGTGTGTCCGCCCGCTTTCTCCCGTCCAACAATCTGCAGATACGTTCCTCAAACAAACAGGGCGGACACACGGGTCCGCCCCTACGGGTAAAATATGGTTTTCGGAAGAAACTCCTGAGGGTGGTATCACGAAACCGTCGAGGCGGCCTCCTCCTGCGAATCTCCGCTCTGCTTGCGGATGTAGACCTCCAAGACGGCGACGGCGGCGGGCGTCACGCCCGAGATGCGGCTCGCCTGCCCGAGGGTTTTGGGGCGTATCTGGTCGAGCCGCTGCCGGACTTCCGCCGTCAGGTGGCCCACGTCGGCGTAAGAGATGCTGTCCGGTATCTTCACGCGGTCGGCCATCCTCAGGTGATGGACCTGCTGGTATTCCCTCTCGAAATACTCCTTGTATTTCACCTCCGCCAGCACGTACCGCCGCGATTCGCGGTCCAGCGCCTCCCAAATCTCCTGAAAACGGCCTTTATCGATGGAGTCGACCCGGATCGCCAGTTCCGGCCCCGCTTCGGGGCGTCTCAGGATGTCACCCAGAGTGGACGGCTTCTTGAGCGGCTTCGAACCCGCCGCCTCCATGGCACTTCGCACCTCAGGCCTGGGCGTCACGGAAGCGGTTTCGAGGTAGCGAATCGCCTCTCCCGCTCGTTTCGCCTTCTTCTTAAACGCACGCCAGGTGGCCTCATCCAGCGAACCGACCCTGCGGCCGAGCTCCATCAGCCTGAAATCTGCATTGTCGTGGCGAAGCAGGAGCCTGTGCTCGGCCCGGCTGGTGAACATCCGGTAGGGCTCGGCCGTCCCCTTGGTGATGAGATCGTCAATCAAAACGCCGATATAGGCCTCTTCCCGGCTCAAGACGACGGGCTCCTCGTCGCGCAGGTAATGAACGGCGTTGATCCCCGCCATGATCCCCTGGGCGGCGGCCTCCTCATACCCCGTCGTCCCGTTGATCTGGCCGGCATGGAAGAGCCCCGGCATTTTCTTCGTCATCAGGCTGGGCCCCAGCTCGGTCGGCTCCACGTGGTCGTACTCGACGGCGTAGCCCGGGCGCATCATCTCGGCTCTTTCTAAACCTTTGATTGTTCTCAACATACGGATTTGCACGTCCACCGGCAGGCTGGTGGAAAGCCCGTTCACGTATATCTCGCAAGTCTCGCGCCCCTCGGGCTCCAGGAAAATCTGGTGCTCCTGTTTGCCCTCGAAGCGCATGATCTTGTCCTCGATGCTCGGGCAGTAGCGCACGCCGATAGCGTCGATCTGGCCGTTGTACATGGGCGCACGCTCGATGTTCCGGCGGATGACCTCGTGCGTCGCCGGGTTCGTGTAGGTGATCCAGCAGGGCATCTGCGCTTGTTCGATGGCGCGTGTGCGGTATGAGAACGGAAGCGGCGGGTCGTCGCCGGGTTGTACGTCAAGTGCTTGAAAATCAATGGATTTCGCGTCCAGCCGAGGGGGCGTTCCCGTCTTCATTCTGCCGATGGCGAAGCCGAACGAGACGAGCTGCTTCGTGAGTTCGTTCGCTGAACCCTCGCCCGCGCGTCCGCCTTCTACTTTCCGGTCGCCATAGTGCAGAAGGCCGCGCGTGAAGGTGCCCGGCGTCAGCACGACCGCCCGCGCCTCCCAGGTTTCGCCAAAATGATCCTGAAGGCCCGCTATCGCCCCGTCCTTCACCAGAAGCCTCTGCACCATCCCCTGCTTGAGGTCGAGTCCCGCCTGGCTTTCGACCGCGTTTTTCATGTACGCGCGGTAGCGCTGCTTGTCCGCCTGGGCGCGCAGGGCCTGTACGGCGGGGCCTTTTTTCGTGTTGAGCATCCGGAACTGGATCCCCGTGGCGTCGATGGCGCGCGCCATCTCGCCGCCCAATGCGTCCACCTCGCGCACCAGGACGCCCTTCGCCAGCCCGCCGATGGCCGGGTTGCACGACATGAGGCCCACGGTGTCCAGGTTCATCGTGAGCATCATGGTGCGCGCGCCCATGCGCGCAGCGGCCAGGGCTGCCTCGCATCCGGCGTGGCCGCCGCCCACGACGATGACGTCATACGGAATCTTCAACCGAAAACCTCCAAATATTCATAAAATTACGAAACATATCTTTTACATATCTAAATTTAATTTCTTTTTATGTCGATATTATATTATTTTCATTTTCCGATGCAAAACGTGGAAAAAATCTTGTCCAGAAGCGCCTTTCCGTAGTCCCTGCCCAGGAGTTCAGCGAGCGCGGCCTGCGCCTCGTTCAGATGGACGGCCACCAGTTCGGGGGAAATATCCCCCTCGGCGCCCGCCCGGGCGCTTCTCACGGCTTCCAGGCACTTCGCGATCTGGCCGTGATGGCGCTCCCGCGTGAGAACGGATTCCGTGCCCGAAAGCCCGCCTTCATCCATCAAAACACGCGCCACCTCTCCGCGCAACTTAGGCAGCCCCTCGCCCGTCAGCGCCGAGATGAAAACCGCCTCTTGCGCATCAGGCGCGGACTCACGCAAAGCCGCGCGGGCGCGCTCTTGCGTTTGAAGTGTGGCCTTGTCCATCTTATTAAAAACAAAAAGGTTCTCGCAATCAAGCGCGCGCGCCTCACGAACCGCCCACGCCACTTCCGAATCGCCCGCCGTGATGTCCAGGACCATCAGGCTCAAGTCGGCTTCACCCGCCGCCTTGCGGGCGCGTTCGGTGCCCTCGAGCTCCACCGGGTCGCCCGTATCGCGCAGCCCCGCCGTGTCGATGAGGCGCACCGGCGCACCGCCGAAGTCGCAGACTTCTTCCACGGTGTCGCGCGTGGTGCCCGGAATCTCGCTCGTGATGGCGCGATCCGCCCCAAGGAGCGCGTTCAACAGCGTGGATTTCCCGGCGTTGGGCCTGCCCAGGATGGCGACGCGCGCGCCCTCTCTCAGGATCCTGCCGGAGCGGTAGCTCTCGATGAGCCGCTCGAGCGCCTCTTCTATTTCCGCGAAAAGGCCTGCGAGTTCCGCACTTCCCATCGGAGCGCCCGAAACGGTGGGCCCCGCGCCCGGCTCGAACTCGTCCGGGAAATCAATTGCCGCCTCGATGTGTGCGCCCGCCTCCACGATTTTCTCCCACACGCCTTCGAGGGCCTGCGAGAGGCGGCCTTCCAGGTGATTAAGCGCCGCGCGCGCCGCTTTTTCGGTCTGTGCGGCCACGAGGTCCGCCACGGCTTCGGCCTGAACCAGGTCGATCTTCCCCTCCAGGAAGGCGCGCCGGGTGAACTCGCCTTCCACGGCCGGTCTGGCGCCCATCTCGCGCGCGAGGCGCAGGATGGTTCCCACGATGGCCGGGCCGCCGTGGCAGTGCATCTCGACCACGTCCTCGCCGGTGACCGAATCGGGCGCCTGATGATAGAGCGCGAGGCCCTCATCGAAGGCCTGGCCGCCGTCCATGAAACGCCCCAGCACGGGCCTCCCTTTGGGAAAGGCGCTCCTCTTTTTTCTGGGCCTGAAGATTCCGGTGAGAACGGGGAGCGCTTTCGCGCCGCTCAGACGGACGACCGCGATGGCCCCGCGCCCCGGCGCCGTCGAGAGCGCAACGATGGTCTCCCTCTCAAATTCGCTCATCCGCCTCGTCGCCTCCATCGCCCGGGGACGCGCGCGCCCTCGCGCGCCGCGTTCGCCCGTAATGAAGCGGATTTGCGGCCGGATTGCAAGACCGGGCACGTCGCGGCGCATGGGGGGAGGGTCGTTATATGCGACCCAGAGGGTCTATTTCGGCAATCAGAGAGAAGCCCGTAGTGGGCCGTTTGAGGGAACGGCCCTTGCCGAATAAATGGGGCGCTTCGCGAAGCGCCCCTACGAAACTATTGTATCTCCCGTAGGGACAACCCCCCGTGGTTGTCCTTTTTCAGAAACATCGGACAGGCACAGGGGCCTGTCCCTGCGAGTCTACATCAACAAAGAAAAGGGGATTGGGAAAACGCCCTCACATCTCCCCGCCGCGATCGGTCAGCCCGCGCAACAGGGCCGAGCGGGAGAGCACTCCGACCATCACGCCCGTTTCGTCTACCACGCGCAGCGGGGATTCGCTCTCCATGGACACGGGCAGCGCGTCCTGCAGCACGGCGTCGCGCGAGATGGTCGGGCCGGCTGCCGCCTCGTCAGGCGGCCACATGACGTCGCCCGTCTTCAGTATGCGCCCGCGTTTCACCTCGCGCACGAACTCGCGCACGTAGTCGGTGGCCGGACGGAGCAGGATCTCGTTCGGCTTTCCTATCTGGTCGATCACGCCGTCTTTCAGGATGGCGACGTGGTCGCCCAGGTGGAGCGCCTCGTCCAGATCGTGGGTGATGAACACGATGGTCTTCTTGAGGTCGCGCTGGAGCGCGATGAGGTGTTCCTGCATCTGCTTGCGGATGAGCGGATCCAGCGCGCTGAAGGGCTCGTCCATGAGCAGGATTTCGGGGTCCGTGCACAACGCGCGAGCCAGCCCCACCCGCTGCTGCATGCCGCCCGAGAGCTGGGCCGGGTAGGCGTTCTCATAACCGGTGAGTTCCACGTCCTCTATCCACGCCATCGCGCGCCGGCGGCGTTCCTCGGGATCCACCCCCTGGACCTCCAGGCCGTAGCCCACGTTCTCCAGGACCGTCATGTGCGGGAAGAGCGCGAAACGCTGAAAGACCATGCTCACGGCGCCCCGGCGGAACGCGAGCAGTTCCTCGGGCGAGAATTCGAGCACGTCGCGCCCATCAACCAGAACCTGACCCGTTGTCGGGTCAATGAGCCGGTTGATGTGGCGGATCAAGGTCGATTTCCCGGAACCCGAAAGGCCCATAACCACGAATATCTCGCCGCGCTCGACGGAGAGGCTCACGTCCTTGAGGCCCAGCGTGCAGCCGGTCTCGACCAGCACGTCGTTCTTCTCTACACCCTCGCGGGCCAAGTCGAGCGCGGCCTCCTGCTCGCGGCCCTCGCCGAATATCTTGTAGACGTTTCGTATCTCGATGAGCGCCATCGGCTCAGCCTCTCCCGTCCGTGCGGATGAAGCGCCCGCCGTAGGCCTGGGTGACGCGGTCCATGACGATGGCGAGCAGCACGATGGCCACGCCGGCCTCGAGCGCGCGCCCGACGTTGAGCTGCTGGAGGCCGATGAGCACCTCGGTGCCGAGCCCGCGGGTTCCGATCATCGAGGCGATCACGACCATCGCAAGCGCCATCATCGTGGTCTGGTTGACGCCCTGCATGATGTTGGGCAGCGCCATCGGTATCTGCACCCGAAGGAGCTTCTGCCTCCTGCTCGCGCCCATGGCGTCCGACGCCTCGACGATGTCCTCATCCACGAGGCGGATGCCTAAGTCGGTCAGGCGGATCACCGGCGGGATGGCGTAGATCACCGTGGCGAAGACGGCCGGCACCGCGCCCAGGCCGAAGAGCATGATCGCCGGTATGAGATAGACGAAGCTCGGCATGGTCTGCATGAGATCGAGCGCGGGCAGCACCATGTCACGCATCCGGTCGTTTCGCGAGATAGCGATGCCGACCGGAACACCCAAGCCGATGCAGATGGCGGTGGAGACCAGCATCACCGAGAGGGTCATCATCGACAGATCCCACAACCTGGGATCGACGAGACCGATGAAGAACGTGCAGGCGGCCACGAGCGCGGTCAGGCTCCACTTGCGTCCGCCGGCGAAGTAGGTGAGCGCGGCCACGCTTACGAACACGACGAGCCAGGGAAGGTCGCGCAGAAAACGCTCGAGACCCACCAGCACCACAAGAATCCCGTCCGATGCGGTCTCGAATATTATCCCGTATTCAGAGACCAGCCACTCCACGAAATCGTTGGTCCACTTGTTGAGCGGCAGGTTCAGGCCCTTGGGCCACTCGACCGCCCAGGCGGGGAACAGTCCACGAAAAAACTTCATCATCGGCGGACCTCCCCGGGACCAGGCGCTGCTTCACGAGAAAAAAACATCGCGCTGGCGCGACTCAAGCCGATTTGAGCGCCGCCTCGACCTTTTTCGCCACGTCGGCCGGAACCCACTTCTTCCAGACCTTGTTGGTCTTGAGGAAATGGATCGCGGTGGCCTTCGCGTCGCCGCTGGCTTCTTTCTCCAGATAGGCCAGCATCTTCGAGACTTCTTTTGATGGTAGCGTGTATTTCTCGATGAAGGCGACTATCTCGGGGTGTTTGGCCGCGAACTTCGTGGTGACCGACTTGGGCAGCTCCGCCGTCCGGTAGGCCGTTGCCTTCTTGGGATTGCCCAAGGCCTCCATTCCGCCCTTCTTGAGCGCGTCCATGTGCTTCACCACAACATTCCAGTCGGCCTCGTTCCATGCAGGCTCTTCGAGCTGAACGAGGTCGAGCTGCCCCAGGAGCGGCGTCGGCGCCCAGTAATAGGCGAGCACCGGCTTTTTCTTGAGATAAGCGCCCTTGATGGCCGCCGCGAGCGCACCGCCCGAGCCGGGCCGGAAGTTGGTGAAGTGCTCCTCCAGTCCGTAGGCGCGCAGCTTCACCGTGTTGATGACCTCGCACGACCAACCTGGGATACAGTTCACGAACCGGCCCTTTGAGGGCTCTTCGGGGTCCTTGAAGAGGTGCTTGTACTTGGGCAGGTCGAAGACCGATTTGAGGCCGGGATTCGCCTTCTGGACGAAGCGCGGGATGAACCAGCCCTGTATGCTGTCGGGCGTGTTGATCCCCACCTGCTTGACCTTGCCGCTCTTCATGGCGGGGTCATACTGCGCCTTCACGTTGTCGTACCAAAGCTCCATGATAATGTCGTTCTTGCCCTCGTAGTGGGCCGTCATGATCGGCAGCGTACCGCCGTAGATCAGCCGCACCCGGCATCCGTAGCCGTGCTCCAGGATGAAGGCGGTCACCTGATCGTGAAAATTGGCGCTGTCCCAGTTCAGGTCGCCGATGCGGACCCGGCAGGCGGCGTCCGCCCTGGTAGGCAGGGTTACGAGAGCCGACGCCCCGATGGCGACAGTCAAAATAAAGATAAGCAGAATTCTTGATTTCATGGTTGGCCCCCTGTTCTCGTTGCGCGTTCGGTCGATTCGATAATGTGCCGGGGCCTTCTCGCAAGAGAGAGTCCAGCTCCCTCCCAAGACCCCGCGGGTTTGCATGAAGGTCGATTGTGCGGCGTTCCCATTCCGCCGGGTATTGTTCCGAGGCTTCAAAGTGTAAAACACGGCGGCGGGAAAACGCAAACCGCCCGCTTTCCGAGCCGGCTGCCGGCATCGGGGAGGCTCCGCAACTCCTCGTCCAGAAACTTCTCGCCCCGAAATTATCGATCATGCTAACATCGCTCAGGAATCTTATACAGAAAAAAGCGAGGCGCTCATGCCCGAGTCGAGATACGACCCCCACCGCGGCGAATGGACGCTCATCGCGCCGGAGAGGCGCGCGCGGCCGCATCCGGCGCATTACGCGAAGGCCACGCCCGCCGAAGCAGACCCGGCCTGCCCCTTTTGTCCCGGCAACGAGCGCATGACGCCGCCGGAAGTCGCCGCATTAAGAGACGAGGGCGAGGAGAACGCGCCCGGCTGGCGCGCGCGCTGCGTCGCGAACAAATACCCGGCCGTCGGGAGCGGGGAAACCGAACGCGAGGGAGAAGGCGTGTTCACCACCCTCAAGGGCGGCGGACGCCACGAGGTGCTCATCGATTCGCCCCATCACACGAAGGCTCTCGCCGATCTGGGCGAAGCGCACGCCGCCGACGTTCTGGGCCTTCTGCAGGAAAGAGCGCGGGCACTCGCCGAGGCGCCCGGCGTCCGCTTCGTCTTCGCCTTCAAGAACCACGGCGCAATGGGGGGCGCGTCCATCCTCCACTCGCATTTCCAGATACTCGGCCTTCCCTTCGCAACGGGCGGCTTCGAGAAGATGCTCGAACGAGAGGCCGCCTTTTATCAGGAGCGGAAAAGCGCGCTTCTGGATCATATGCTCGCGGCGGAGCGCGCGCAGGAAGAAAGAATCGTGGAAGCGGGGAACGAGGGCGCCGTTGTCTTCTGTCCCCGGGCGTCGCGCTTTCCCTTTCTCGTCCGCATCGCTCCGTGGCCGACGGAATGCTCCTTCGCCGGGAGTGCGCCCGGGGCGGTCGCCGCAGTGGGAACCGCCCTCGCGCGGTGCCTGACGCGCTACAAGGCGCTTCTCGGCGACCCGCCCGTCAACGTCTCCTTCCTCGCGGCGGGAGCCCCCGAGGAGCATCGCTGGCACATCGAACTCTTTCCGCGCTTGACGCCCCTGGCCGGCCTCGAGACGGGACTGGGCGCGCACATCAACGAAGTGGCTCCAGAGCGCGCCGCCGATGAATTAAGGAGCACCGACGCCGGGGAGTACGCCGTATCATCTTCCGCCTGTTTTCATAGAGGGCCCAGCCATGAATAAAAAGAATCCGCAAAGAGCCGTCTCTTTTCTCACGGGCGGGGACATCGCGCCCGACAGGACTTCGGCCAAAGGAATGTTCGGCAGCCTGGCGAAACTGTTCCGCGGCTCCGATTTTTCCTTCGCGAACCTGGAGAACGCGCTCTCCACGCGCGGCGAACTCATGAAAGGAAAGGCCACGAAACATCGAGGACACCCTTCGCTCGTGGCGGGACTCGTGGATGCCGGCTTCGACGCCGTGGGAATCGCGAACAACCATCTGCTCGATTTCGGGGTTCCCTCGCTCGAAGAGACGATGATGACGCTGCGCCGCGCGAGGATCCCTTTCACGGGTGCGGGAATGGATATGGAAGAAGCGAGAGCTCCCGTAGTGCTTGAGCGCGGCGGGCTGAGCGTTGGCCTACTCGCCTACTCGTCCGTGCTGCCGCAGGGTCACGCGGCCGGCCCGGAAGAGGCGGGCGTGAATCCGCTGCGCGTCAGAACATCCTACACGCCGCTCAGAAACCTGGATGAATACCCCGCTTCCGAGCCTGTCATCCACTCCTGGGCTGTGGCGGAAGACCTCGCGCGAATGAAAGAAGATGTCACTCGGCTCAAGGCCGAGGTCGACCTCGTTTTCGTCTACCAGCACTGGGGGGCGAGCATGCGCCACGAGGCGCACGAGCATCAAAGGGAAATCGGACAAGCGGCGATCGACGCAGGCGCGTGCGCCGTCTTCGGCGGGCATCAACACGTGCTCTCGGCGATAGAGTTCTACAATGGCCGGCCCATCGTCCACTGCACCGGGAATCTGATTTTCGACGAGGTCGAGCCGTTTTTCACCGAGGCGACGCTTCAGACGTTTCTCCTGGGCGGGCAAATGGATAAAGACGGGTTGAGCGACCTTCACCTCATCCCTTGCCGTTGCGGCGTGGGCGGCGCACCCCGGTTGCTTTCGCCGAAGCGCGGAGAAGGCCGTGCGATTGTGGACATGGTGCGGAAACTCTCCGCCCCCTACGGGACGGAGGTGGCCCTCAGGGACGGGGAGGTCGCGGTTTCGCCGCTCGGGTAAAACACTGAAGGGCCCCGAAAGCGAAACCCTCGTTCGCCGGGTTGTCCTGCCCTAGAGCGCGCGTTCCATGAGGCTCCGGACGCTCGCGATGTCCACGTCGCCCGTCGAGCGGCCCTTTTCCTGCGCGCCCTTGAAGACGACGATAGTCGACTGGAAGCGAACGCCGTGCGCCTTCGCGAAATCGCGCTGGGTGTCGTAGTCCACCACGAACGCGGCGGAGTTTTCGAACTTCTTCTCTTTCATCAGGGACTGAAGCAGCGGCACCTGCTGCATGCACGTCCCTCACCACTCGGTGTGGACGACAACGAAAATCGTTTTTCCGTCTTTTTGGGCCTGGGCGAACGCTTTGGCGTCATAGGGCTTCCATCCTTCCACGGCGAGCGTGGCCGGCGGAAGGACCAAGGCGGCAGTGAGCAAAAACAGGGCGATCACAAGCATGGGGCGTCGCATTTGCTTAGCTCCTCTGTTATTTAGACGGCTTCAAAGTTCCTCGCGGCCGGAAATGATAACATGAATCCAAGCGCTTTCGGCGGCTACACGGCACCCTGGCTGAAATTCATCAAGGCGCGCTAATTCACGTATTGACCGCCGTTCACGTCGATGGTCGCGCCCGTGACGTAGCCCGAGCCGGGGGTGGAGAAGTACCATATCGCGTCGGCGATGTCCTCGGGTTCCCCGCCGAAGCCCACGGGCAGGTTCGCCACGATTTGCGGCACGCGTTCCTGGTGGATGAGGCGAAAGCGCTCGGTGAGCGTCACGCCCGGAGCCACGGCGTTCACCGTGATGCCGTGGGGGGCGAGTTCCACCGAGAGCCTCCTCGTGAAACCCTGCATGGCGGATTTCGCCGCGCTGTAGACCAAAGAGACGTTCGCCAGAGCGTCGCGCGCGGAGATGGAAGAGACGTTCACGATGCGGCCATAACCCTTCTCCTTCATCGGAGCCGCCGCCGCCTGGGTGGCGATGTAGCAACTCGTCAAGTTCCAGTCCACGATCTTCTCCCACTCCGCCTCGTCGAGGTCCTCGATGTCGGACACCTCCACGAAACCGCCCGCGCAGTTCACCAGAATGTCCAGGCGGCCCCAAGTGCCGATCGTACGGGCGAAAAGAAGATCGACGTCCTCTTTTTGCGCAGCGTCTCCCTGGACGTATATGGCGTCACCGTGCGCCGTCACCGTAGCGAGCGCCGCTGAACCCCGCTCGGGGTCGCGCCCCATGATGGCCACCTTCGCGCCCTCGTCCGCAAAACGTAACGCAGTGGCCAGACCGATGCCGTCGGTCGAGCCGGTGACGATGGCGACGTGATCTCTAATGGAGGATCGCTCATGCACGGGAATGCCCTTTCTAGTGGACGTACCTGCCGCCGTTGACGTCGAGCGTCACGCCCGTCACGTAGCGCGCTTCGGGTCTGGCGAGATACCACACGGCGTCGGCGATGTCCGCGGCGTCCGCCACGCGGCCCACCGGTATTTTAGCGATTATCTCGGGCAGTCTGTCCTTATGGACCACGGCCGTCCTCGGGGTGAGCACCACGCCGGGGGCTATCGTGTTCACCGTGACGCCGTGGGGCGCGAGTTCCACGGCCAGCCGTCTGCCAAAGCCGAACAAGCCCGCCTTGGCCGCACCGTAAGCGAGGCCCGTTTCGATAACGGAGTCGCGGCCCGCCTGGGAGGAGATGTTCACAATGCGGCCATAGCGTCTGTTTTTCATGACGGGCGAAACCTCGCGCGCGCACAGGTAGGCGCTCTTGAGGTTTAAGTCCACGACGCGGCGCCACTGCCCCTCATCCAGGTCTTCGATGGGCGGATTCTCCACGAAGCCGCCTGCGCAGTTCACCAGAATATCGATACGCGCCCATTCGTTCAGCGCCTCGGCCACGGCCGCTTTCACCTCGCTCGCCGAAGTGACGTCGGTATTGATGAAACGGGCTTCGCCGCCCCCGTCGCGTATACGCTGCGCGGTCGCCTCGCCCAGCGTCTGGTCGAGATCCAACAAAACGACGCGCGCGCCCTCAAACGCCAGGCGCTCGGCTATCGCTTCGCCGATGCCCACCGCGCCCGCCGTCACGAGCGCCACATGTCCTTGAATCGGGGATTTGCCTTCCATCTTTCTTGCCGCCTCCATGAAGGACGGATTATAGCGCATCGCCTCCAGCTTGACAGCCGCTAGGGCGCATGCGCGGAGGCGAAATAGGTGTTGCCGTCGAAATCCCACCAACGGGGCCTGTGAAAGCCCGCATCACGCAACTGCGCCACGAGTTCTTCGGGCTCGAAGCGCGCCTCAAGGGGTGGCCCCATGTCCATGGGCTTCCTGTGCCAGTCGATCAGCGTAATGGCCGCGCTCTTTTTCATCGCGCGCCTCGCCTCGGCGAACAGGGGCTGAATGTCGGCCAGCGCATGAAGCACGAAAGCGATGAGGGCGAAGTCCGCACTCGCATCCGGAAAGGGAATTCGGGAGCCCTGGTTTCGCTTCGCCGTCAGGTTGGCGTAGCCGCGTTCTTTGGCCCCCGCTCGAAGTTCTGCGATCATCACGGGCGAGACGTCGCAGGCGAGCACGCGGCCATATTTCCCCACCACGCCGCAGGCGGGTATTGCGAAATATCCGGGCCCGCAGCCGATGTCCAGAAAACGCATGCCGCGCTTTAGCCCTATGGCGCGCAGCGTTTTGACGGGCGGCATGGCCCGCCGCCTTCCCCTCGTGAGCAGGAGGTGGCGGTTGCGGACGGGAAGGGTCCACTGCTTGCGCGGGGCCGCCTCGTTCAAGCCTCATCCTCGATATATCCGCCGAGCGCCTCGCGGATGAAGTCCACCGGATGCCCCTCCCTGATGAGCATGAAACCCTCCGCCAGGCATTCGAGCTTTCTGCGCTCCCTGTCGAGGCGCGTCTGTCCCTTTCGGCTGAGAAGCCTCTCGACGTCCTCTATCGTGGCGCCCTCGAGCGCCCACTTGAGCCCCGTCTTGAGGAGGGGTTCCTGAATCCACTCGAGGCGCTCCGCAATCGCGCCCCCTTCGTCGCGAGAGGCGAGGCCCGCGAGTTCCACGCACAGGCTGATGATGTCGACCGTTGCCTGAGCCGAGGGAGAAAACCGTACGCCGGGAAGGCGCTCGTAATCCGCCTCGCCCTCGGGCAGGAAAGCGACGAGCCTCGCGCGCGCGCGATCCTCGCTCACGCCATCGAGAATCGCCAGCGCGCCTTCGATGGCGATCTCCTTGTTTCTTTCCACCGCGCCGAGGGAGGACTCGATTTGCCGGGCGAGAATCATCTCGGCCTCATCCCAGGGCGCCTGGTCCACCAACATCCGAAGGCCGGTGGAGAAAATCCCGTCCGGGCTCCTTTCGAGGGCCGGCTCTAGGGAGAGCAGCCCGTGCTGCTCCGCCCACGCGGCCAGGGCGACGATGAGCGATACCGCGTGCTCGGCCTTACTGTCAGAGGAGTGAAACGCGGCGAGGCCTTCTTCGAGGGTCCGATCGAGCGGGGGAATCGCGTCGTCGGCGGGACCGTCGAAGGTAATGTCGCCGTGGTTTTTCATGGCGTAGGCGGTCTGCATCAACATCTGGCGGGCCTCGACGCTTCGCTCGCTCTCCCCGGAGTCTGCGCGCTCGATTTCTTCGCGAATGTGGGCCGCGTTCTTGGAAGATACGTTCCTGAGCACTCGTTCCACCACGCGCGGCTGCGCATTGCGAAGCGCCAGAACGAGGATCTCCAGATCCATGCGCTCAATGACGCGCCTGAGCGCTCGGCCCGACATCTCCGCGAATGGGGTCAGGTCGGGATTCTCGCCCGGGGGGAAGTAATGAAAGCCCGGACCTTCCATGCCGCCGTCGCCCCAACCGTCGCCGCTAAAATTCATTTTCTCGTCTCCCGGGCTTTCGAGGAGCGCTGCGCCGGGCGGGCCGACTAGGTTGTTTCAGGGGTTGCCAGCGCATTTTCCGCGTCAATTCTCCTCGGCCAGCTTGGGCGGCTGCACGGAACGGTTCACGTAGAATTGTTGCGCGATGGAGAGCAGGTTGTTCACGAGCCAGTAGATCACCAGACCCACGGGCACGGGATAGAAGATGAACATGCCCGTGAAGACGATGGGCATGAACATCATCATCTTCGCCTGGGTGGGGTCGCCGGCAGTGGGCGTCATCTTCTGCTGCAGGAACATCGACGCGCCCATGAGTATCGTATACACGTGGTAGGGGTCCTGCACCGAGAGGTCCTGCACCCAGCCGAAAAAGGGCGCGTTGCGCAGTTCTATCGACACCAGAAGCGCCTCGTACAGCCCGAAGAAGACGGGAATCTGTATCAGCATGGGCAGACAGCCCATCATCGGGTTGACCTTGTGTTCTTTATACAAAGCCATGGTCTGCTCGTTCAGCCTGTTCTTGTCGTCCTTGTAAATCTCGCGCAACTGCGTGATGCGCGGCTGGAGTTTCTGCATCTCCTTCATATTTCGCATGCTGACGTGGGTGAGGGGATAGAAGATGATCTTCACCACGATGGTCAGCAGGATGATCGCCACGCCCCAGTTGCCCACGAATCCGTGGAAAAACCGCAGTATCGACATGAGCGGCTTCGCGATGAAGGAGAACATCCCGTAGTCCAGGGAATCCTCGAGGCTGACGTTGAGCTTTTCGAGATGCTCCACCGCCTTGGGCCCCACGTAGACGTCGAAGGCCGCATCGACATTCTTCCCCCGCGAGAAGGGCACGATGGCGGCGTACTCGCTGAGGTCGTCCGTCTGGGAGAGGAGGCGAACCTCCGCGCCGCCCGCGCCGCTTCGGGGGATGAGCGCCGCAATGAAGTGCTTCGACTGGAGCGAGGTCCACTTGAGGCTCTCGCCGTGGGTGACGGGCTTTGCTTCCTCGGGATAGTCGTACTCAAGCTCATCCTTCACGAAGCTCATGGGACCCTCGATGACGCCGCCGTAGGTGTTGCCGTCGCTCCCGCCCACGCGTGGCCCCCAGACGATTCCCATCGCCTCGGCCCCGGAGGGGCGGGTGACGCGGATTCTCGTCTTTATGTTGTATTCGTTGTGGCGGAAGGTGAGCGCCTTCTCCGCCGAGAGGCCGTCCGCGCCGCGGTAGATGAAACGAACCGTTCCCTCGGGATTCGTCTTTGAGAGCGAGAGGTCGCCGCCCTCGACCTGGTAGGAGGCCTCGTTGAGCCGCTGCGCCGTCTTGCCGCCCCAGAAGAAGAGAGGCCGCACGTCCGGGCGACCCGGGGGCACGAGCTGGACGAAGCTCTTTTCGCCCTGTTTGTATTTCAGGAGGCGGGCGGACAGAAAACCCGCGCCCCGGTTGGTCAACTCATACACCGCGTCGCCCACGTCCACGCGAACCCGCTGGCCCGGAGCAGCTTCCGTGGGTACAGAAGGAACGGCGGGCGCAGCCGGCTGGCCGGTGACGGAGGCGGGTGCTTTGAGCGGCGTGCTCGCGGCGCTCGTCTGCCCCTTGTTCCGGGCCGCCTCGCGTGCCTTGACCACCTTTTGTTTCTGGGCCTGCTCGTCTTCCATGGGCTTCACGACGAGGTACTGCCAGCCGAGCAGTATCGCCATCGATAAAACGGCGGCGAGAATCGCATTTCTTTCCATGATGTAAAACGCCTCCGCCGGACCCCTCAGGGAACCGGATCGTCTCCCCCCGGGTGAAATGGATGGCAACGCCCGATGCGGCGCACAGTGAGCCAAAAGGCCCGCACGGGCGTGTGGCGTCGAAACGCCTCAAGCGCATATTGAGAACAAGAGGGTGAAAAGCGGCAACTGCCCGGCACCACGGGAGATAAAACGAGTTGATACCCCCGAATCAGAACCGTCGCCAGAACACAGATCGCCCGAGAGACGGGGCCGATCTTTTTTTCAGGAGTTCGCTTTTCCACCGAAAGCGTTGCGGAACGCTCTTTCAACATCCTCTAGCCTCGCCCTGGCGATCGGGTTCCTCGCCACGGCCACAAGGTCCACCCCCGCCGGGAGTTGGGAGCCGTGACGCCGAAACGCCTCGCGGAGAAGCCGCTTGGCGCGGTTCCTCTGAACGGCGCCGCCCACCCGGCGCGACGCGATGACGCCGAGACGCGCGCGATCCCGCGAAGGAGTCGGCAGGATATGCAGCGTGAAATACGGACACCTGCGCTTGCGTCCTTTTCTGAGAACGGCGGCGAACTCGCTCCCCTTGCGGATTCGCCGCTCCGGCGGGAAGCTCTCGTCCATGCGCGCGCCCTCCCGATCGAGGGTCGGAAAGCCCGGCGCGCCGTCTAGGCGGAAACGCCGAGGCGCTTGCGGCCCTTGGCCCGGCGACGCCTGATGACCGCGCGTCCGCCGGTGGTCTTCATCCGGCGACGAAATCCGTGCGTCTTCACCCGTTTTCTTCTGTTCGGCTGGTAAGTCCGTTTCACCAAATGCTCCGTCTGTTCAAGCCGCCATTATAGCCATTATCGTGATGAAGGAGGCTTCTCCTAGAAACCGAGCGTAAAGTAGCCACCTAAACCCCGAATGTCAAGAAGCGCCTGTTATGGGAGCGTCTAACTTCATCAGGATTGGCGGGCAGCGCGGATTCTTCACCTCCCCTCCTCTTTGTCCCATGACGGATGCGCATTTCCCCTCTCCAGAGGAAAAATGTTCGGGAATCATCACGTTTTTGTGGAAAAATGCTTGCCATAACCATGTGTTTTGTGGAAAAATGCTTTTGTAATTCAATTCTTGTCCCGCCCTGTGGAAAAGTTGCTGTCGAGAGGCCTGATGTCCCCTCGCTGCGTGATGATTGTTATGAATTGGTGCTCTAAATGACGACTCTCTGGCGGCGTTGCGCGGCAAAAATCGAGCAAGAGGTCTCCCCCCAGACGTTCTCCCGCTGGTTCGCCGGCATCGAGGAACTGGATTCGAGCGACACCTCCCTGGCGATCCGGGCCCCTGATTCGTTCACGGCGGAGACCCTGCGCACGCGTTACTGGGGAATCATCAAGGACATCCTCGAACAAGAGGTCGGGCCGAACGCGGTGCTGACCCTCTCGGCAGGCGACGGCGTTGTCAACGGAGCCGGCCCCCTGCATCCAACCGCAACCATTCCGACGAATGAAGCGGCCGGGCTCCCGGCGGCAGCCCAGGACCCTCCGGAGAAGCCGGACTTCCTGAACCCCAGATACCGTTTCGAGAACTTCGTGGTGGGCGGCTCGAACGAATTCGCCCACGCCTGCAGCCTCCGCCTTGCGGAAGGCAGGGGGGTTGCGCTCAATCCCCTCTTCATATATGGCGGCGTGGGGCTCGGGAAAACCCATCTGATGCACGCCATCGCTCACCGCGTCCTCGATCAACGCCCGAGAACGCGCATCTTCTACACCTCCTCCGAGAACTTCACCAACGACCTCATCTCCTCCATCAGGCAAAACCAGATGGCCGCCTTCAGGAGCAAATACCGGAAGGTAGATATCCTGATGATCGATGACATCCAGTTCATCGCCGGAAAAGAACGCACCCAAGAGGAGTTTTTCTTCACTTTTAACGCCCTACAGGAAACAAGGAAGCAGATCGTCATCACGAGCGACAAAATGCCCAAAGACACGCCGGGGCTGGAGGAGCGCCTCAGGT
Organism: Nitrospinota bacterium; assembly: GCA_009839615.1. GTDB lineage: Bacteria > UBA8248 > UBA8248 > UBA8248 > UBA8248 > Bin107. Next base: position 19,944 of record VXPH01000276.1, read on the forward strand.
CGCGCTTCGTCTCGGGGATGATAGCGGATATCGGCGCGCCGGATTTCGAGACCAAGGTCGCCATCCTGCAGGAAAAGGCAAACGAGCAGGGGCTCCCCCTCGCCAGGGAGGTCGCCCACTACATTGCGGAGAAGGTCCGCTCCAACGTCCGGGAACTCGAGGGCTGCCTGATAAGGCTCGGTATTCACGCCTCCCTGCACGATATGGAAATCGACCTTCCGGTCGCTCAGGAAGTGTTGCGGGGCATCATTCGAGACCCCACCCGGAATTCTTCGGTGGACAACATCCAGAAGATCGTTGCCGAGCACTTCCAGGTTCGGGTCACCGATCTGAAATCAAAAAACCGCTCGCGCTCTTTCGCCGTTCCCCGCCAGATCGCCATGTTTCTCGCGAGGAAGCTCACGCGCGCCTCAACCACAGAAATCGGCCGCCGATTCGGCGGAAAGGATCACTCCACGGTGATCCACTCCACCAACAAAATCGAGAGCCTCCTCAAGACGGACCCGTCCCTCGCCCCCACCATCCAGACGCTCGAACAAAAAATCGATCTCTCTTGAAACACCCGTGGAAAGAGTTGTGAATAACCACGTTGAGTGCCCTGTTTTTAATGCGCCCAAAGAGAGAACTCCCGGTTTTTTGCTCCTTTTCACAAAAAAGCCCACATTCTCCCAGCCATACAAGGTGTCTTTTTTGAACACCTTTCGGGGTTATTCACAATTTCGCCGTTCCTGCTACTACTACCTTCTAGATCTTACATATAGCTCTAAAAGAACCAGCGTCTGAGGATATCCATTGCGCCTCACCGAACTCACCCTCAAAAACTTCAGAAACTATCCAAGACTCGATATCGAGCCGCACCCCGGGTTCAACTATGTTTTCGGCAACAACGGGTCGGGCAAAACGAACTTACTGGAAGCCATTTATTATCTCTCGCACCTGCGCTCTTTCCGACGGATATCCAGGGAGAAGATGGTGCTTCATGGCGCCGAGGGAATGTATGCGGCCGGTGTGTTTGCCGAGGATGGGAGCGGCAGGGAAACGAGGCTTGAGGCCGCCGTTCGCGGACGCGAGAGAAAATACAAGAAAGACGGGCAGGAGTTGCGGGGCTTGATGTCCTATCTCGACAGCTCCCACGTCATCGTTTTTTTTCCCGAGACGACCCGAATCGTCAAAGAGGGCCCCGGAGCGAGAAGGCGTTTTTTCGACAGGGCGATTGCGGCCGTCGAACCGGCCCATATCGAGGATTCCAGAGCCTATGCGAAACTGCTCTCGGAGAGGAATCGTCTTTTGAGAAACGAGTCTGAATCTGCTATGATTCAGGTGTGGCAGCAGCGACTAATCGAGATGGCCGCCCGTATTATCGTCCGCAGGAAGAGATATATACATTCTCTAAAAAACCGGCTGAATCACCTAGAGAATTTATTCGGAGAAGCGCGAGAATCCAGGGTTTCTGTGTCGTATGAAGCTGGAGGCCTCTCGGGGGGAGACGAGGACGCGGAAGGAGAGATACGGGAGGGATTGCTGGCGACGGCGCAAAGCCTCGCTAAGGAGGAAGCGGTGAGAAAGACGACGCTTTGGGGGCCGCAACTTGACGATTTTCACTTCTCGTGGGACGGGCGCAGGGCGAAGGACGTTGCCTCCCAGGGAGAGCAGCGACTCATTACGATATTGCTGGTTTCGGCGAACGCCGAGGAATACAAGGAGAGGAGAAAGGAGACTCCCGTCGTTTTACTCGACGATTTGGGTTCCGAGCTCGACGCGGACAGGAAAAAAAGGGTGTTGTTGTTTCTTGGCTCCTTGGGAGCGCAGACGTTCATCACGTCGACCGAGGAACCCCGGTTAGGTGAGCACGAAGTTGAGGGAAGAAATTTTCTGGTTCGGGACGCAACGGTTGAAAGTTTAGATTGAATACCTCCAGCCCAGAGAGGCGGCAACAAGGAAATGGCGAGAACCTCCAAGAACAAGCCTGAAGCGAGTTACAAGGCGAAAGACATCCGCATTCTCGAAGGATTGGAGGCGGTGCGGAAAAGACCCGCCATGTACATCGGCAGCACGGGACCGAGCGGATTACATCACCTTGTCTACGAGGTAGTGGACAACAGCGTGGACGAGGCGATGGCCGGCCACTGCGACAAGGTGAGCGTCGTGATCAACGAAGAGGGTTCGGTGCGGGTATCGGACAACGGGCGTGGGATACCCGTGGACAGACACCCGACGGAGAAGGTATCGGCCGCCGAGGTCGTTCTGACGAAGCTTCACGCGGGCGGCAAGTTCGAGAATAGCGCGTATAAGGTTTCGGGCGGGTTGCACGGGGTGGGCGTCTCCTGTGTGAATGCCCTTTCCTCGTGGCTGGTGGCCGAGGTCAGAAGAGACGGATATGTCCATACGATAGAGTTCGACAGGGGAATTCCAAAGGCGAGACTCAAAAAGGGGCAGAAGGCCAAAACCACCGGCACGACGATCACGTTCATGCCGGACGAGGAAATATTCGAGACTACGGGGTTCAGCTTTGATGTCCTGGCGAGCCGGTTGAGAGAGTTGGCCTATCTGAACAGCGGCCTCAGGATAGTGCTCGAGGATAAGAGAGAAGACGACAAGAAGCAGGAGTATTTCTACAAGGGGGGCATCGTCTCTTTCGTCGAGCACCTGAACCGATCGAGAAACGCCATTCACAGAAAGCCGATTTATATCAGGGGCGAGCGCGGGGGAAACATCGTCGAGGTCTCCATTCAGTACAACGACGCGTACAACGAGACGCTTCTCACCTTCGCCAACAACATCAACACCACCGACGGCGGAACCCACCTCGTGGGCTTCAGGAGCGCGCTTACGAGAACCATCAACCGCTACGCCGCGACGAGCAAACTCCTCAAGAACAACCCCGCACCCTCGGGAGAAGACGTGCGCGAGGGCCTCACGGCGGTCCTGAGTGTAAAGCTGCCCGACCCGCAGTTCGAGGGCCAGACCAAGGCGAAGCTGGGCAACTCGGAGATGAAGGGCCTAGTTGAGCAGATCATGAACGAGAACCTCGCCAACTTCTTCGAGGAAAACCCCGCCGTCGCCAGGAGAATCGTGGACAAGGCCGTCCAGGCTTCCCAGGCGAGAGAAGCCGCGCGCAAGGCGCGCGATCTGACGAGGAGAAAGGGCGCGCTCGACAGCGGTTCCCTGCCCGGCAAGCTCGCCGACTGCTCGGAGAGAGACCCAGCGCTGTGTGAACTCTATCTGGTAGAGGGCGAATCGGCGGGCGGCTCGGCCAAGCAGGGGAGGGACAGGGCGTTTCAGGCCATCCTCCCCCTCAAGGGGAAAATCCTGAACGTGGAGAAAGCGCGGCTCGACAAGATGCTGAACCACGAGGAAATCCGCACCATGATCACCGCCATCGGTACGGGTATCGGGGAGGATTTCGACTTGAGCAAGCTCCGCTACCACAAGATCGTCATCATGACGGACGCCGACGTGGACGGTTCGCACATCAGGACGCTTCTTCTCACGTTCTTCTTCCGCCACATGCCGGAACTCATCGAGAACGAGCACCTCTACATCGCGCAGCCGCCGCTTTACAAGGTGAAGAAAGGCAAGGCCGAGACGTACCTCAAAGACGATCACTCGTTCGAGGACTACATCATCACCTCCGCCGTCAAGGACGCGGAGATACACGGTGGAGCGAACGGAGGGCCGGCAGGCAAGAAAGCGCCGGCGGCCAACGGGAACTTCCCTAAGGGACAGAAGCTTCGCGAGTTGATGCTTCTGATATCGGACGCCGAGGCCACGATAGGGCGCCTCTCCCGCAGGGGGATGGACCCGCGCGTCATCAGGCTTCTGGCTGATGAGCCGGGCCTCGAGGCCGCTCACCTCAAGGATCGAAAAAAGCTTGAAGAGATCGAAAAAATGGTGAAGCGCGAGTTCAGGGAATATTATCCGGCGGATGGCGAGCCGGCTGTCACGCCGCGAACCGAAGAGGACGGAAAGACCCTGAGGGGCCTGACCGTTCGTTCCCGCATGTCGGATCGCGATCTCACCACACGGGTGGACGCGAGCCTTTTCGAATCCGCGGGCTTCAGGAAGATCCGCCGCGTCACGGAGAAGTTCAAGGCATTTGGTCTGCCGCCCTACACGATCAAATCGGGTGACACCGAGCTTTCCGTGAACCAAGCGGGGGAGATGCTCGAGCAGTTCCGTTCGCTCGGCCAAAAGGGCGTCAGCGTCCAGCGCTACAAGGGGCTGGGCGAGATGAATCCCGATCAGCTCTGGGAGACGACCATGGACCCGGAGCGCAGGACCTTCCGCAAGGTCGTCGTCTCGGACGCCTTCGAGGCGAACGACATCTTCTCCACCCTCATGGGAGACGCCGTTGAGCCGAGGCGCGAGCATATCGAGAGGCACGCGACCGAGGTGCAAAACCTCGACGTCTAGCGCGCGTTCTCGCGGAGCGCGAAGGCCTGTAATTTTCCCGGAACTAGAAGCGTGCGTCCTCGTGACAGCGCACGCAAACGCCGTGTGTTGCCACCAGCGCCTTGACGGTCGCGTCCAGGTTTTTGTTCCCCGCCGCCTTCGCAAGACTATTGGCGGCGGCTTCGAGCTGGCGTGAGAGGACGAGCATCGAATTATCCCCTCGGAACTCTTCAGCGCGCGGGAGGATTTTCGCCGTGGCGGCGATGGACTCTGCTTGCTTTTCGATGGCTGTGAATGGCGTCTCGCTCACGAGTTCCTGAACGGAGGCGATGAGGGCGGCTTTCACGAGCGCGCCGAAGTCCGCGTCGAGCTTCTCCATCAGGTTCCCCACATCGCGTGAGTGGGCCTCGCCGCCCTCCTTGTGGGCGTCGCTCTCGCCCGTCATGGGGTAAGCGGCCAGCGCCAGCACGAGCGCGAAGAAGAAAACGAGACGAACGATGCGGACAAACCCGGCGGTGGTTTTCATGGAGGGCCTCACTTGAGAGAAGAAACACGGCTTAGGGCAAAGACACCGCCATTTTCCACGAACGAAACCCCCGGGGCAATCGGTAAAAATAAAAGGACGCCCCCTTGAAGCCAGGGAGGTCTGCGGGCTGCCGGAAGAAGCCGCAAGTCGTTGTTTTCGTTTTCCATCGCAGCCGATTTATGGTATAAAATAATGTTTGAGTATCCCCCCGCCTGGGTCGCCCCTATCCGGTTTTTTGGAGCCCGTGAGACGGGCTTGAACCGCGTCGTCGGCAGGAGATTTTCGAGAGCATGGACAACCTGAACGAGGTCAGCATTGAACAGGAGATGAGCGCGTCCTTCATGGATTACGCGATGAGCGTCATCATCGCGCGCGCGCTCCCCGACGTCCGCGACGGACTCAAGCCCGTACAAAGGCGCATCCTCACCACGCTGAACGATCTGGGTCTCGCGCACAACAGGGCGTTTCGCAAGTGCGCGAAGATAGCCGGGGATGTGAGCGGGAATTATCACCCCCACGGCGAGGCGGTGGTCTACCCGGCGCTGGCGCGCATGGCGCAGGGCTTCTCGCTGCGCGGCCTCCTGGTGGACGGGCAGGGCAACTTCGGCTCCGTGGACGGGGACCCGCCGGCGGCCATGCGCTACACCGAAGCGCGGATGACGCTGCTCGCCGAGAGCATGCTGGCCGACATCGAGAAAGACACCGTCGATTTCGTTCCCAACTACGACAACACGCGAACGGAGCCCTCCGTGCTCCCATCCCGCGTTCCCAACCTGCTTCTGAACGGCTCCACGGGCATCGCCGTCGGTATGGCCACGAACATCCCGCCCCACAACCTGGGCGAGCTTTGCGACGCGCTCGTTCACGTGCTCGAGAACGAAAGCGCTACGGTCGATGAGATTCTCGGGATCATGCCGGGGCCGGATTTTCCCACGGCCGGCGTCATCTACGGGCGTTCGGGAATCAGGAGCTACTACGAGACGGGCCGCGGCGCACTGCAGTTGCGGGCCAAGGCAATGGTGGAGGTCAACGGGCGCACGAACCGCCAGTCCATCGTGGTGACGGAGATTCCCTACGCGCTCAACAAGGCGAGGCTGATAGAGAAAATCGCGGACCTCGTGCGCGAGCAGAAGGTCAAGGACATCTCCGACATAAGGGACGAGAGCGACAGGAGCGGCATGCGCATCGTCATCGATCTCAAAAGGGACGCCGTGGGCGGAGCGGTACTGAATCAGCTCTACAAGCACACCCAGATGCAGACGACCTTCGGCGTCATCCTGCTGGCGCTCGTGAACAACCAGCCGCGCGTGATGGGCTTAAAGGAGATGCTCTCCCACTTCCTGCGCTATCGCCGCGAAGTCATCCTCCGGCGCAGCCGCTTCGAGCTCAAAAAAGCCGAGGACAGGGCGCACATACTCGAGGGCTACCGCATTGCGCTCGACAACATCGAAGAGGTCATCACGCTCATCCGCGCGAGCCAGACGCCCGAGGAGGCGCGCGGGGGGCTCATGCGGAACTTCGGGCTCACCCAGCCCCAGGCCCAGGCCATCCTGGAGATGAGGCTTCAGCGCCTCACGGGCCTTGAGCGCGACAAGATAGAGACCGAATACAAGGAGCTCCGGAAGACCATCGCCCATCTCCGCGAGGTGCTCGTGGACGAGAAACTACAGACCTCCATCATCAAGGATGAGCTTCTGGAGGTCCGGGAGAAATTCGCGGACGAACGGCGCACGGAGATCGTGGAGGAGACGATCGAGATCTCCATCGAGGACATGATCGTCGAAGAGGACATGGCGGTCACCATCTCCAATTCGGGCTACATCAAGAGAAACGCCATCAGCCTGTACCGCTCCCAGCGCCGGGGCGGCAAGGGCGTGATGGGGATGGGGACGAAACAGGAGGATTTCGTCGAACAACTCTTCATCGCCTCCACGCACGATTACATGATGTTCTTCACCTCGCGCGGGCGCTGTCATTGGCTGAAGGTGCACGAGATTCCCCAGGGAGGCCGGGCGGCGCGCGGCAAGGCCATCGTGAACGTGCTCAAGCTGGCCTCGGGCGAGTACGTCTCCGCCGTCATGCCCGTGCGCAAGTTCGAGCCCGACCGCTACATCCTCATGTCGACCAAACAAGGCGTGCTCAAGAAGACGCAGCTCACGGCGTTCAGCCGCCCGAGGGCGGGCGGGATCATCGCGATCAATCTCGACGAGGGGGACGAACTCATCGGCGTCGGGCAGACCGACGGCAGTCTCGAAGTGTTCCTCGGAACGAGAGGCGGCAAGGCCATCCGTTTCCCGGAGGAGAAGGTTCGCGCCATGGGCAGGGACACGCGCGGCGTACGCGGGATCGAGCTGGCGAAAGGCGATTACGTCATCGGAATGGAGGTCGTCTCGCCGGGAGACATTATTCTCACCGCCACCGAGTTCGGCTACGGCAAGCGCAGCCGCGTGGACGACTACCGGCTGACGAACCGGGGCGGCAAGGGCGTGATCAACATCAAAGTGACCGAGAAAAACGGGCCCGTCGTCGGCATCCGGCGCGTGATCGAAGATGATGAATTCATGCTCATCACCACCGGGGGGCAACTCATTCGCTCCCGGGTTCAGGACGTTTCCATCATCGGGCGCGCCACGCAGGGCGTTCGCCTCATCGGGGTCAAGGAAGGAGACCGCGTCGCGGCCCTGGCCCGCATCGAGGAGAACGGAAACGGTTCTCCATAAATACTGGATGAGTGATGCGAGAAAGAAGTAAAGCGGCGATGCTTCCGCCTCCGCTTTCGGCGTGTTTCCTCGCGCTGGCTTTCCTGGGGCTTGGCTGCAACGGCGTAGAGCCGCCTGCCCGGGAGACGATTGCGCCCGGGCAAGGAGCGGCCCAAGACGCCTCTTTCTCCGCCCAGGCCCTCAAGCGAACGCCTTCCGTGACTCCCGCACCACCGCCGGAGCGCAGACCGTCCCCTCCCGAGGAGAGCGCAACCCCGCCGGAGCCCGCGCCGTCTCCGCCGAGCCGCGCCGAGGCTTTGAGCGCAAAAGGAGAGTCGGCCTACCGGCAAGAGGATTACAAATTCGCCGAGAAGAACTTTCGCGAGGCGCTCGTTCATGATCCCGAACTTCTCCATGCCCTCACGGGCCTCGGCTGGACCCTGTACGACTCGGACCGCCCCGATGAGGCCTTTTTCTTTTTCCGGCGGGCGAACGCGCGCTATCCCAAAAGCGGGAGCGCGCAGCGCGGACTCGCCTATCTGCTGTATCGCTACGGACGGCTCAAAGAGGCAAAGGCGCTGCTCGGCTCGCTCGATAAGACGAGATGGCCCGAACTCGCCAACATCGAGCATGAACTGGGGGCGCGCGCCATCAAGGGCCTGCCCGCGCCACGCTTTCCGACAAAGAAAGATGAGCCGAGGGAGAAAGACGAGGAAAAGAGCGAAGAATCCTTGGCCGAAACCGACGCCGTTCCGGAATCAACATCGGAGCCAGAGCCGAGTCCGGAATCGGAACCGAAGACTGAATCAGAACCAAAGCCGAAAACCGAAACCGCGAAACCCGCGCCCACCGAACCTGCGCCGAAACCACTGCCGCCTCCACCTGTCCGCAAGCCCTCTCTCGAGGGAATGGTGGACATTCCCGGCGGGCGCTTCATGATGGGCGTCGAGTACACCAACCCGAATCGCTCTCGCAGAAGATGGCGCCGCAGGCGCGTGATTCTCAAGACGACGGGCGGGCGGCCCGTCGAGGTCGCATCCTTTCGTCTCGACAAGTTCGAGGTGACAAACGCGCTTTACGAGGATTTCGTGCGGGCAACGAGAGCCCCGGATCCCCCGTTTTGGCGTAAAGTCCACTTCACGGGGCCTCACCTGCCGGTGGTCGGGATTACCTGGGACGAGGCGCGCGCCTACTGCGCGTGGGCCGGGAAGCGGCTGCCCACGGAGGCGGAATGGGAGTACGCCGCCCAGGGCGCGGGCAAGGGCAGGCGGTATCCATGGGGGAATGCGCGGCGTGACAGAAACGCCGTTTTCGGCCTGAGTCCCGACGCCGGCGGTCCCAAGGCCGTGGGGAGGCGTCCGGAGGGTGCCAGCATTCACGGGGTTGAGGATTTGGCCGGAAACGTCTGGGAGTGGGTGGCGGACGAGTTCAAAAAAGGCTCGAAGACGCCCGTCCGCTCAACCGAAACGGTCGGCTGCTTCGAACGCTCAAGGGCGGTTCCTGGGTGAACGGGTGGTGGGCACTGGCCTCATCTCATCGAACGGGCGACGTCCCCGACCGTCGATTGCCCGCCTACGGGTTTCGCTGCGCTGCGGATGCGGCGAAATGAGGTATAATGCGCACATCATTCGAATACATATACGGAACGAGACTCCCTGAAAAAGGAGAGAACATGTTTTTCATCAAGACGGGATTCCTGAAATTGTTGTTCGCCGTGCTCGGGGTGGTTCTTCTGGCGACGGGCGCCCAGGCGCAGAGCCTGACGCCGCCGCCGCTGGCCCCGCCCGAGGCGCAGCCCGCTCCACCCGGAACGGTTCCGGTCCAGCCCCCACCGGCGGCCCCGCCGCGGGGCCCGGGGGGAT
>VXPH01000276.1:29432-35738 GCA_009839615.1 Nitrospinota bacterium
CCGCGGGGGCCCCCCCCCGGGGCCCCCCCCGCCCCCCCCCCACGGGTCCCGCCCCCCCCGCCCCCGGCGCCCCCGACCCTGGCCCCGCCCGTACCCGCGATGCAGCAGCAAGCTCCACTGACGCCGGCGGAGCCACAACGCCCCCTGGACCTCATCGTCACCGTCACGCTGGTGACAGGGAAGGCCGAAACCTTCGCCCGTGAGATCGACCGGCTCGAGATCGTGACTGGCCCGGGCGGGGAGATCGAGATGATCCATCTGCTTTTGGTCACCGGCGGGGAGCGCAACACGCACGTCTGGTACAACTACGGCCAGGTCGCCAAGCTGAGCTATCGCTTCGTCACCCCCGAGGGGAAGGCGAAGGTGTATGTGCGGCCGCTCAAGGCCTCGCCGACAACGAGGGACCTCTCGGACAGGCTCGAGCCGCTCAGCCCCCGCGAGTTCCGGTAGGGCGCTGCGCCGATGAAAGACAAGGGTTATGCGAACCCGGACCTCGCCCTGACCCCTGCGCAGCTTAAGGAACGCATCGACGAGCGAAAAGGGGACGACCTCGTCATTATCGACACCCGCCAGGCGCCGGAGTTTTGCGCGGGCCACATCGAGGGCGCCGCGCACTTGGATCTGTACGGAATCTCGCTCAACGACACCAGACCCCAGGCGCTGGCCGCCTTCACTTGGATGCTCGCCTATCTCCTGGAGATACGAGGCGTCGATTACGATAAGACGGTGGTCTTCTATCAGGAAAACACCGGTTTTCGCTCGGCGCGCGGGTTCTGGTTCCTGGAATATCTGGGCCATCGAGACGCGCACGTCCTGGACGGCGGCATTGACGCATGGAAGGCCGGGGGAATGCCCCTCACGCGCGAGGCGTGGCCGATGGCGGGCGGTCCTTACGAAACGGGCGTCGAGGGCCACAGGCGCATCCTGAGAACCTCGTTCGCGAGCCGGCTGAAACCGTTTGAGGAGGGCCGAATCGCCACGGCGGATTATATCCTGGGCCATCTGGGCGATGCGGATGTTGCGATTCACGATACGCGCTCGGAGGGCGAGTATTTCGCCGAGAACATTCGTGCCGCGCGCGGCGGGGCGATTCCGGGTTCGGTCCACCTGGAATGGAGCGAGGCCATCGCGGAGAACGGGTCGCTCAGGCACGCGTCCGAGCTGAAGGAGTTGCTCGAACCGAGGGGCCTGACGCCTGACAAGGAAATGGTGCCGCTTTGCCAGGGCGGCTATCGATCGGCGCACGCCTATCTCGTCTACCGGCTGCTTGACTACCCGAGGATCAGGAACTATCTCGGTTCCTGGAAGGAATGGGGCGACAGGGAAGATTTACCCATCGAAGTCCCCAGACGAAGCGCGTAGCCGCCGGATCGGATCCGGCGCGGTTCACCCGCCTTTCAGGACGCGCACGAGCGTTTGCGCGACGATGCCCGCTACGGGCGGAATCCAGAACACGGCCATTACGCGGAACATAAAGAACTCCGATCCGAGGATGGGGATTTCATACGCGAACGCGCGCACCGGGCCGATCAGGGCCGACGCGGTGAGCATCGTTATCATCGGCCCGAAGCCCGCGCCCCCCTGAAGCAGCCCGGCCACGAGCGGATAGAGGACGAAGGGCGCGCCCATGGGGAACATGAACCCCGCCAGCCAGCCGACGAAGATACCGCGCCAGCCGGAGCGATCGGAAAGCCAGTTCTGCAGGATTTCCCTGGGCAGCACCTCGGCCACGAGCGCGCCGATGAACATGCCGAGAATGAGTTTGGGAAGAATGGTCACGATGAGGCTTCCCGCGCGGCCCGCGGGAGCCCATGGCAACTCCCCTGATTTCTGATACGCCAGAAACGCCAGGAGCAGCGCGATGCTCGCGAGAAAAAGAGAGGTTTTGTCGAAAATGCCGGACATGTTCGTTCCTCTTGGAAAGTGAGCTGTCAAAGACGCCAGATGGATCTGCACAGCAGAAACCGCGAGTATAGCCCCAAGAAACGCACCGAGTGAACCGATCCGGCGGATTTCGACGAGGAACGCAGTGTGGAATCCGCCTGGTTTTGGGGAGAGAAAATTGACGGGAGCGTATCTCACCGACTCCGTGCCCGGCACAGGCGGGCGCCTGCGGGCGAGGCCGGAGGATTTTCGCGTGGAGGAGATTCCGCTCGCGCTGCCGGGCGGCGACGGGGAGCATCTGTATTTGTGGGTGGAGAAACGGGGCGTCTCGACCATTGAGGCGCTGCGCGCCTTGTGCCGCGGGTTGGGGGCTCCCGAAGCGGAGGCGGGATATGCGGGGCTCAAAGACGCTAATGCCGTGACGCGGCAGTGGTTTTCCTTCAAGAGCAAAGCGCGAGAGCTGCCGATCGCCGCCTCTAGGCTGGAGAAAGCGGGAATCCGGGTACTGGAGGAGGCGCGCTCCCGGCGTCGGATCAGGCGGGGCGCGCTCGCGGGCAATCGCTTCGACATACTGGTTCGAGACGTCGGCCCCGACGCGGAGGAAAGGGCGCGGGAGATCCTGGATCGCCTCGTCGCGCGGGGGTTGCCCAACGCGTTCGGCGATCAGAGGTTCGGGGTTCACGGTCATACGGCGCGAGTCGGCTTCGCGTTCGCGAGGGGAGACTGGCGGGGCGTTCTCGATGCGCTTCTGGGGGGCGCGAGATTCGCATCCACGCGGAACGATGCGGATGAGCGCTTGCTGGAAGCCGCCCGCAGGTATGAGGCAGGCGAGTTCAGGGGGGCGGGAGAGCTTTATCCTCCCTCATGGGAGGCGGAAAGACGCGCGCTCGCCCGCCTGGAGAAAGGAGCGTCGCCCCGGCAGGCGGCGGCTTCGATTCCCTTGAGAGAGCGGTTCTTGTATGGCGGCGCGTTCCAGGCTTGCGTGTTCAACTCGTGTCTCGCGGGAAGGCTCGAGGCGCGCGCGCATGATCATCTCTGGGCGGGTGATGTGGTTTTCCACCATGAAACGGGCAAGACCAGGAGGGTGGGCGCGCCCGAGGCGGAGGCGCGCCCGCTGGCGCGCTTCGAGGTGAGCCCGGCGGGGCCGCTGATTGGCCGGAAACTCATCGGAGCCCGCGGGGAGGCGGGAAAACTCGAGCGAAGCGTGCTAGACTCCCTCGGCATCGGGGGCTTGGAAATTCTCGACGGACTGGAGAGGCTGAAGCTTCATGGCTCCAGGCGCCCGTATCGAGTACAAATGAGAGAAGTGAGCCTGCGGCCGGAGAAGGAGGGCCTGCGCCTCGGCTTTACGCTGCCGCCGGGGTCCTATGCGAGTGAGGTGTTGCGGGAATTGACGAAGAACGAACCTCCGGTGGGCGCCGTCACACGCATCGGGGGTGAACATCGAGCGGATTCATCCGCTACGTGGGGGAGGAAGTGAATCATGAAGGTTTTTCTGACGGGCGGAACAGGATATGTCGGCGGCACCCTGCTTTCGCTTCTCTCGCTGGCGGGCCATGAGACGCGGGTGCTCTCGCGCGACCCCGAACCGGCGAGGCAGCGCCTCGCCTCGATCAGCGGGGCTTTTCCCGTGCGGGGCGACATCACGGAGTATTCGGTCGACCAGCTCGCCGAGTTGATGAAGAAACAAGACGCTGTGATTCACCTGGTGGGCATCATCATCGAGAAGGGAACGCCCGGCTTCGAGGCGGTTCACACCGAGGGCACACGCCGGATGGTGGCCGCCGCCGAGCAGGCGGGGGTGAAGCGTTTCGTGCACATGAGCGCTCTGGGCACGCGGGAGAACGCCGTCGCCCGCTACCACAAATCCAAGTTCGCCGCCGAGCAGTTCGTTCGCGAGAGCGATATGGACTGGACGATATTCAGACCTTCCATCATCTTCGGTGAGAACGACGAGTTCCTGAACACCTTCGCCGGCATCGCGCGCATGGCGCCCGCTCTTCCCCTCATCGGCGGGGGAAGCGGCAAGCTCCAGCCCGTCTGGGTGGAAGACGTGTGCCGTTGTTTCGCACAGTCCCTGAACATGCCGGAGACCATCGGACAAACTTACGACATGGGCGGAGACGCCGCCTATTCGATCAGGGAAATCCTCTCCATGCTGGTAGGGGCGATGGGAAAGAAGAGGCTGCTCGTGAACCTCCCCACGCCCATCGCGCGCTTACAGGCCAAACTGTTCAACCTGCTACCGATGAAGCCCCCCTTCACCGAGGATCAGGTTACGATGCTGGGCGAGGACAACGTGTGCGATCCGGCGCCCATGAAAGACGCTTTCGGCCTCACGCCCAGAACGCTCGAGAATTATCTGGCGGATCACTTCGGCAGGTAGGCTTCAAGGGACAGGGCCATGAAGCGCGAGGCGCCCCCGACCTCATTGCTCGCTTTATTTTCCTTCCAGGCTGCGGAGCGCGCTTTTGGCCGCGCGCCAGACGGCCCGCTGAGCGGTGGAGACGGCCAGCGCGCGAAAATCCTCCTCGGACGCCCAGAGCCGTCCGTCCTGGCTTGCCGGAGGCGTGCCCTTCCCGGAATTTTCCGCCAGATGTACGACGAACAGAATCTTTCTGTGGGTGAGCGTTCTCGTAATTCTGGCGAGCTCGCGTCCCGGCCGCCAGCCCGGCCCCAGGAGCTTTGCGCACTGCGCTTTCAACCGGCGTCGGTCGGCTTTTTCCAGGTGGCCCTCCACCATGAAACCAGGCAACTCCCACAGGCCGCCGAAAAGGCCGGTTTTCTCTCTTTGGGACAGAAGAACCAGCCCGTTTCGCTCCGCCCGGAACTGAATGAGGGTATACGGCGCGGGCGGTTTTTTCGTGGTTTTCACCGGCAGTTCGTTCTGGGTTCCAGCCGAACGCCCCGCACACAGATCGTGGACGGGGCACCGCGCGCAATCGGGAGTTTTGGGAAGGCAGATCCGGGCTCCTAAGTCCATCAGCGCCTGGTTGAAGTCGCCAGGCCTCGCACGCGGAACCAGCGCCTGCGTTTCCTGGCGGATGGCTTGTTGAGCGGGCGAAGAATCGATAACGAGCGACAGGTTCAGGACCCGGCTCATGACCCGCTGAACGTTCCCGTCGACCGCCGCGCAGCGCTCCCCGAAGGCGATGCTGGCGATCGCCCCCGCCATGTAGGGGCCGACCCCCGGCAGGGCCAGGAGCGCATCGCGCGTCTCAGGCATCGCGCCCCCGCCTTGATTCATCACTTCCCGCGCGGCGCGGTGGAGATTTCTCGCGCGGCCGTAATAGCCGAGGCCCTGCCATTCGGCCAATACGGCGTCCAGGGAAGCGTCGGCCATGGCGGCCAGGGTGGGGAACCGCGCGATGAAGGCGGGATAGCGGAGCCGTACGGTCTCCACCCGGGTTTGCTGGAGCATGGCTTCCGACACCCATATCCGGTAGGGGTCTTTCTCCCCGCGCCAGGGGAGTTCTCTTTTCTCCCGTGCATACCAGCCCAGGATGCGCCTTCTGAACCTTCTGCGTTCCGGGGGAGCGAGCCGGGGGCTTTTCGGGTTGTTTTCCGTTTTGTTTGACATGCGTCGGGCCAGCCGTTATCAAGCGTGTTAGGGTTTCCAAAGACGGCGCTCGAAGTTTCGGGGCAATGATAGAACATGAGCGTGGTGATCAAAAACGGATGGCGCATGAAGTGGATGGCGTCGCTGGCGGCCTTTTGTTTCTTCAGCGCATGGGCCGTGGAAGCGGCCCCGGCCGACAGGATCGTCGTCGGCCTCGCGCTTGACCTCTCGGGCCCCGGCGCGGCTGCAGGCCGGGAGGCTCGAAACGCGCTTTTACTTGAGATGGGGCGAATCAACCGCAGGGGCGTCGCCGGCGGGCGCATCTTTCTTCTCACCCTCGACACTAAGGGGCGTCCCGGAGCAGCGGCCACAGCCGTCCGCAGTCTCGTACGCAAGCATAAAGCCGTCGCCGTGATAGGGCCCGTCGAGTATTACGCCGCCATCGCCGCCGCCAAAGCAGCGCAAGAAGAACGGGTGCCGCTTTTCTCCCTGGCTGCGCCCGAGGAAATTCTAGTTCCGGCGCGCAGGTGGGTCTTCTCCACGGCAATACCGGCGGGCTTGTCCGTCCGGGCGATACTGGGGCATCTCAAGAGCAGGGGGATCAAGCGCGCGGCGATGCTGGGCTCATCCTTGGGCTACGGCACCGAGGGGCGCGAGCAGATTACCGCACTCGCGCCCGATTTCGGGGTGTCCATCCTCTTGAATGAATCCTTCAGACCGGGCGAGCATAATTTCCTGCCCTTTCTGAAGCGCGCCTCCCTGCGAGGTGTCGGGGCCTTCGTCCACTGGGCGCGCGGGGGGTCACGCTTGGATTTGGTGCGCGCCCGCGCGGCGCTCAACCTCGAAATACCGCTCTACTTGTC
>VXPH01000117.1 GCA_009839615.1 Nitrospinota bacterium
CCTAAACCCTCCGAACCCGCGACATATCTTGATCTTGTAAGCGCTTGTCTTTCCCATGTTTCAGCACGATTGTTAAAGTAGCCCTTGAATACATCCAAGGGCGCGGCCAGTGCGCCCTTTTCTCCTTCGGGCCGCAGGCGCAGGTCCATTTCGTAGGTCCGCTCACGCGTGCTGGAGGCGGCGAGGCCGTCGCGCAGGAACGTGGCGACCTTGATGTAGAACTCATGATTCGAAACGGGGCGGTATTCGGCGGGTTTTCCGTCGATTTGGCCACTCGTATTCCCGGCAGCGCTGTAGACGAATATCAGGTCGAGGTCGGAGCCGTAATTCATCTCCCCGCTGCCCATCTTGCCGAGGCCGATGATGGCGAATCGGGCTTCCGCCCCCGTCTCCTCCTCCATCGGGACGCCGTAGAGTTTGAGCATTCTCCCGTGGGCTATCTCGTAGCCGCTCTTGAGCGTGGCTTCGGCAAGGTGGGAGAGGGCGGAGAGCGTCTCCAGGATGTCCGCCGCTCCGAGAATACTTCTGATGCCTATCGCGAGTTCCTCGCTCTTTTTGAGCAGGTGGAGGCGATTGAATTTCTCTTCCGCCGAGATTTGCGCGCCCGTTATTTTGTTCAGCTCTTCGGCGAGCAGCGCCTCGGAGCGCGGCTCGGAGAGGGTTTCCCTCTGAAAGAGCGTTTCGAGAAGGCCTGGTTGTTCGATCAGTACCTCGGCCAGATAATTGCTCGAAGCGAAGAGCTTGAGGATGATTTCGAGTGATTCTTCCTGATCGGCCATGAACCCCAGGATGGATTCGCGGCCGCCTCCTTTTTCCACGAATCTGTTGAGGTGCGCAATGGCTCTGTCCGGTTCGGGCAGATCCAGCGTCTGAAGCAGAAGGCGGGGGAGGAGTTCGTCGAAAATCCGTTTCGCCTTGGCGCTGACGTGTTCGAGCGATGCGCCGTTTCTCAGGAGTTTGAGATTCGTGCTCACGCCTTCGGGGTCTACGAAGCTGTACGAAGCCAGATCCTCGGCGGACAATGAATCCTCCAGGGTAAGCGCGGGGGTCGGCCGTCCGCTCGCCGACTCGGTTTCCTCCTCCCCGTTTTCGCTCCGGAACATGTTTTCAAAAATTTTCGATACGTTGTTCTGGTGATACGCCAGCCGGGTTTTCAGTTCATTGCTTTCCGCGCAGTCCATCTTGCGCGCCAGCACGTTCAGGCTCTTCTCGTCCGCCGGAACCTCGTGCGTCTGAAGTCCGTGCGTAACCTGCACGCGGTGTTCCACGTCTCTTAAGAACACGTAGGCATTCGAGAGCTGGTCGCACTCATGGGCGGGCAGGAGGCCGAGCGCCTCGATGATGGAAAGGCCCTCCAGCGTGCCCGGGTTCTGGAGAAGCGTTTCACGGCCGCCGTAGATGAGCTGCAGGGCCTGGGTGATGAACTCGATCTCGCGGATGCCGCCCTCGCCGAGCTTCACGTTTCGCGTCGCGGCGTCCGCGCCTTTCAGATTTTCGTTGATGCGGCCCTTGATGCGGCCGATCTCCTCGAGCACGCTGATGTCCATCGTTCGCCGGTACACGAATGGCCGAATCATTTCCATGAAGTCACCGCTCAGGGCGGCGGAACCCGCGCAGTGCCGGGATTTGATGAGGGCCTGTCTCTCCCACGTCTCGCCCCAGGATTCGTAATAGACCTCGCAGCTTCTGAGCGAATACGCCAGTGCGCCTTGCGACCCCTCGGGGCGCAGCCGCGTGTCGATGCGAAACACGTGGCCCTCTTCGGTGTTTTTCGCCATCAGGGATATGAGGCGTCTTGAGAGATGAGCGAAAAACTCGTGGTTGGAGATGCTCCTTTTCGTCCGGCCCGTGATCGCGTCCGTCACCCCTGTCGTCTCGCCCTCGTCCGATGAATATATGAAGATCAGATCGATATCCGAGCTGAAGTTGAGTTCCAGCCCGCCGAGCTTGCCCATCCCGAGCACGCTGAATTCGGTATTCCGCCATCTTCCGTTAGGGCCCTTGTGACGAGGTTTCCCGTATTTTTGCTCGAGTTCCTCCCTGGCGATTCGAACCGCCACTTCCAGGCAGGCATCCGCCAGGTAGGAGAGGTTCGCGGTGATCTCCATGAGAGAGGCTTGCCGCATCAGGTCCAGTACCGCGATTCTCAGGTATTCGCGCTGGCGGAACCGGCGCATCGCGTTTTCCGGCCCGTTGGGCGCATCCCGATTCTCCCGCACCCACTTCCATAGCTCGGAGACCATCTTTTCTTTCGTCCGGTCGGCTCTCGACGCGCCGGGTCGAAGGAGCCAGTCGAGGAAACGGGGGTGCCGCAGAATCGTTTCGATCAGGAACTGGCTGCCACCCGCCAGGGCGAAGAATTCCGCCCTGCGCTCATCCGATCGTGTGAGCGTCTTCAGAAGCGCGTCGGGGTTGTCGCGGGTACCCAGAATGCGCTCGAAATTGCTCAGGGCGCGTTCGGGGTCGAAAGTATTGCGCAAAGAAGACAACAACTGGAGCAAAAACTGAGAATTGCTGCGCGGGAAAGCGGGATGCAAGGCCAGGGATTGGAGGTTTCTAGTGACGCCGACCGGGTCGCCGACCCCGATCAGGGCCAGGAGATCCTTCGCCGCGGGAGTAGGGGCGCCGCCGGGCAGGAGTTTCTCGATGTGGGAAAACCCCGGATGCTCCTCAATCTGAACGCTCATAAGGTATCCCTCCGAACAAACCATGAAGGACTAGCGCATGGGATCTCCCGGATCCGCGGCTGCCTGATGAAGGGCCGAATCCCCCTTCGTTCCGGGTAGCCATGAAAAGGCGACCAGACTCCCCAGGCAGGCGATGCCGATTGCCCCGAAAACGAACTCCAGGCCGTATGCGTCCGCCAGTATACCCAGAAAAAACAATCCCAGGCCAACAAAAATCTGGTTGGCCGTAAAAATAACGCCGACGACGCTTCCCGCCAGCCTGGGCGGACTGACCTCGAACCCGTATGCGAAAATCACCGAGCGCATGGAGATGAGAAAAACGCCGACCGCCGCGATGCAGACGTAGAGGAAAATTCCTGTGCCCGCGTAGGGGACCAGGAACAGCGCGACTCCGCCGGCGGCGGTCCCGATGAAGAGAATCAACTTTCGGGAAATCCTGTCGGAAAGATAGCCCACGATGGTTTCGGGAAAAATGGAGGCTGCCGAATAGACGCCGAGCGCAATGCCCAGGGTGCTCGGCCCCACGCCGTATTTTCTCACCAGCAATATGGGCAGAAAAATCGAGACGATGTTGTGCGCGAGCGTCCGCACGCCCGAGAAGACGCAGGCCCCCATCATACCGGGGTTCTTGATGAGCGCATTCACGGAATTACCCGGGGTGATGGCGGAATCGGGCTTTCGCTTTCCGCTGATCTGGAAAGGTTCGAGAAAAACCCACAAGAGCATCGCCGTGAGAAAAAGGGGAATCGTGTTCGCCAGCAAAACGCCCCGCCACGTCATGACGAGGAGCAGATAGCCCGCGATGATGGGCGCCAGGGTCTGACCCAGGTTCGCGCCCGTGCCGTGAACGCCCAGCGCGAAACCCTTGCGGCCCTCGAAGCGCATTCCCAGCAGACCCATGGAGGGCGGGTGCCAGATGTGCGTCGCAAGGCCGCTCAGCCAGATGATGGGCGCCAGCGTGAGAAATCCCGTCGCCAGGCTCGCTCCGCCGTAGAAGAGTCCCACGGAAGCCATGCACCCGACCAGGAGCCATTTTCCGCCCCCGTAGGAGTCGATGACGTAGCCCGTCCCCACGCTGCTGAGGGCGCTCATCACCGCTCTGCCTGTGAAGAGAAGCCCCACCTGGGTCAGCGTTAGCCCCAAGTCCGCTGTCAGATAGGGGATGACGGGCCCCAGAACGCCCTGGAACCAGTGTTCACAGGCGTGGCCGGTGGTAAGCAGGGCAAGCAGTTGCCATTTCTTCAAGGTTCCGTGTCTTTCATGCGATCAGGTGCGCGAAATAGACGATAGCGAATCCTAGCATCCCGACAGACGGGCGCAAAGGTGAGGGGAATGGCAATTACTTCCCCTTGGGCTGTTGAAAAACCCGGCCCCGGGAGCGGGCGCCCTTGACACCCTCAACCCGGCGCCCCAGACCCTCATCCTGAGTAGGCGCGGCCGGCTACGCAGAACGAGGAGGGGGGATTGCGCCGCATCGGGCCTTTTCAACAGCCTCCCTTGGATGGATTGTTGTAAAAGCCCTGATTTCGTGATTCGGCGTATGGATCCGACTGGGGAGGGAGGGTTCGACGCGAGGGGGTGTAGCCGCACAACCCCTCCTCGGGTTTGTCCGGCCCTCCGTGGTTGTCCTTTTGCAGGATGGTTACAATCAGG
>VXPH01000007.1 GCA_009839615.1 Nitrospinota bacterium
AAACGCGACTTCAAAATTCAAGTCGGCAAGCTGCCCGGTTCGAAAGAAGAGGTGGCGAAGGCGGCGAAACCCGCGCTCCAGAAGCAACTCGGCATCGAGGGGCAAAACCTGACGCCCGAACTCAAAAAGCAAATCGGAGCGAAGGCGAAGAAGGGCGTCGTCATCACCAACATATTGCCCGACAGTCCCGCGGCTTTGGCTGGTCTGCGCCGGGGCGACGTGATCGTGGAAGCGAACCGCAAAGCGGTCGCCGATACGGAACAGTTGCGGGAAGCGCTGAAAAAAGGAGAAAACAAGGGAAATCTGCTGGTGGTCGAGCGACAGGGCACGACATTCTATGTGGCGCTGGAAGGAAAGGGATAAGGGTGAGAGAAACGGCCGAAAAACAAGCCGGCCTTAGTGAAAGCATCATTGCCGCGGCTTCGCAAATCTGCAACGAATTGGAGGCCAAGGCCATTTTCATTCACGCGGACGCGATGAAGGATTTGGACGCCTTGACGGACCTCCCCGTCGGCGTGGAGCATTTCACCACCACTTGCTCCCCCGACTTATACGAGGAATTGGATAAACGGGGTTGCAAGGTCATGCAATTGCCCGCCCTGTCCCTGAACCGTATCGACATCATCAAGATGGGCGTCGTGATCGCTTTGAGCGAAGGTTCCATCACACAGAACGACACCGTGGTTTGTCTCTCGGGCTTGCCCGAGAACGAAGAAATCGACACGCTCATGGTCTTTCATCTGGATCGCGAAAAAGAGATGCTCCAAACATCGGAAACGCAAAGCGCCGTCGAAGGCGTGGACCCGAAGGTGTTCGAAACGGTCCTCTCGCTCGCTCTCGAACTCGGTGCCGAAGGGCGGGAAGGAAAACCTCGCGGCGCGCTTTTTGTCCTGGGAGACCATGATCTCGTGCTGCAGTATTCACGCCAACTCGTCATCAACCCCTTTCATGGGTACCCGGAAGAGCAAAGAAATATCATGGACCCGGCCCTGCGCGAGACCATCAAGGAATTTAGCGCCATCGACGGCGCATTCGTCATTCGCGGAGACGGGATCATCGAAGCCGCCGGCAGGCATCTGAACGCGGCGCCCGAGAATGATTTGCCCCCGGGGCTGGGTTCGCGTCATATGGCCGGAGCGGGTATAACGGAAGTCAGCACGGCCATATCGTTCGCTATCAGCGAATCGACAGGCAGTGTTACTGTATTGAAAGATGGCAAGGTATTCATGCAGATCAGCAAGTCGCAGCCTGCCAAAACATCGACAAAGGGAAAAAGCAAAAAGAAATAGCCGTTGTTCTAATGGTTGGGAGAAAGCAGTCATGGTGTACGGAAAACTTTTCGGATTGTTGGCCCTCATCATCGGTGGAATCCTGGGCTTGAGCACGATTATCTTGATGCTTGATTTAATCGGCCTCTCGATTTTTTAAGACCGGTTCACAGCCCGTTTCATGCAACCTGACTTATTCGAGCGTTTCAAACACAATCACTTCCTCGCTCCTATATCGGTGGATACGCTCAAAAAGATTGGCGAGCACGTCGGCCTGTCGGCGGATCTTCTGGTGTTCGACGCATCGTGCGGGAAGGGAGGAAGCGTCATTTCGCTCGCGCGAATGTTTGGATGTTCGGCAATCGGCCTCGATGACCGCCCCGAGTTCGTGGAAGACGGAAGACGGCGAATTCTGTTCGAAGATCTGTCCCATCTCATCGATTTGCTGACGCATTCGAGCGACGAATATCCTTTCGATGACGATTACTTCGATCTGGCGCTTTTGTGCGGGCCCCCTTACCCCTCGAGCAGCGTAAGCAAGCTGAGGAGTTTGACCCGGATAGTGAAGCCCGGGGGATGGATCGCCTTCTCCGGACTGGTCTGGAAACTTGAAGATGAAGAAGTCGACTCCGAACGACTGGCGAGATGGCTCGACGCTTACCTTCCCTGCGAGCCGATTGACGCCGAGGAATTCCGGGGCCACCTTATGGAACAGGGGTATGGCGTTGAATTCGTGGAACACGAATCGGAAACCGCTTGGGAATCCTTTCTGGCTCCCCAGGCGCGCTCCATTATCGAGAACCGGCTTGAATATGCGGATTCACGCGAAGCCCGGGACGTGTTAGACAGCTGGCAGCAAGACCTTGAGATCTACCACGACGGCGGCGGAAAGCAGCTTCTCGGCTACGCCACTTTTTTACTCCGCTGCCCATGAAGGAAAACCGACCGCCGGGGTTTGAAGAGCGGGCCGCCGATGGTGTTTTCTCTCGATTCGAGGCGCATTAACGGACACACCGACGAGGAGTGCGAATGAACGAACTGCTTTATCTGAGCGTCACGGAAATCGCAGAAAACCTGCGAGCCAAACAATTCAGCGCAGAGGAGCTAACCAAGGCCTATCTCGAACGCATCGGCGAAACCGAAGCGAGGGTGCACGCCTATTTGAGCGTTCTCGAAGACGAGGCCATCGGCGCCGCCCGCACCGCCGATCGGAAAATCGGAGCCGGAGACGATGATTCTCCCCTTCTCGGAGTCCCCGTGGCCGTAAAAGACCTTCTTTGCATGAAGGGCACCAGGACCACTTGCGCTTCCCGGTTTCTGGAAAATTTCGAAGCCCCGTATGACGCCACCGCCGTGGCCCGGCTCAAGAAGGCAGGCGCGGTCATACTCGGCAAACTGAACATGGACGAATTCGCCATGGGCTCATCGTGCGAGCAAAGCGCGTTCGGCCCGACCCACAACCCATGGAACCTGAAAACCATCCCGGGAGGCAGCAGCGGCGGGTCCGCCGCCGCTGTCGCGGCGCGGTCCTGCGTCGTCTCCCTGGGTTCGGATACCGGGGGTTCCATACGCCAGCCGGCCGCATGCTGCGGCGTCGTGGGCATGAAGCCCACTTACGGACGCATTTCACGCTATGGACTCATCGCCTTCGCCAGTTCTCTCGACCAAATCGGCCCTTTTGCGAAAAACATCCGCGACGCAGCCATCCTGCTGGGCGTCGTCAGTGGTCACGACTCCCGTGATTCCACTTCGGCCGATGCGCCGGTCCCCGATTACACAAAAAATCTCGAAGCCGGTGTCCGGGGCCTGAAGATCGGTATTCCCGAAGAATACTTCATCGAGGGGATGGACCCCGAGGTCGAGGCGGCGATTCAAAAGGCGATCGCCGTCTTCGAGGAGCAGGGAGCGGAAACTCTCGAAATTTCTCTCCCGCACACCGAATACGCCCTGCCCGTCTACTACATCCTCGCCCCCGCGGAGGCGAGCAGCAACCTGGCGCGCTACGACGGGGTCCGCTTCGGCGTGCGCCAGGAAGGGGAATCCGCGTATGGCTCCCTGTTCGGCATGTACGCGGCCAGCCGGGAGAGTGGTTTCGGGGACGAGGTGAAACGCCGGATCATGCTGGGCACCTATGCGCTGTCTTCGGGATATTACGACGCCTTTTATACGAAGGCGCAAAAGGTCCGCACGCTGATCAGCCGGGATTTCCAGGCCGCGTTCGAGGAGGTCGACGTCGTGCTGTCGGCCACGGCGCCGACGCCCGCTTTCGAGATTGGTGAGCGCCTCGATGACCCCATCAGCATGTACCTCTCCGATATCCTGACCATACCCTGTAATCTGGCCGGCCTGCCCGGCATCAGCCAGCCCTGCGGATTCACTTCGAGAGGGCTGCCGATCGGGCTTCAACTGGTGGGAAAACCATTTGCCGAAAAAACGATTCTTCAAGCGGCGGCGGCATTCGAGAGAGCGACGACGCATCATGAAGCGCTCCCGCCGCTTTGATCCGCATTTTGATTGAGGGGGATGATGGCGTACGAAACGGTTATCGGCCTTGAAGTACATGCCCAGCTGAATACGAAAAGCAAGATATTCTGCGCCTCGAGCGCCGCGTTCGGGGGAGGCCCGAACGAACACACCTGCACGGTGGACCTCGGGCTGCCCGGCGTACTGCCGGTTTTGAACCGGCAGGTCATCGAATACACCCTGAGGCTCGGGCTGGCCGTCGGGGCGGAGGTTGCGCCGGTCTGCCGGTTCGCCCGAAAGCATTATTTCTACCCGGACCTCCCCAAGGGATATCAAATCTCTCAATACGAAGAGCCCATCTGCGTGGGGGGAAGCGTTCATTTCGTCACCCGGGACGGGCGGGACGTGAACGTCAACCTCACGAGAATCCACATGGAAGAAGACGCCGGCAAGCTGATTCATGGAGACGAACTGGGAGACCCGAACCATTCCTATTCGGATCTCAACCGCGCCGGCGTGCCGCTTCTGGAAATCGTCTCGGAACCCGAACTGAGAAACCCCGAAGACGCCGAATCCTATATGCGGAAAC
>VXPH01000164.1 GCA_009839615.1 Nitrospinota bacterium
CCTACGGATTAGCTGCCTTGAAAATACTCTTGTTGATAAGAAATCACTCCCTCTTGAGAGTTGTTGAAAAACCCCTCGTCGAGGCGCGTCGCTTTTGCCCCCCTGTTAAGGGGGGGTAGGGGGGGTTGGTTTTCAAGCCGAGTGAGGGCGAGTGAAGCACGATTCCCTGTGAGCCCCTTATCCCTCCTTGCCAGGAACCCCCCAACCCCCCTTGTCAGGGGGGCTTTTTTAACAACCCCGAAGGCGCCGCATCGTCATCGATGTGGTTTATGTCCGGCGAAAATCCTCAGCGCAGTTCGTTCACGAATCTCGCCACGTTCTCGAGCGCCTCGCCCTGGATGTGGGGCAGGGCGGGCATCCTGTTCCGGCCCCGCCGGACGACTTCTTTGATATAGGCGAGAGGAAGCGCGCGGCCGCGCAGGGGATTTCCCAGTTCATTCCTGCCCTCGCCGCGCTCCCCGTGGCAGGCGGCGCAGGTTTGAGTGTAGATCGCCGCACCGTCGCCCGTGGTGAGGGGCGCTTCTTCCTGCCGGGGGTTCTGGAACATCAGCAGAAAAACGACGAGCGCGCCGCCTAGGACGACGAACGCGACGGCGACCCACTTGTCCAAACTCAGGATGTCCCTGGGCTTTATTCGTTCAGGGGGAGCGGCCTGTGGAGGAAGGTGCGCGCGTCGGCCCCCTCGTAGTCCGAGACCAGGTGGCCGTTTCCTTCGAGCTGGTACTTGTAGGTCACCAGGCCTTCCAGGCCCACGGGGCCGCGCGCGTGAATCTTGTCGGTGGCGATTCCCACCTCGGCGCCGAAGCCGTAGCGGAAGCCGTCCGCCAGGCGCGGGGACGCGTTCCACATGACGCTGGCGGCGTCCACTCTGGAGAGGAACGTCCGCGCCGCCGCTTCATCCGCCGTGACGATGGCGTCGGTGTGGCGCGAGCCGTAGCGGTTGATGTGATCGACGGCCTCCGCGAGTGATTCCACCACCCGGACGGAGAGGATCAAGTCCAGATATTCCGTGCCCCAGTCTTCCTCGGTTGCCGCGCCCGCACTCGCCAGAATCGCCCGCGTGGCGTCGCAGCCCCGGATGGCCACGCCCTTCTCCGCCAGCGCCTCGGCGGCACGTGGGAGGAACTCGCCCGCTTTTTTCTCGTGCACCAGCAGCGTCTCGATGGCGTTGCAGACGGCGGGGTACTGCGTCTTGGCGTCGAACGCGAGACGCACGGCCATCCCGGTGTCGGCTGCCTCGTCCACGTAGAGGTGGCAGATGCCGTCCGCGTGTCCGAGCACCGGGATGTTCGAGTGTTCCTTGATGTAGCGGACGAACTCGTTGCTCCCGCGCGGTATGAGCAGGTCGACCGCGTCGTCGCGCGAGAGGAGCGCCTGCACGTCCTCGCGCGCCTCGACGAGCTGGAGCGCGTCGGCGGGAACCTCGCCCGTCGATGAGGCGGCGTCTCTTAAAAGCCCGGACATCAGGCGGTTTGTGTGCGCGGCCTCGCGCCCCCCTTTCAGGATGGCGGCGTTTCCGGATTTGAGACACAGCGAGGCGATCTGCACGAGCGCGTCGGGCCGGGACTCGAACACGGCGGCGACCACGCCCAGGGGGCAGGTGACCCGCCTGAGTGTCAACTCCTCATCGAGCAGCGTCGCCATGCGCGCCAGGCCCAGGGGATCGGGCAGTTCGGCCACCGCGCGCACGCCTTCGGCTATCTGCGCTACCTTGCGCTCGTTGAGCTCAAGCCGTCTCAGCAAAGGCTCGGACATCTCCCCGCTCGCGACGAGCGGTTCCGCCGCGGCAACGTCTTGCGCGTTCGCCTCGAGAACAGCTCCTGCGTTCCCGTCAATCGCGTCCGCCATGGCGTCGAGCGCGTGGTTCCGCGCCTCGTTCGTGAGGGGCGCCAGCGCGAGCGCGGCGCTTCTTGCCGCCAGGCATATGGCGTCGATGTCGCTCAAATCGAGTCTCCTCCATCCGTTCCTGAAAACCGGCTGTGGATTATAGGCCGGGGCGAAACCACCGGCAAACGATTCATCCCTTTTTCTTCTTGTGCTCCCGATAACGCCGCTCGACGTAGTCGACGATGAGGGGCGCCACGTCGGGTCCGCCGGCGCGCTCCACGCCCTCGAAGCCGGGCGCGGCGTTCACCTCCAGGACCAGCGGGCCTCTTTTCGTCTCGAGCAGGTCCACGCCCGAAATTTCCAGCCCGCACAACTTCGCGGCGCTTACGGCGAGTCCCGCCGCTCTCTTTGTGGGGGTTGTTTTTTTCACCGAGCCCCCGCGATGCAGGTTCGTGCGAAAATCATCGCTGGAAGCGCGCCTCCTCACGGCGGCCGCCACTTCGCTGCCTATGACGATGACGCGCAAATCCCCCCGTCTGGCTTCTTCGACGTATTCCTGGACGATGGCGTCGCGCTGCAGACTCCACATCACCTCGGAGATGGCCTGCGCTTCTTGGGCGTCGCGGGCGCGCATGACGCCCTTGCCCTGTGTGCCGCGCGGGAGCTTCATGACGACGGGCGCGCCGCCCACGCCCTCGAGCGCCGCGCGCAGATACGCCGGGTCGGGCGCGAACGCCGTCTTCGGCACGGGGAGTCCGTTTTGCGCCAGAAGCTGAAGCGTGCGGAGCTTGTCCCGCGCCGTCTCTATCGCGCGCGAGCCGTTGACGACCAGCGCGCCGGATGTTTCCAGGTGGCGGATGAGGGCCAGGGAATGCTCGGAAATGTTCGCCCCCAGGCGCGGGAGATATACGTCCGCCCCCGCGAAGGGCTTGCCCCGGAACTCGAGCGATATTTCCCCCGCGCCCAGCTTCAGCAGGAACCGGTACGGGTCCAGCACGCGCACCCGGTGTTTTCTGCGCCTGGCGGCCTCGGAGATTCTCCGCACGCCGTGCAGCGTCTTGTCCCGACACAGGATACCGACCCTCAAACCTCGCTCCTCGTGAAATCATGGATGAGGCGGGATTCTACCATCCGGGCGACGGCTTCGGAACGACTCTATGGACTCAAAGTGAGGATTCCCCGCCCGGCAGCCCTTTGCCGGATGGCGTGGGCCACCGAGGGGGAGGTATGTGGGGCGCAGCCCAGTGGTTGGGCCACGGCAGGATTTTCTATGCGGCTCTCTGGAGAGCCTCTTGGTGTTTCGCCCCTTCCTGAACCAGCAGGACGTGGGCTTTCACTTTCTTCGCGAGACGAGGGGCGATGTGCGACAGCCCGATGCGCCGCCTCAGCCATCCGCCCTCGCCAGCGCCCAGGAGAACGAGGTCGGCGTCCAGTTTCTCGGCCCTCTCGATCACCTCATGCAGCGGAGCGCCGTTCGTCACGGAAACCTCGACGCGCAGGCCCCGGGCTTCCAGCTTGCGGCGCAAGGGCTGGAGATACGCTTCGCCCGAGCGCTTGCGCGCGTCGTGAATCTGATCGGCGTAGGTCGTGTAGCCTTCCAGCTGCCTCGATTGCATGACGCCGTTTTCCACCAGTTGCAGATGAACGACTTCCGGGTTCATCGAGAGGTGAACCACCTCATGGGCGGCGGCTTCCGCCTCTTGCGAACCATCCAGGGGAATCAGTATTCGCTCATACATCGTTTTTCTCCGTTTCCCGAATTCCTGAGCCATGTTCCTAGGCGGCCTTCCGCAATTCCGATTGGGGGTCGATGGCGTCCAGCAGTTTCGTTTCGACCAGGGCTATCCTGGCGTCATTCGTCTGCGCTGGTTTCGCCGGAGCGTGATGGATGATGCTGGAGGTCATGAACCACCAGATCGCGGCGAATGCGAACAAAACCGGAAGCCCCGCCATCGCGTACATCTTGAGAAATTCCATCTCACGCCTCCTTTCCCTCATACTGCGGTACTCAGGAAACACCTTATGCCCATAATATAAGCAATATCCGTGCCAAAATATGGAAATCTCACGAACCATTAAACTTACAAGGCTTTATGAAGCGGTATGCGCGGTGGGAAGGAGGCGGAAAAGCCTCTTGGGAGACGATATATCATAATTTTACGATTTGTCGCTGACTTTTTGTCGGAAACGATACGGCAAATCTGCCCTGAAACCGTGTCCTTGGGGGGTTTTTGAAAAGCTCCTTATGGGGCCTTACAAGTAAAGGGTTTGTAGGGACAGGCCTCCGTGCCTGTCCATGCGAAGCGCAACCACGGGAAGGGACATATTCGAGACGGGAGGACACGCGGGTCCTCCCCTATACCCTGAACAGCAACCGTAGTGGGGCGTTCGTGAACAGCCCCCCGGATGTGTAAAATAAAAAAAAAAAAGACCCCCAGGACAAGCGGGAGGGAGGAGTGAGGGTTTGTGGGGTAGTAATAAAATTTGG
>VXPH01000197.1 GCA_009839615.1 Nitrospinota bacterium
TCCAGCATCTTGTCGGGATAGACGACCCAGTTCTTCATCAAATCGTTGAGTTTGACCAGCATATAATCCACGAGAATCGTGCTGTCCGGCAATATGACGCGTTCCACGGATGAGTGGGATATGTCGCGTTCGTGCCATAGCGGGACGTTCTGCAGAGCAGCTGTGGCGTTCCCCTGCACCACGCGAGCGAGGCCGCACAGTTGTTCCGAAACCACGGGGTTTCTCTTGTGGGGCATGGCGGAACTTCCTTTCTGGCCCTTGCTGAAGAACTCTTCCGCCTCGCCCACTTCGTTCCTTTGCAGATGACGCACCTCCGTCGCCACGCGGGAGATGCTCGCCGCCACGAGCGCGAGCGCGAGGTGATACTCCGCATGGCGGTCGCGCTGGATGATTTGGCTGCTTACACGGTCCACCTTGAGTCTCAGGCGCGCGCAGATGGCCTCTTCGGCATCCGGCGGGATGTGGGGGCACGCGCCCACAGCGCCTGATATCTGGCCGACGCGTACGGTTTCCCGCGCGCTTTGCATTCGCTCATAAGCACGCTCGAACTCGGTGTGCCAGGTGGCTATTTTGAGGCCCAAAGTAGTCGGCTCGGCATGCATCCCGTGGGTTCGGCCCGATATGATGGTGCGTTTGTGTTCCAGGGCACGTTTTTTCAGGGTCTTTTTAAGTTCTTGAATGTCATCGATAATGATGTCTGCTGCGGATATGAGTTGAAGCGCGAGGCCGGTATCGAGGACGTCGCTGCTCGTCATGCCGAGATGGATATAGCGCGAGGATGGCCCTACATGCTCCGCCACGTTCGTGAGAAAGGCAATGACGTCGTGCTTGGTAACGCGCTCGATTTCCTTGATTCGTTCGGGGTCGAAAGCTGCCTTGGATTTAATCTCTTCCAGCGCATCCTCCGGGATTTCGCCGCGCGCGCACATTTCCTCGCATACAGCTATCTCCACGTCGAGCATGCGCTGCAGTTTTTCCCGCTCTTCCCATATTTTCGCCATTTCGGGGCGTGTGTATCTCGGAATCAAGAAATTTCCCCCGCTATTCCTCCGGCTCCCACGAGAGGAGTCGGCTCATCTTGAGAGGCGCTCAGGAGATTTCTCCGTTCGTGGCCGTTCAACGCTTTTCGGGCCGTCTCGAGAATAAGCTGGTTCTCGTTGTTCTCTTGTGAGATATGAGCGCAGATGAGCCACTCGAAGTCGGCCGTTGCGATGTTCTTGAGCAGCTTGGCTGCGTCCTCGTTGCTGAGGTGTCCGAGTTTTCCTCGAATCCTCTGTTTGATTGGCCATGGATAGGGGCCGTTGATGAGCATTTCCACGTCATGATTGAATTCCAGGACGAGTCCCTGAAGCCCCTGGAGCCGCTGGCGCGCCAGATTCGTGACGAATCCCATGTCGGTGGCGAAGCCGACGCGCCGTCCGTCTTCAGCGTTGAATATCATCCCGAATGGATCGGCCGCGTCATGGGGCGTACTAAAGGGCTCTACTCGTATGCCGCCAATGTGAAAGGGAAGCCCCACTTCGATTTCCATCCACTCTGGCGTTTTACCGATCGTCTCCAGGCTCGCCGTGTATGTGGCTTTGTTCGTCCAAATGGGCAGGTTCCACCTTCTCGCCAAAGTGCCTGCACTTCTGATGTGATCGATGTGTTCATGCGTTAGCACGATGGCCGTCAGTTCCTGCGGAAGAATGCCGTAGGTTTCGAGGCGTTTTGTAATTTGCCGTGCGCTGAGGCCCGCATCGACGAGAAACGCCGCGCCGTTCGAGCGAACCAAAGCGGCGTTTCCTCTGCTGCCGCTGCCTAGAATTCCAATTTCCACGTCTCTCGTCCCGTTGTTAATTCCACTCAGCCATTGAGGGCGATTTTCCGTTCTTTCAAGTCATTGGTGTAAACTTCATCGATGCGGTGGCAAATGAAATGAAGAGCGGCTTCGTGGGCTTCCTGTATGAAGCCTGTGTCGTTCGAGGGTACTTTCGCGGCATATTTCGCAGCCTGAGAGGCAGGGCCGCCATCCCCGCCAGTCATAGCGACGCCAACCAATCCGAGGGCATCGGCTCGATTGAGAGCGGAGACGATATTGGTTGACTTACCGCTCGTGCTCAAACCCAGGGCGACGTCTCCCGCTCGTCCGTGCGCCTGGATCTGGCGGGCGAAAATTTCTTCGTATGCATAGTCGTTCCCGATGGCGGTGAGGGCGCTCGTGTCACCGCTGAGGCAGATAGCGGGCAGGGGGGCGCGATCAGCCAGGAAACGGCCTACGAGTTCGCCCGTGAAGTGCATGGCGAGCGCTGCGCTCCCACCGTTGCCGAAGGCGATAATTTTTCTTTCGGACACCAGGCATTCGACGATGACGCTGCAGATATCGTCTACCTGCCGGGAGTAGTCGCTCGCGGCAAGCGATTCATACTTCACGGCGCGTTCGGCCAGGAACTCCTTTGCCGATGATCCCAAAGGATGCCTCTGAGTAGTGGGGCGGTAGGGAAGGTGGAGCAGGGGATCCACCCAGTGCCCTGCAATCTAGCCGATCCACGGGCTGAATTTCAAGGGTTGATGTTCAATCGTTTCCTGAAGTCATCTATTGTGGCCAAAAGGCCCTTCTCCAGAGAAATCGCTGGCTTCCACGCGAGATGTTTTTTCGCTTTCGCGATGTCCGGTTGCCGAATTTTCGGATCGTCAACAGGCAGTGGCTCATGCTGAATTTTCGAATCCGTGCCAGTGAGCGCGATGATTTTCTCCGCGAGGTCGAGAATCGTCATCTCGGAAGGATTTCCAAGGTTGACGGGTTCATGAATTTCGCTGTCCATCAGTTTGATTAGGCCATCGACGAGATCGGTGATGAAACAAAAACTTCTCGTCTGCTTGCCATCGCCGAAGACGGTGATTGGTTTATTTCGAATGGCTTGCGAGATAAAGGCGGGTATCGCGCGGCCATCCGCGATTCGCATTCTCGGACCATAAGTATTGAAGATGCGGGCGATGTGCGCGTTGAGACCATGCGTCCGGTGATAGGCCATGGTCATGGCTTCTGAGAATCTCTTGGCTTCGTCATACACGCCGCGCGGTCCGATGGGGTTGACGTGGCCCCAGTATTCCTCGTGCTGCGGATGAATCTGGGGGTCACCATATACCTCCGAGGTGGAAGCCAGAAGAAAGCGCGCTTTTTTTTCCTTCGCAAGCCCCAAGGCGTTATGCGTGCCGAGGGAGCCGACCTTTAGTGTTTGGATGGGAAATTTCAAGTAGTCGTTCGGGCTGGCCGGACTTGCAAGATGAAAAACGGCGTCCACGCTTCCCTCGACGTGAATGTGTTCGCTCACGTTGTGGTCGATGAGCATGAAATTCGATGTTCCGTTTTCGAGGAGGTGAGCGATGTTGGAGTGGTTTCCGGTAAGGAAATTGTCGACGCATACAACGTCGTTGCCCAGAGCGATGAGTTGGTCGCACAAATGGGAGCCGATGAAGCCCGCTCCACCCGTCACCACAACGCGAGAGTTTTCCATTGTCAGGGTTTGGCCGGTGTTTTCCCGATGCTGAAATATTCAAAGCCGGCATCTGTTACTTGTTCAGGAGAGTAGATGTTTCGGCCGTCGAATATAATCGGCTCCACCATCTCTGTTTTTAGGCGATTCAGATTCAATTGAATAAAGTCGCGCCACTCGGTGACGATAACAATCCCGCTTGCGCCTTTCGCCGCCACGTAGGGGCTTTGGCAGTATTCTATACCCTCATCTCCAATGATCCGCCTGGCGTTTTCAGTCGCGATGGGATCGTATACGCGCAGCCCGGCTCCCGCTTCTCGGAGCGCATGACAAATCTCGATACTTTTGGCCTCGCGCATGTCGTCCGTGTCCGGCTTGAACGATAGCCCCAAAACACCGATTGTTTTTCCTTCGAGCGGCAAGCGGTTCGTCGCACCGAGTCTATCGATAATTCTTTGGACGAACCGGGGTACCCGGCTTTCGTTTTCCGCTCTTACGGCTTCTAAAATCGATATCTCAGCACCGAGTTTTCGGGAGGCTTGCAACAGGGCATCAATGTCTTTCGGGAAGCAGGAACCGCCATAGCCCAGGCCCGCCCCGAGAAAAGCGGGACCGATCCGCGAATCGGCGCCAACCCCTTTGGCGACCTCTCGAATATCCGCTTGTGTTTTCTCGCAAAGATTTGCCACCGCATTGATGAAACTGATTTTTGTCGCCAAAAACGCGTTCGAGGCATATTTTATCAACTCGGCGCTTTGCGTGTCCGTGATGATGCAAGGTGCGTTCAGGGCTTGGTATAGAAG
>VXPH01000262.1 GCA_009839615.1 Nitrospinota bacterium
CGTTGCCCGTCAGGGGATACATCGAGCCCTGACAGCCCGCGCACCAGTAGAGCGGGTCGAGCGGAAGTCCCGCCGACGCCGCCGCGCAGTCGGCGGCGCACGCCGCCTGGGCGGGGAGATCCGCGAAGAGCGCGGCTTCGGGGTTCAGCAGGAACGAGAGTTCGTCATCCCGCCATGCGGGGTCGAGTTCCGAGACCCAGGCGATGTCGAGGCCGCCCCCTTCGAGGCAGCCGAGGTCCAGCAGCGCCCCGATCCAGGAGAGCAGCGGATAGACGTAGTAGTGGACGTGCCAGGTGGAGCCCTGAGCGCCGTCCCCGCCGGAAGTTCCCGTCCGGCCTCGTCCGGCGGGAAGCCCCCCGTCGATCGTGAGGCCGCCCAGGTTCGGGAAACACCATGGCGCCCTGCTCGCGTCGATCAGCCGCGCGGGTTCCCAGACGCCCAGCGAGAGGCCGATCCGTGGGATCGGACTGCCGCAGAAGCATATGGGAGAGCCCGGGTTGGGCGTGTCCGGCGCGCCGACGGCTGATCCTATCCGGATCGGTCCTATCGATATCGGAAACAAACACTCCCAGCAAACATCGGCCACGGGGTTCACGAAACGACCCGTGCACGATTGCGCAGAAGCCTCCCCGGTCCAGAGGACGAAGGAGAAAATGATTGGAATGAAAATAAACCGATGCTTCATGGCTTGGCCTCTTTGCTTTCGGGGCTTTCTTCGTCTTCCAGGGGAATTTCCGTGATGCGTAGGAAATCGCCATCCGCCGCGACCACAGACGGCGTGGCGAGGAGTCCGAAACGCCTCGCGAGCCTACCGCCCTGATCGAAGTAAAACGCCCGGCCGTGCGTCCTCATCAGGTCCAGCGGACGGCCCGCGAGCAATACGATCACCGAGGGTTTTTCACGGGCAATCGCCCATGCGACCTCAACCTGCCGCGTCCCGTCGATGAACAGGAGATCGCGCGTCAGGGGGTGTTTCTCGAGGGGATTGATCCGCGTCCCCCGGGCCGCGATCAGTTTTTCGTCATGCGCAATAATGTCCCGCTCGATGGTGACCGAAGGGTCGAACCGGCGGATCCTGATAAAGCGCGCGGGGCGGATTCCCGCGATGCGTGTAGGCGCCTCGACGCGCTCCCTGGCCCTTCTGAGCGACTCGCGTCTCATGCGCGCAAGCTCGCCAGAAGCCTTCATCGCTCCGAGTCTTGCTTCTATCTCGGTGAGCAGGTCTGGCTCGGCGACCGGCCAGACGGCGCCGCGCACACCCAAATCCTTCGCCCATCCGGCGCTCATCGTTAGAGCGAGTACACAGCAGACAGTAGCCGCCGCCAGATTTGTCCGAAGCAGATGCCGCCTCATGGCCGCGAGCCCTCCGGTTTCGCGAGGGGGCCTTTCAGACCCAGCCAGGGGAGATCGGGCAGCGGGAGGGCCCGTCCCCTGATGCGCGAAAGCGGCACCAGACCGACCTCCCGGTAGCGGCTGTCGTGGCTGTCGGGGTGCTCGGCGTGGACATAGTAGCGCCCGGGCGGGATGACGCCTGCCGCTACGGTTTCCAGTTCACGTCCGTTCAGCGCGCGCCGCTTTGCGATACCTGCGAAAACGCCGTTCACGAAGACGCGCCGCTTCCCGTCCACCGCCACGCTGTCTCCCGGCAGGCCAATGACGCGCTTCATGTAGGGGATCGGCGAGCCTATGTTTTCGGGCGGGTCGAAGAGGACGAGGTCGCCTCGCTCGGGCGCGCCCATCATCGGCAGCGCGAAATACCCCCATGCGCCGTCGGACCAACTCGCGTTCACGTGGACGCGCGAGGCGGCCGCCAGCCACAGGCCCGAGAGCACGGCCATACAGACCAGGAGCCTGAGGCCCCGGGGGTTCGCGTGTGGGGGTTCTTTGGCGTCGGTGATTATCATTTGACGTTTTCCTCCTTATTCGGGGAATGCTTACGGGAAGCGAGTTCCGCCATCACGGCCTCGACTTCGGTCGTCAAGTCCTCCGCGCCCGCGGCGACCGCTCCGGCGCTCAACAGCACAACGCCCCGGCGCGCCGCCACTATCGCGAGCGCCTCCTCCAGCCGTCCCGCCCAGTCACGGGCCGCGGCCAGCGCCTTTTCCGAATCTCCGCCCGCGCGCAGCGACCTCGTCACGTAGCCGGCAGTGAGGCTCGCGAGACGCACGCTCGCTATCCGCGGGGGTTTTTCGAGGGAAAACCTCACCGTCCCGGCCGAGACGGCGGCGGCGACGCCCGCGGCGAGCAGGAGAGCGGCACAGAACCCGGAAACCCCGTTCATGGCCGCTCCCCGGCCGCGCAAAGCGCATCATTCACCTCGACCCACTCCGCGGCGTCATGACGTCTGAACCATGCCGTTCCCTCCTCGTCATGGAACATGTAGTGGAACCGTCCCGCGTAGAGGCGATCTTGGGCGTCGGCCGAGAGCGCGCCCGAAGCGATAGCCGCGCGGAACACGGCGTCGGTGTCCTCGTACACCCGGATGAATGGCTCGGGTTCAGGCCGCATCGCGCGAACCTCCCGCCCGGGGCGTCCTTTCTTCTTCCTACGTTGTTCGCGCTTGCGTGGCATGTGCTTCCTCCTCACGGTTATTGCCGGATACCCCGGGATGGGGAGCGGAAATGCTTCCAGCCGCGCCGGGGGTTTCCCTGAGCGCGTTCAGCCGCTCGAGCCAGATCCGCGCCGCACGGTCCGGGGCCAGGGACCTAATCCTTCTCTCGATGGGCGGGAAAGCGAGGAGCGGGGACGCGCTCCCGCCCGCTCCCGGTACGTCGCGCTCCTCCGCCGCATCGGCCATCCGCGCCACGAAGCGAACGAGTTCCGCAGGCCCCGAAGCCGGCTTCGCGCCGAGTCCGGCCGCCTCGCGTACGGCGCGGTCCGTTTTTTCACCGAGCCGCCTGAGCCGGGGCGTCGAGCGCTGCGCGGGAGCGGCGTCAGGACCGAGCCACGCGACGGCGGCCTCATGAAGCAGGGCCAGCAGCGCCGCCTCCCTCACGTCGCCGCCCGTAGTGGCGGTCAGGTCCTCGATCGCCTCGCTCATCGCGACCCCGTGCGCCGCGAACGAGTGATAGCGCCTCAACCGTCCGCCCCTTCTGCACGTGTTCGCGAGCACGTGGGCCAGGGCCTCGAAGTCGATAGATTCGGCCGAGATCCGCTCGGGGTCTCCCGGCCAGGCGAGAGGCTTCTCCTGTGCGGCGCCTGCGAGCGCGCTTCGTTTCGCGTTCATGTCATCTCCTTTTCGTGTCCGTATAGATGAATCGTGTGGTGAAAACTCACTGTGCGCCGCCGCCGGTCGCCTCCTCCGGCAGGTCCTCATTCGCGATGCGCAAAACGGCCTCCTCCGTCGTGTGGCCCTCGCTTTTCAGTTTCTCGATCGCCGCGAAGGCGGGTCCGCGCGAGGAGTAGAGCGCGCCCGATACGCGGTCGAGGACGAGGCGGGCGACGCGCCAGCCGTCGGGGCCGTGGAGCACGAGCTCGGCGTGGCGCCCGTCCACGGTGGCCAGGCTCTTGAGCGCACGCTCCATCCCCGGGTCGCAGTGGATGCGTTTCTCCTGCTTGAGGAGTTCGACGGACTCGTCCTTTTGCGACAGAAATATCACCCAGTCGGAGTTGTCCCAGGCCGCCCGCGCCGCAGGGTTCGCGTAGTAGTCGTTCACGCTCTGCGTGCCCGTGACGAGCGCGCCCCGGTATTTTCTCGCGCGGCGTGCCGCGCCCTCCAGGAACGCCTTGCTGTCCTCGCCCGAGAGCAGGTCCCAGGCCTCATCGATCACGATCGCCTTGGGCCGCGTCCTCGGGCCGTGGTACATCCGCTGCGTCGAGAGAAACACCACGAGCATGAGCACGACGCCCTGAAGGTCGCCGCGCCCCTTGAGTTCGGCGAGTTCGAACACGGTGAGCGCGGCGTCGAGCGCGGGTGTATCGCCGCCCTCGAACAGCCTCCCCATCGCGCCGCCCGGACGCCAGGGACCGAGCGCGAGCGCCATATCCGCCGCTCGCCTGTCGCCGGCGGATTCGAGGTTTTTCTGCACTAACCCCAGGTCCGCGTCGTTTCCCGCATCCTCCCAGGCGCGCGCAATGGCCTCATCGATGAGCGCCGCCTCCACGTCGTCGATCCGCCCGCGCCTTCTGCACATGCGGCCGATGACGGAGGCCAGCATGGCGAAGCACTCCTCCCGGTAGTCGCCGTCGCGCGCCGCGGTCTCGGCGTCGATCATGGCGAAGGGGTTGAGCCGCGCCGGGTCCTTGCCGAAGGCGAT
>VXPH01000056.1 GCA_009839615.1 Nitrospinota bacterium
CGTTGCCCGTCAGGGGATACATCGCGCCCTGACAGCCCGCGCACCAGTACAGCGGATCCAGCGGGAGTCCCGCCGACGCCGCCGCGCAGTCCGCGGCGCACGCCGCCTGGGCGGGCAGGTCCGCGAAGAGCGCGGCTTCTGGGTTCAGCAGGAACGAGAGCTCGTCGTCCCGCCAGGTCGGATCGAGTTCCGATACCCAGGCGATGTCGAGTCCGCCCCCTTCGAGGCAGCCGAGGTCGAGCAGCGCCCCGATCCACGAGAGCAGCGGATAGACGTAATAGTGGACGTGCCAGGTGGAGCCCTGAGCGCCGTCCCCGCCGGATGCGCCCGTTCTCCCGCGACCTGCGGGAAGCCCCCCGTCTATGGTGAGGCCCCCCAGGTTCGGGAAACACCAGGGCGCGCGGCTCGCATCGATAAGACGCGCGGGCTCCCAGACGCCGAGCGAGAGGCCGATCCGGGGGATGGGACTCCCGCAGAAACAAATCGGGGAGCCCGGGTTGGGCGTGTCCGGCGCGCCGGCGGCCGCGCCTATCCGTATTGGCCCGATCGATATCGGAAACAAACACTCCCAGCACACGTCCGTCACGGGGTTCACGAACCGCCCCGTGCACGATTGCGCCGAAGCCTCCCCGCTCCAGAGGACGATGGAAAGAAGAATGATTGGAATGTAACGAATGCGGCGCCTCATGGGCGGTCTCCTTCGCTCTCAGGTTCGTCTTCGAGAGGGACTTCCGTGATCCGCAAAAACAACCCCTCGGCTTCGAGCAGCGAGGGCGTGGCGGCCAGGCCGAAGCGCTTCGCGAGCCGCCCGCCCTGGTCGAAGAAAAACGCCCGCCCGTGCGCTCTCATCAACTCCAGCGGACGGCCCGCGAGCAAAACGATCACGGAGGGGTTTTCATGGCGAAGCGCCCATTCGACCTCGACCGGGCGCGTCGCGTCGATGAAGAGGAGATCGCGGGTCAGGGGGTGTCTTTCGAGGGGATTGATCCGCATCCCCTTAGCCGCGATCAGTTTCCCATTGGCAGCAAATACGTCGCGCTCGATCGTGACGGAGGGGTCGAACCGGCGGATCCTGAGAAAGCGCGCGGGGCGGATTCCCGCGACGCGTGGAGGCGCCTCGACGCGTTCCCTCGCCCGTTCCGCCGCCTCCCGGCCCATCTTGGCGAGTTCGCCCGAAGCCTTCATCGCCTCGAGTCTCGCTTCTATCTCGGTGAGCAGGTCGGGCTCGGCGATGTGCCAGACGGCGCCGCGGACGCCCAGATCCTTCGCCGCAGCGGATCCCGCCAGGAGGATGATGGAGATCGCGGCCACGATATGAAGTGAAAGGAATAAGTATCGCCTCATGGCCGCGCTTCCTCCGGTTTCACAATGGGGCCTTTCAGCCCCAG
Organism: Nitrospinota bacterium; assembly: GCA_009839615.1. Taxonomy (GTDB): domain Bacteria; phylum UBA8248; class UBA8248; order UBA8248; family UBA8248; genus Bin107. The sequence goes on from VXPH01000056.1 coordinate 1,389, forward strand.
CCAGGGGATGTCGGGAAGCGGAAGGGCGCGGCCCCGGATGCGCTCGCGCGGCACGAGCCCGATCTCCTCGTAGCGGCTGTCGTGACTGTCCTTGTGATCGGCGTGAACGTAGTAGCGGCCCGGCGGGATGACGCCGGGTCCTACCGCTTCCAGGGCGCGGCCGTTCAGCGCGCGCCGCTTGGCGATTCCGATGAATTCTCCCCGCACGAAGACGCGGCGCCCGGGGTCCACCGCCACGCTGTCTCCCGGCAGGCCGATTACGCGCTTGATGTAGGGAATCGAAGAACCCGCGGCTTCGGGCGGGTCGAAGAGGACGAGGTCGCCTCGTTTGGGTGCTGCCATCGTCGGCAACACGAAATACCCCCACGCTCCGTCGGAGGTGCTCGCGTTCACGTGGACGCGCGAGGCCGCCGCGAGCCACAGGCCCGAGAGCACCGCCATACAGACCAGCAGCCTGAAGCCCCGGGGGTTCGAGCGGATGCGTTCATCGGCATCGGTTATCATCATTTGATGTTTTCCTCCTTTTTCGTGGGAAGCTTTCTGAACGTGAGTTCCGCCATCGCCGCCTCGACCTCCGCCGTCAGGTCCTCTGCGCCCGCGGCGACGGCGCCCGCCGTGAGCAGGACGACGCCCCGGCGCGCGGCTATTCGCGCGAGCGCCTCTTCCAGCCTCACGGCCCATGCACGGGCGGAGGCCAGGGCCTTTTTCGAATCTCCGCCCTCCCGCAGCGCCTTCGTCACGTAGTTCGCCGTGAGGTCGGCAAGACGTACGACCGCGATCCGGGGCGCTTTTGCGGGGGAGACACGCACCGTCACGGCCGAGACGGCGGCGGCGACGCCTGCGGCGAGCAGGAGAGCGGCCGCGAACGCGGAAATCTCCCTCATGACCGCTCCCCCGCGGCGCGCCGCCCTGCGCACATCGAAACCCAGTCCTTCCTGTCGTAGCGCCTGAACCAGGCCGTCCCGTCCTCGTCGTGGAACATGTAGCGGTAGCGGCCCGCGTAGAGGCGATCATCGGGGTCGGCAGAGAGCACGCCCGCTGCGATCGCAGCGCGAAACATGCCCTCGGTGTCCTCATACACCCGGGTGAAGCGTCTCTTCCGCCCGGGCCGTCGCCCCCGTTCAGGCCGCATCGCGCGAGCCTCCGGCCGCCGGCGCTCCCGTCGGCGCCGCCTCTTCCTGCGCCGTCCGTGCGTACGTGACATGGGGTCTCTCCTCGTTCCCTTCGCCGGGCTCGTCAGCCTGACTCGTCTCTGCGTTTCCTTCCGCGCCCGGCGGTCCCTTGAGGTAGTGCAGGCGCTCGATCCAGAGCCTGGCCGCGCGGGCGGGGTCGAGGAGCCTGATGCGCCGATCGAGCGGCGGGAAGGTGATGACCGGGGCTGGGTGCTCGCCCGCTCCCGGGACGTCGCGCTTCTCCGCCGCATCCGCCATTCGGGAGATGAAGCGCAGAAGCTCCGCCTGCTCGGGGGCTGGTTCCGCCTTGAGACCCGCCGCCTCGCGGACGGCCCGGTCGACACGGGAGCCCAGGCGCCTCAGCTTGTCCGTCGGCCGCCTCGTGGGGGCGGCGTCGGGACCGAGCCACGCGACACTCGCCTCGAACAGCAGGGCATGGAGCGCCGCCTCGCGGACGTCACCGCCCAGATCCTCAATCGCCTCGCTCATCGCCACCGCGTGGGCGGCCAGGGAGTGGAAGCGCCTGAGGCGCCCGTCCCGGCGGCAGGTGTTGGCCAGAACGAGGGCCAGCGCCTCGAAGTCGACCGATTCGGCCGCCAGCGACTCGGGGTCCCCCGGCCAGGCGAGGGGCCTTTCCTCCGTGGCGCCTGCGCGCGCACGTCTTTTCACGTTCATGTGGTCTCTCTCCATTCGGGTTGATGTTCGTTTTCAGATGTCAGGGATGATGAAACGTCACGGCGCGCCTTCTTCCGCGACCCGCGCGACGGCTTCCTCGGTGCTGAGTCCCTCTTCCTTCAGGCGCTCGACCGCGGCGAAGGCGGGCCCGCGCGAGGAGTAGAGCGCCTGCGACCAGCGGTCCAGCGCCAGCCGCGCCACCCGCCAGCCGTCCGGGCCGTGCAGCACGAGCTCGGCGTAGCGCCCGTCCACGGTGGCGAGGCTCTTGAGCGCCCGCTCCATCCCGGGGTCGCAGTGGATGCGCTTCTCCTGCTTCAAGAGCTCGACGGACTCGTCCTTCTGCGCGAGAAAAATCACCCAGTCGGAGTTGTCCCAGGCCGCCCGGGCCGCCGGGTTCGCGTAGTAGTCGTTCACGCTCTGCGTGCCGGTGACGAGCGCGCCCCGGTATTTTCTCGCGCGGCGGGCCGCGCCTTCCAGAAACGCCTTGCTGTCCTCGCCCGAGAGCAGGTCCCATGCCTCATCAATAACGATCGCCTTGGGCCGCGTCCTCGGGCCGTGGTACATGCGCTGGGTGGCGAGGAACACCACCAGCATGAGCACGACGCCCTGAAGGTCGCCGCGTCCCTTGAGTTCCGCGAGTTCGAACACGGTGAGCGCGGCGTCGAGCGCCGGCGTCCCGCCCCCCTCGAAGAGCCGCCCCATCGCGCCGCCCGGACGCCAGGGACCCAGGGCCAGCGCCATATCCGCCGCCCGTTTGTCGCCCGCGGCTTCCAGCCCGCGCTGTACCGTCCCCAGATCCGCCTCGTTTCCGGCTTCTTCCCAGGCGCGCGCGATGGCCTCATCAATCAGCGCCGCCTCGATGTCGTCGATCCGCCCGCGCCTCCTGCACATGCGGCCTATGACAGAGGCCAGCATGGCGAAGCATTCTTCCCTGTAGTCGCCGTCTCGCGCCGCCGTCCCGGCGTCGATCATGGCGAAGGGGTTGAGCCGCGCCGGGTCCTTGCCGAAGGCGAT
>VXPH01000010.1:0-6004 GCA_009839615.1 Nitrospinota bacterium
GTGGTTCACACCCAAAAAATAGGCGCTTTCTCCCTTCTTGAACGGAGGGCCCCAGGTGCGGGTTTCATCGCCGTTTCCGGGAGATTCGAGCTTGATGATTTCCGCACCCAGATCCGAGAGCATCGTGGTGCAAAAAGGCCCGGCGAGGATTCGGGACAAGTCCAACACGCGAATTCCCTTCAATGGTCCCTGTGCGTTCATCATCCCCATCCTGAATAAAAACCAAGAAGATTTTTGCGAATGCATAGAATGTGCAAAGACGCGGAGCAGTCTGTCAAGGAATCTTCATGAAATTCAACGCGCCTTTCCCGGCATCGGGATGTCGTCATAAAACGCCTCTGCGATTTCACGCAGACGCGTAGGACGCGAAGGGCAAACTTCAAGGCCCCGCTCTCTCGGGGGTTCAGTTCTCACCAAGGGAGCGCTTGACTCATGCGGTGCGCCGCCGAGTCATGACGAAAACTTTCAGGCGGAAAAATGCTCCCAAGCGAAGTTTTCCAGCGCAAAAATCCCGTCTGCGCGTTTGAGGGAAATCCCTTCAGAAGACGGCACTATTTCTCCGATGGGCGTGAGCGACGCCCCTCCCGCCTGCCGGACTACTTCTTGCAGCGCGCCAACGGATTCATCGGGCGTCGTGACGAGAAGTTCGTAGTCTTCTCCACCATGCAGCGCCCACTCCATGGGCTTTTTCTCGGCGACAGAGGCTGCTTCGATTAAGATGCTGGAAACGGGTAATTCGGACTCCCAAAGGACAGTGCCCACACCGCTTGCCTCGCACAAGTGACGGATATCGCCCGCCAGCCCATCGCTGATGTCCATCATGGCCGTCGCCAGCCCCGATTCCGCGATGGCCGTCCCCTCCGCAACACGGGGCTGCGGTTCTAGCTGCGCGCGGGTGAGCGAGGCACGTACGTCTTCTCCGAGTTGGATGTGCGACCTGGAGGAGAAGTGAAGCCCCGCTGCGGCATCGCCCAAATGCCCCGTCACCAGAATCCGATCCCCTGTATTGGCACCGCTCCGGCGAAGTACCTTCTCTTCCACCACTTCGCCGACGAGAAACACGTCGACGAACAGAGGACCGCTCGTCCGCGTGACGTTTCCGCCCAGCACCAAAATGTCGTATTGCTCCGAGAGAGCGCGAACGCCACCATACATCTCATCAAGAAACGAAATGGGCGTCTCTTCGGGTATCCCCAATGAGATGAGAGCAAAACGCGGCCTTCCCCCCATTGCCGCTACGTCGCTCATGTTCACCGCCAGCGACTTGTAACCCACGGCGAAACCGGAAACATTTTCCGGAGACGGGAAATGCACGCCGCCGACCTGTGCATCACATGTCACAACCCAGCATTTTCCATCCGCCGCCTTGATGACGGCCGCATCATCCCCGTTCCCGACGATGACGTCCGCATCGTTTCCGACCGAGCCGAGCTTGTTTCTCAGGCGTTCTAGGAGGGCGAACTCGCTAATATCTCTCGCCGATCCTCCGCTCATCCTCTCGCCCTCTCGATTCGATTGCGCAACTCCCTGGTCGCGGCTCCCGGATCGGACGCCCCCATCACCGCGCCGATCACGGCAACGCCGGAGGCGCCGGCTTCGATGACGGGCTCCACGTTCTCGATACTGATTCCCCCGATGGCAACGACGGGCAGGCCGGGGGCGTGTTCGATTATCCGCCGGAATCCTTCCGGCCCGATCGGCGCTCTCGCATCGACCTTACTCCCCGTCGCATATACAGGGCCTACGCCGATATAATCCGCATCCTCGGCGGCGGCCTGCGACGCCCATTCGGATTTTCCGGCCGTCACACCATAAAACAACGTATCTCCGGCCATCGCCCTGGCTCTCGAAATCGGAAAATCCTCCTGCCCCAGATGCACCCCATCCGCGCCACAGACCATGGCGACGTCCACCCGATCATTCACCGTAAAGGCGCAGCCGGTTCCCTCAAGAACGTCTCGCAGTTCATCCCCCAGGCGAATCAACTCCACGCCGCTCAAGTTTTTCTCACGAAGCTGGATCATGCCGGCCCCGTTCATCGCGGCCGCCCGAACCGCGTCCCTCAGCTTCCATCCGGAAGCCTGTGACAATATCTCTCGATCTGTGATGACGATCAGCGACAGGTCGAATTTCATGGCGTCCCCCGATCGGTTGAGAGCGAAACCGCTTCATAGATAATGAAACACTAGCATCATTACAGGCAACGGCAATCCATGTCGGGGAATGTGTTCATCGATATGAGAGAACTTCCAAAGATATGGAGCGTCTCTGCTTGCGCAACTCTTCTGGGCTTGAGAACCTCTTTCCCATCATCAGAGGAGGACGTCATGAACTGGATTCAACCCATCTCTCCGGACGCGGCGGAGGGAGCCACGAAAGAAATCATCAATGACCTGCGCAAGGCGAGAAAACCCATTCCCAAAATGTTTCTGGAGATGGGCAGAAGACCTAGGGTTTTAGCCGGGCGTGAAAAGCTCCGCAGCGCCGTACATGGCGGCTCCAGCCTCGGCACGAGACGGGCGGAGTTGCTCGCTTTCTACGTGGCTGCACACGGAGGGTGATACGGCTGAGCGATGAATCACGGGCAGTTGTTCCGTGTCGAATGCGATGACGCCTCCATCGCCGAAGTGGCCGAGGTGCTGGACGACCCGAAGCGAGCGGGAATCCTCGACCCGGCGGACCGCGCCATGCTCGCCTATGCGGAGAAATTCACCCACACGCCCCAAGAAATGGAAGAAACGGATATCGGGCGTCTGCGGGACGCCGGTTTCAGCGAGGAGAATATCGTAGACATCATCGCGACCGTCGCATACAGAAACTTCGCCAATTCGATCAATTACGCCTTCGGGCACGTGGAGCAAGATCCCGAAGGACCCGAAGAATTGCAGGCCGCCATCGAGAGGTTGAAAAAGAATATTCGTGGCTCATAAATTACGCGCCCTCTCATCCATGTCGTATGTGGGTCTGTTCATATCAGTTGCTTGCGCGCTGGCCGCGGCGGCGTCGGGGCTGGGCCATCGCTGGGGGCTGTGGCATTTCAGCACGGGCTTCCAGGTTTTCAAGACCGCCGCCATCATCGCGCTTATCTCCGTGGCCGTTTCCATGGCGGGAGGACTGTTCGCTTTGCGCGACGCATCGAGATTAAAGACGCTTTGCGCCGCTCTCGGCGTCGCACTCGGCTTCATCGTTGCGGGTTTTCTCCATGCGCACATGCAGATAGCGAGACGGGTGCCCAAGATTCACGACATTGCGACGGACACCCAAAACCCGCCCGCTTTCCAAGCCGTTCTCCCATTGAGAAAAGGAGCGAAAAACCCGCCCGCTTATGAGGGCGCACGCATCGCCCGGCTCCAGAACAAAGCGTATCCTGACGTCAAGCCACTCACTTTCCAGACCTCGAAAGAGGAGGTTTTCAGGCGCGCCCTGGACGCCGCACGCGCCATGGGCTGGCATGTGGTGTCATCAGAGTTGCCCGAGGGACGCATTGAGGCCTATGACACGACTTTCTGGTACGGCTTCATCGACGACATCGTCATACGGATCACGTCGGGCAGTGGCACGACGCGCCTCGACATCCGCTCGAAATCCCGCGTGGGCGTTGGCGACATCGGCGAGAATGCCAGACGGATACGCGGCTTTTTCGAAAAGCTGAAAATAAGATAAACTCAGGTATGCTAATTTCGTGAATGATGACTCGTCATGACATGATAATGTCTTGAACATCATGATGAGGGCGCAATGTCTGGATATCAGGTTCTTGGCAAGTCCATACCGAGACTCGACTCCGAAGAGAAGGTTTCCGGGTTCGCCGATTTTGGCGATGATTTGAGAAGGCTAGGCTGCCTCACCGCGAAATTGCTCCTCAGTCCGCACCCCCATGCCGAGATCAAAAAAATCGACACCACCGATGCCTTGAAGATTCCCGGCGTGCGCGCCGTCGTCACGGCGGGTGATTTCTCCGGCATTCGCCACGGCAGGCTCGTGCGCGATGAGCCGCTGTTGGCCATCGACAAGGTGCTTTATGTCGGCGAGCGCGTGGCGGCCGTGGCCGCCGAAACCCCCGAAGCCGCGCAAGCCGCACTCGAGAAAATTCGTGTCGATTACAAGGTGCTCCCCGCCGTATTCACGACGGACGACGCTACGAAGGAGGACGCCCCGCTCCTGCACGACTCGCTGGATGATTACGCGTCGTTTCCAGGCATCGTGCGCTACGGAAACGTGGCCGCCGATATTTTGATCCGCTCGGGCGATCCCATCGAAGAGGCGCTTGCGCGCGCCGACTTCGTTTTCGAGGACGAATACGAAACGCCCCGCGTTCACCAGAACTATCTCGAACCCCGCGCGATGCTTGCGGAACCCGGACCCGAGGACAGCACGATAGTCTACTCGCCCACACAGGCCCCTTTTGTAGTGCGCGCCATCGCCTCGGAAATACTCGAACTCCCCATGAACAAACTGCGCGTCGTGAGCACCCACGTGGGCGGCGCTTTTGGAGGAAAATCCCAGCACCTGCTGGAAGCTCTGGCCGTTCTTTTGAGCAGAAAATCGAATCGGCCCGTTCAACTGACGCTCAATCGCGAGGAGGAGACCATCACCGGAAACCCGAGACACGCATACCGCATGCGCTATCGCACGGGCGTGACGCGGGAAGGCAAAATCGTCGCGCGCCACGTGCAAATCACCTCGAACAACGGCGCATATTGCATGACGGGGCCGATGGTGTTGGGAAAATCCTGTTACACCAGCGCGGGGCCATACAAAATCCCGAACGTCAGGGTGGATGGGCTGCTCGTGTATACGAACCTTCCGCCCAGTGGATCTTACCGGGGGTTGGGCGTGGCGCAGGTTGCTTTCGCCTGCGAGCGTCATACCGACCGCATCGCTCATGAATTGGGAATGGACCCGCTCGCCTTTCGAATCCTCAACGCGATGGATGAAAACGACGAAGACCCCGCGGGCACGATTCTGCAGAGCGTAAGCATCAAGGAAACGCTCGAGCGCGCAGGCAAAAAGGCGGGATGGGGGCAAGACAAGAAAGAAATACGGGACTCAAGAATCAGGCGCGGTATGGGTATCGGCGCTGCGCGCTACCCCACGGGCGGGGGAGCATCAGGCGCCGTGGTTAAGGTGAACGAAGATGGAGGCTTGGCCCTGCTGGCCGGATGCGCCGATCTCGGTACGGGCGCGGCTACCGTGATGGCGCAGGTGGCCGCGGAAGTTCTTGGGGCCGAAGTCCAAAAGGTGAGCGTCCGCATCGCCGACACCGAAACCACGCCCTTCGACGCCATCTCGGCTGGCAGCCGGACTACGTTCAACATGGCGCACGCAGTGCGTATGGCGGCGGAAGACGCCCGCGAGCAAATGCTTCGACAGGCGGCCCGTATGCTCGAATCTTCTCCGGAAGACCTGGACATAGATGACGGGAACATATTCGTACGTGCGGCGCCCTCACGAGCTATCCCATTCGCCGAGGTGGCGTATTCGGCCGTATGGAAAGGCGACGGCCCCGTGACGGGCCGCGGTTCCTACCGCGGGGAGAATCCGCCCCATCGCACGGACAACGTGCGCGGCCACCCCGAACCCTCAAGGCCCGGGCCGGAATTCGCCACCCAAATCGCCGAGGTCGAAGTCGACACCGAAACAGGAGAAACCAGGGTGCTGAGAATCACCAGCGCGCAGGACGTGGGATTCGCCATGAACCCCCTTACCCTGAACGGACAGATAGAGGGCGGCATCGCCCAGGGGCTCGGCTGGGCGCTTGCCGAGCAGATACACCACGCAGAAGGCATAATCGAGCATGCCGATTTCGAGAGCCAACTCAACCCCACCAGTCTAGACGTATCGGAAATCGAGAGCGTGATCGTGGAATCACCCGACGTAAAAGGTCCCTTCGGTGCCAAAGGGGCGGGGGAGATGCCGCTCATCCCCGCCGCGCCCGAGATTGCGCACGCAATACCCGACGCCATGGGGCACCACGCCAACAAGAAACTAAACACTCAACCTA